>NZ_JAACYW010000105.1 GCF_015356825.1 Catenulispora rubra | reverse complement strand
CGGCCTTGCCCCCGATCCTGGCCCCGGTCCGGCCCGGGACGATCGGCGTCGCTCTGGTCGATGAACAGCACCCGGCTCGGCGAGGGATCCGCGAGAGTGGGGCGTCTCAGCACCCAGAGATGCAGCGAAAGCCCATACGGCGCCGCGCTTCCCACCGGCAGCCCGATGACGGCGCGCAACACCCCGCGCCGCAGCAGCTCCGCCCGGACCCGGCGCCCCGGCCGGCGCGCGGCCACCGCCGGCGGCAGCAGGACCGCGGCCGTGCCGCCGACCCGGAGCCGGGCCACCGCATGCTGCACCCACGCGAGTTCGGCCTCGGCGCGCGGCGGCATGCCGAACTCCCAGCGCGGATCGTAGGCGAGCTCGTCATGGCCCCAGTCCCGCTGCGCGGAGGGCGGTTGGCACAGCACCGCGTCGGCTTCGAGGCCCGGGTGGGCGTCGGCGAGCAGCGCGTCGCCGGGGGAGACCTCGACGATGTGGCGGCTGCCGACCGCAGCCGCCGCTAACGCGACCGCGAGCCGGGCCCCGGCCAGCGCCGCGAGGGCGGCGTCGTCGGTCTGGCCGACGATCGACCAAGCGCCGTCACCGGCCCCGGCGCCCGCCGCCTCAGCCGCGAGCAGAAGCGTTCCCGCGCCGCAGAAGGGGTCGTGGACGACGACCTTGTCGGCGCCGTCCCGGGGCATCGCCACGGCGGCCATCAGACCGGCGAGGGCCGACGTCGCCGAGCCGGTGTCGCGATCGCGGGCGTAGGTGTCCAGATAGCGGCCCAGAAGCTCTTCGAAGACTGCGTTCGCGCTGGTCGTACCGGCGAGCTCAGCAGCCTGATCCACCAGCTTGGCGTCGACTCCGGCCGCCTTCTTCTTGCCGGCCGCCAAAGCCGTGCCCAGCGCCGCGAGCACCCCGGCCGTCCCGGCCTCGCTGCCGCCGCCGGCGCCGGAGCTGGCGATCGAGCGCCACAGGCGCTCGCCGGCCGGAAGCTCGGCCAGCTTGCCCTCGGCCCGCAGCCACCGCTCGACCTCGGCCAGCGAGAACGTCGGGCTGGTGTCGCTGCCGCCGACCGGGGCCGGGAAGCCGGAGTGCCGCCGCCGCCAGTTGCTCACGGCGGCGCGGCCGACGCCGGCGAGGCGGGCGATCTGGGCGGCGGTGACTTCGGTCTGCTCCGTCATGGCCGCAGCCTAACCGGCTTGTGTTCACAAACGCCAGCGACCCCGCTGCGATGTTGTCTGTTGACAGTGTTCACAGCAATATGATTCGCTCGCTCTGCACACGAACGAAGCCATCGAATTCAGGAGTACACAGATGACGCGTGAACACCTCAGCCCGGCTCGCGGCACGGTGCGGACCGGCCTCGGCGCGATCGCCCTGGCAGCGGCGCTGGCCATGGCGACTTCGGCGTGCCAGAGCTCTTCGAAGGCCTCGGTGGTGGGCCAGGACCCGACGACGTCGGCCGCCGCCGTCGGCGCGGCCGGGACCACCGCCTCAAGCTCGGCGGCTGCGACGTCGAAGGCCTCGGCGCCGGCCGCGGGCGGCGCCTTCAAGACCGGCCAGCAGGTGAAGGTCGGCGCCTACACCGTGACCGTGCACAAGATGACGTATCCGTACACGAACGACCTCGACCAACCGGACGCCGGCAAGGCCTACGTCCTGCTCGACGTCGAAGTGACGAACAGCAGCGGCGACTCGCAGGCCTTCTCGAGCATGCTCCAGCTCGGCCTGAAGGACTCCACCAACCACACCTACGACGAGACCATCATCATGGGCGTCGACGGCAACCCTCCGGACGGGAACATCGCGGCCGGCAAGTCACTGCGCGGCCCGATCGCCTTCGAGGTCCCGGCCGGTTCCAAGGGCCTGCAGTTCAGCTTCATGCCCGACCTCGGCAGCGACAAGACCTACATAGACCTCGGTAAATAGCCCGCCGGAACGCGACGGCCCCGACTCGGTCCCACCGAGTCGGGCGTGGGGAACCGATCTACGTGAGCAGCATGAGCCGGGGTTTTCGGCTTACCGGGCCCTGGCATAGGCGCGCATCTGCTCGGCCGTCCGCTCGAGTTCGGCCGCCTCCGTGGCAGGCGTGGCGCTGTCGAGCCCGCTGTGCGCGGCCGTCGGGCTGCGCAGGAAGCGCCGCAGCGTGAGCACGAGGAGCCCTTCCGGCAACTTCTGCAACGCGGCGAACGCGCGCGGGACCGGCGGCGTCGGCATGGCGGCCAGGTTCTGCCGCATGAGGCGGATCATGGCGCGGATCGCGTCCGGATCGTCGGCCAGCGCTCTCCGGCCGCCGGCCGCGAGCACCGCCTGCCCGAGTGGCACGACGTCCCGGCTGATCGTGACGATCATCACCGACCCGGCCGAGGAAGTGCGCAGCTCGACCGACCCCCCCGAGGACGCGGTCCGTGATCGCTACCTGGCGGCCTACGAGCGCGCGCTGCCCGGCCTTGCCCCAGAGGAGCTGCTGTTCCGGATGCGGGGGATCCTCGCCGTGGTCGGCGTGGACCGCGCAGAGGTCTACAACCAGCCCACCCCAGGCTGCGTGACCCCGGTAGCGGGCGAGGCCGCCCGGCGGTGGGCGATCACCTTCCTAGCGGCAGCGATGAGCGCGCCGCCGACCGGGACCTGACGACTCGCGTCAGTCCCGATCGGCCGACGGCAGCGCTTCAGGCGGGTCCGGCGGTGTTCAGGCGCCCGCCGTGGACGGAGCTGTGAACACATCCCGGGAGTCGATCAGATTGCCGGCGAAGGTCATCGGCGGCACGGTCGCCGCGGCGGCCCGCTCCTGCTCGGTGATCGGCACCACGGTTATCACCTGCACCCGGCCCTCGCAGGTGTCGAGCCAGTTGGGCGTGTCCTTCAGCAGCGGCCCGGCCAGGAACACCGCGGCGCAGCCCGGGAAGGTCGGGAAGTCGTGCTCGAAGCCGACGATCTGGGCCCAGGTGACCGACCGGCCGGTGTTCCACGGGTAGACGGCCAGATTCGCCAGCTGCATCGCGATCTGCTGCTCGTCCTCCGGCGCCAGCGCGCCCGAGCGCGACAGCCACAGCTCGGCGCGGCCGCCCTCCTGGCCCTCCGGCGCGGGCATCGGCGCGGTGGCCATCCCGACCGTCACGAACGTGGTCAGACCTGCGGATTCGGTCGGCCGGTAGATGAAGACGTCGAGCCGGGCGATCGGGCCCGGGCCGTCTTCGAACGTGATCGAGGCGGCCGCGTCCCCGCGGAGTTCCATCAGGGTTCTGAAAACGTCGCGCAGGACCGGGGGAGCAGACATGGAGCGAACCTACACCGGGGTCTGTCTTCGAGCTCTTACTCATAAGTTATCGAGATATTGCAAGACTCTCACTCTCGTATAACTATGACCCGTACGAAAGTTGCACCTCCCTGTCGGAAGAGCGTCAAGCCAGTCCCGAGGAGATAAGCACATGACGGTCACACGCCGAAGATTCCTCACCACCGCCGCGGCCGGCTCGGCCGCGGCCCTGCTCGCCGGACCGGAGCTGCTGGCCGCGCCGGCGGCGAGCGCGGCGAGCCCGGCCGGCGACGTCGTCGGCAAGATCACCGTGGGCTACCAGGGGTGGTTCGCCTGCGCCGGCGACGGGGCGCCGATCAACGGCTGGTGGCACTGGTCGCAGAACTGGTCGCAGACTCCGTCGCCGAGCAACAACGTCATCAAGGCGTGGCCGGACATGCGCGAGTACACGCACACGTATCAGACCGCGTACTCGAACCTCGGCAACGGCCAGCCCGCGACCCTGTTCTCGTCCTACGACCAGCAGACCGTCGACACCCACTTCCTGTGGATGCAGCAGAACGGCTGCGACACGGCCGCCTTGCAGCGCTTCAACCCGAACAGCTCCGAGGGCCCGACTCGGGACGCGATGGCGACGAAGGTGCGCTCGTCCGCGGAGACCCACGGCCGCAAGTTCTACATCATGTACGACGTCACCGGCTGGACGAACATGCAGTCCGAGATCAAGGCCGACTGGACCAACAAGATGTCGGCCCTCACCGCTTCCTCGGCCTACGCGCGCCAGAGCGGCCAGCCGGTCGTGGGCATCTGGGGCTTCGGCTTCAGCGACGCCAACCACCCCTGGGACGCCCCGACCTGTCTGGACGTCATTACCTGGTTCAAGAACCAGGGCTGTTACGTGATGGGCGGCGTGCCCCGCGAGTGGCGCACCGGCACCGGCGGCTCGCGCGCCGGCTACAGCGGCGTCTACCACGCCTTCAACATGCTCTCCCCGTGGATGGTCGGCGCGATCGGCACCGCGGCCGACTCCGACAACGCCTACACCACCTACACGGTCCCGGACCTGGCCGACTGCACCGCCAACAGCGTCGACTACCAGCCGTGCGTCCTGCCCGGCGACGTCTCCGGGCGCCAGCGCGCGCACGGCGACTTCATGTGGCGGCAGTTCTACAACATGGCCCGCGCCGGAACGCAGAGCATTTACATCTCGATGTTCGACGAGTACGGCGAGGGCAACCAGATCGCCAAGACTGCGGAGAACCAGTCGATGTCCCCGACCGGCTCCGGCCTGCTGGCCCTGGACGAGGACGGGACCGCCTGCTCGTCGGACTACTACCTGCGGCTCACCGCCGACGGCGGCCGGATGCTGAAGGGGCAGACAGCCGTGACCGCCACCCGGCCGACGCAGCCGGTGGTCGGCTCCGGCGGCGGGTCGGGGAACCTGGCCCTGGGCAAGGCGACCTCGGCCAGCGGCACCTCGCAGAACTTCGTGTCGGCGAACGCCGTGGACGGCGACCCGAACACCTACTGGGAGAGCGTCAACAACGCGTTCCCGCAGTGGTTCCAGCTCGATCTGGGCTCGGCGACGTCTGTCGGGTCGGTGGTCATGAAGCTTCCGGCGTCGTGGGGCGCCCGCACACAGACCCTGACGCTGGCCGGCAGCACCGACGGCTCGACCTTCACCACGCTGGCCGGACCCGCCGGCTACACCTTCGATCCGTCGACGGGCAACACCGTGACGGTCAACGTCGGCACCGCCCCCGCCCGCTACCTGCGGGCCACCTTCACGGCGAACACCGGCTGGCCCGCCGGGCAGCTCTCGGAGTTCCAGGTCTTCGCGCCCACCGGTGGCGGCGGAGACACCACACCGCCCACCGCTCCGACCAACCTCACGGTCACCGGCCACACCTCGACCAGCGTGTCGCTGTCCTGGACCGCGTCCACCGACAACGTCGGCGTCACCGGCTACCAGGTGCGGGTGAACGGCACGACGTCGCTGACCACGACCGCCACGTCGACCACGGTCAACGGTCTGTCGCCATCCACGACCTACGCGTTCGCGATCGTAGCCACGGACGCGGCCGGAAACCTTTCCCAGCCCTCGGCATCGGTGTCGGCGACCACGGACGCGGCCGCGAACTCGAACCTGGCGCTCGGCAAGGCGACCTCCGAGAGCGGCCACACGCAGAGCTACGCGTCGTCGAACACCGTCGACGGCAACGCGAACACCTACTGGGAGAGCGTGGACAACGCCTTCCCGCAGTGGCTGATGGTCGACCTGGGTGCGGTGACGTCGGTGTCCCGGATCGTGCTGAAGCTGCCGCCGGCCACGGCGTGGGCCGCACGGACCCAGACGCTGACGGTCAGCGGTGGCGCGGACAGCAGCGCGTCCTCGACGCTGGTCGGCTCCGCCGGTTACCTCTTCGACCCGGCGACCGGCAACACCGTCACGATCACCTTCTCGGCGGCCGGCGTGCGGTACGTGCGGCTGACGTTCACCGCGAACACCGGGTGGCCGGCCGGTCAGGTGTCGGAGTTCGAGGTCTACGCGAGCTGACTCGGCGCGTGGCGGCGGGGCGGGGCGGGGAGCGCGTGACTTCCGGCCCCGCCGCTCTTGCCGCTGCTACCCGCTTCTACCAGCGGACCTGCATGGCGTTGCGCATCATGGACGCCTGCGAGAAGTCCTGTACGGTTCGTGCGTTCGTGTCGGCCACCTTCTGCATGATCTGCTTCAACTCGTCGGGTCGCGGGTTGATCAGGCCCCTGATGAGGTGGTCGCCTCCACACACAACGCCCCTGGCGCCTCGACGAACCGCGACACCGTCTTCAACGTCGATCCCAAGCCCCCGGCCCAGAAACGCTGAATCCCGCCAATCGTCGCGTCCCTGCCGTAGACCACGTTGCCGGCGCTCCAGGCGCGGCCGTCGAGCAGCGCCAGGCAGAACGCGGCGCGCGTCCCGTCGGCGAGCAGCCGCGCCACCGCCGCCAGGTCCACCCCGACGTCCCGGCCCGCGCGCTGATCGTCCACGTCTCGATTGTCGCCGATGTCGCTGACAACGCTTCGACGGCCGTCAAAGCGTCTCCGACCTACCGTGTCGGCATGATCCTCACCGACAGTCCCACTCCCGCCGACCTGGCGGCGATCTCCGACGCTCTGGACCGCTTCAACGTCGAAGCCACCGGCGTCGACGACCGCAGACCGCTGGCCGTCCTGCTCCACGATCCCGAGACCGGCGACGTGATCGGCGGCCTTGCCGAAGGACTTGCGTGGCAACGGCCTCGGCGCGGAGATCCTGCGCCGGGCCGAGGACGAAGCCCGGGTTCGTGGCTGCCGCACCGCCGTGCTGTACACGATCAGCTTCCAGGCCCCCGAGTTCTACCGGAAGCAGGGCTGGACGGTGCTCGGCGAGGTGCCGTGCGATCCGCCGGGGACCAGCCGGGTCTTCATGACGAAGGAGCTCGGCTGATCCCGTTCTCCTCGTGGTCTCCCCGTACAGGGATGGCCGGCCGTCGCGACGAACGCGACGGCCGGCCACTTGCCCTGACTGTCGATTGCCCTGACTATCGATTCACCGGCTCACGCCGGGTTTCTCACTGGTTCTGCTGGTCGGAGTAGTCCTGCTGCTGCGACCCCTGCTGCCCGGACATCTGCCGGCCGTCGTCCAGCTGCTGGTCCTGGTCGGGCTCCATGCCGCGCATGCCGCCCTGGCCCTGGTCGAACTGCTGGAAGTTCTGGCCGTTCTGGTCCTGCGAGCCCATGCCGCTCTGGTTCATGCCGCCCTGGTTCATGCCGCTCTGGTTCTGGCCCATGCCGCTCTGACCGAACTGGGGCGCCTGACCGGACATGTCGCCGCTTTGGTAGCCCTGGAAACCGGGCTGGTCCTGGGCGTCCAGGTGCTGCTGGTAGTCGCCGTTCTGCAGCCTCTGCGGGTCGATCCCCATCTGCTGCAGGGTGTCCGCGTGCTGCTGGGGGTCGATCTGACCGCCCATCTGCTGCAGCTGCTGAGCCGCCTGCTGGTGGTCGCCGCCGAGCTGTCCGACGAGGTTCGCGATCTGGTTCGGGTCGTAGTTGGGCATGATCATGCCTCCTTCCCGTCTGGGAGCCGAACGGCCCTTGAGCAGCGAAACACGCTCCGCGCCGGTCCGCACCCGGCGCCGCTGCGGGCGGTCCCCCGAATGGGCCCGTGCCGGGCCCGCCGCATTTCCCGGCTTGCAGGTGAACAGTCGGCGCTTCGGCGGTGAATCAGAAGCCTGAGGCATTTGTGTCTTCGACTTCTGAGATGTCGCCGAAGTGCCCTTCCCAGAGGCCTGACTAGGCGCTCGTCCGCGGGTGCCCGCGATACGTCCCGAACGACCAGCGGTTCCCCTCCGGGTCCCGGGCCCGGAAGTCGCGGGAGCCGTAGTCGGTCTCGTACAGCTCCTGCAGGATCTCGGCGCCGGCCGCCTCGGCGCGGGCGAACACCTCGTCCGGGTGGTCGGTCACGACGTAGGCGCCGAACGTGCCGGGGGCCAGCGGCCAGGCGTCGCCGTCGGAGGCCCGGGCCGAGCCGAGCATCACGCCGCCGCCCTCGGGCCAGCTCAGCTCGGCGTGGTGGACCTGGTCGCCGTCCTGGTAGACGACGGTCGCCTCGAAGCCGAAGGCCTCGGTGAGGAAGTGGATCAGGGCGGGGGCGTCGGCCGCCCGCAGGGTGGGCCAGACCTGCGGCGGCGGTGCCGTTTCGGTGGCCGTGGTGTGTGTGGTGGCGGTCTGTGTGCTTGTGGTCTGCGAGCTCGTGGATTCGGTGGTCATGGCGGGTCGGCTCCTTTGCGGTTGTCCCGCTGGTCGTCGTTCGGGTCGTCGTTCGCGCCGGCGCCTCCAGGGTCACTCGCCGAGGGCCGCGCCCGATTGGATATTTCGGAACTCCTCGGCCAGCCAGCGGACCGGCGGGCATCCGGCCAGGGCGTTGAACTCGCGGTCCATATGCGCCTGGTCGTAGTAGCCGGTCTCCACTGCTAGCGCCGCGAGCCCGAGGCCGCGCGCCGTTCCCGGTTCCGATCCCGGTCCCTGTCCCGGCTCGGAGCCGTGCCTGGCATCGGCGTCCGGCCACACATCGACCGGACCGCTGCGGGCCCGATCGGTCAGCCGCCGCCGCGCCCGATCGAACCGGATCACCCGGGCCGCGGCCTTCGGCGTGAGCCCGAACTCGGCGGTGAAGCGTCCGGACAGGCGGCGCGCGCTCCAGCCCAACTCCTCGGCCAGATCGGCGATCGGCAGCGTGCCGTGCGAGCGGAGAAGGAGCCGCCACGCGTGCGTCAGCTCGGCGGGGATGGCCGTCTCCGCGCGCTCGGCATTCTTCGCGGCGACCGCGACGAGCCATTCGTCCACAGCGGCGAACCGCGCTGGCCAATCCTCCGCCGCCCTGAGCCGATCGTGGGCGTCCACGATGTCGCGCCCCAGCACGTCGTCCGCCGCCACGTCGATCTGGGCCAACTCCCCGGCCGGCATCCCCACCACCGCGCGGGCGGCCAACGGACTCAGCGCGATCTGCACGCCGGACTGTCGTCCGTCATGCGTGATCAGCGCGGGAGCCGTGTGCAATCCGCCGAGCAGCAGCCGGAAGTCGCCGGGCGCCTGACCCGGATCGGGATGCGCGAGCACCGTCAGCGGATCGTCGATGGTGAGGATGAGCGTCATGAACGGCGACGGCAGCCCCCGGTGCCGCATCGGCGGAACGCCCGCCTGCCGATACCCGGAATACCAGCCGACCAAAGGACGCACCGCATCCCCGGGCGCCGCGCGCACCGATTCGTCGACGACACCCGCACCCCTGGAGGCGGTTTCCGGACCCACGCCACCATTCTGACCGGCCGGAACGCGATCGGCACCATGGCGTGCACGACGTTATGCACGACGTTATGCACGACGTTATGCACGACGGCGTGCACGACCTCAGCCGCCGACGGATCCAGGGTCCGCACGCGTGGCCAGGCTCTTCTCCGACAGGCTCTTCTCGAACCAGTGACCCGCATACTTGCTGTCGTTGTACGCCGGGATCTCGCGATAGCCGTACCGCGCGTACATCGCCCGCGCCTCCACCAAGTCGTGCCGCGTGTCCAGACGGATGACGCTCGCACCCAGCTCCACCGCGGCCTCGTCGGCGGCACCGAGCAGCAGCCGACCGCCGCCGGCGCGGCGGAACGGCGGCCGGACGTACATCCGGCTCAGCTCCGCCATGTCCGGCGCGAGCATCCGGATCCCGACGCACCCGGCCGGTTCGCCGTCGACGCTCGCCACGAAGAACACCACGAGATCGTCGTTGGGCTCGTCGCGCAGCACGGTCTCCACCTCGCCGGGAAGGCTGGGCCGTCCCTGGTACCGCCTCACCAACTCGTCGTAGTACGCGTACAGCAGCTCGGCGGCCTCGGGCTGCTCCACAGCCGCCCGCCGCACCGTCCACACACCGGTCGTCGTCACGACCACCATCATCACGCCGCTGTCATCCGGTTAACGGCCACGGAGCCCCGGAGCCCCGGAGAGCCAGACTCCCCGAGCGCCAGACTCCCCGAGCGCCCGCCGGACCCCGCAGGTGCGTGCCCGCCGCGCCGTCGGAGAAAATCTCCGTGTCCATCGAAAGCACCAGGAGCTCACCATGCAGCTGACCAAACACGCCCACGCCTGCGTCTCGCTGGTCGGCGACCAGGGCCGCATCGTCATCGACCCGGGGTCGCTCACCCCCGACGCCGACGCCGCGGTGGCCGCCGCCGAAGCCGTCCTGATCACCCACGAGCACTTCGACCACTTCGACGAGGAACTGATCGCCGGCGCCCTGGAAGCCCGTCCCGAACTGCGGGTCTACGGTCCGGAGAGCGTGGTCGGCCGCTGGACGCAGGCCCGGCGCGGCCAGGTCACCGCGGTCGCGGCGGGCCGGGAGTACACGATCGGCGGCTTCGACGTCGCGGTGTTCGGCGACCTGCACGCCCTGATCCACCGCGACATGCCCCGCGTCGCGAACGTCGGCTACCTCCTCGACGGCCGCGTCTACCACCCCGGCGACGCCTACCACGTCCCGGCCGCGCCGGTGGAGACGCTGCTGCTGCCGACGAGCGGGCCGTGGACCAAGGTCGGCGAGGCGGTGGACTACGTTCGCGAGATCGCGCCGAAGCAGGCCTTCCAGATCCACGAACTGATGCTCAGCGACCTCGGCCAGCAGTACTCGGTCCGCATGCTCGGCCAGGGCGGGCTGACCGACGTCCCGCTGGCGATCATCCCGGTCGGCGACAGCGTCACCGTCTGATCGAAACGGAAACCACGATCGCTGCGATAACCACGATCGCTGCGATAACCACGATCGCTGCGATAACCACGATCGCTGCGATAGCACGATCGCTGCAATAACCGTGATCACCACCTGATCGCACGACGCCGTCGCAAGCGCATCAGTTGCCTGCGATGGCGTCCAACTCCGCCGCGAACACCTCCGCCGGATCGAAACCCATGCCCGCGAAGTGCCCGGCCAACTCCAGCGACAACACCCCGTGCAGCCGCGTCCACATGATGATCGCGCGGTGCAGCCGCGGCGGATCGGCGGAGTGCGCCCCGGCCCACGCGCTGTGCTCGGCCAGGTGCGCCTGCACCGGTGACGCCGGCATGGTGCCGAGGTCGTCGGCGCCGGCGGCGTCGAGCAGCTCCGCCATCACCTCGTTCGCGAGCCGCGTGGTGTCCTCGGGAGCCTGGTAGCCCGGTACCGGGGTCCCGTAGATCAGTAGATAGCGCTGAGGATCCTCCAGCGCCCAGGCACGCAAGGCCTGTCCCAGACCCCTGACACCGGCGCCGGACGCGGCGGCCGCGTGGATCGCGTCGGCCATGCTCTGGTACGCGTCCCGGATGAGCGCCGTGATCAGCTCGTCGCGATTGGCGTAGTACCGGTACAGCGCCGGTCCGCTCATCCCCATCTGCTTGGCGATGGCGTTCAGCGACAGCGCCGAGGCGCCCGCGGTCGCGATCTGCTCCCACGCGTGCTGCTTGATCTCCTCCTGCACCTGCGCGCGATAGCGCTGGCGGGGTGTCTCGGTCTCCTTCTGAGCCGTCGCCACGATCTTCTCCCCTCGGGTCCGTCCGGTCTGCCCGCGTTCAGTTAGAGGCTATCACTGTCGCGATTGACACTCACGAGAAGTAGCTGTTATAACTTGTAACGAACGCAAGAGCTTCTAGAGAAAAGGCCGAGGCCATGACCGATCAGACTCTCGTCCAGGTGGTTCTGCCGGGCATCGTGGAGCCCGAGGACCTGCAGGTCCGGCGCGCGGCCCGGCCGCAGCCCGGCGCCGGCCGGATCACCATCGCCATGGAGGCGACCGGGGTCTCCTTCGCCGAGCAGCAGATGCGCCGGGGGCGCTACTACGACCAGCCGCCGTTCCCCTTCGTCCCCGGCTACGACGTGGTCGGCCGGGTGTACGCGGTCGGCGCCGGGGTGGACCCGGCGCTGCTCGGCCGGCGGGTCGCGGTGCTCACCAAGGTCGGCGGCTGGGCCAGCCACGTGCCGGCCGATGCCCGGGACGCGGTCGAGGTCCCCGAGGGCCTGACCGCCGAGCAGGCCGAGACCGTGGTGGTCAACGGCATCACCGCCTGGCAGATGCTGCACCGCAAGGCGCGGGTGTCGGCCGGCCAGACCGTCCTGGTGCACGGCGCCAGCGGCGGCGTCGGCCAGGTCCTGACCCAGCTCGCGCTGGCCGCCGGGGTCACGGTGATCGGCACCGCCTCGGTCCGGAACCACGACGCCCTGCGCGCCGCCGGCGTCCTCCCGGTCGACCGCACCGCGAACGTGCCCGAGCAGGTCCGCGAACTGGCCCCGGACGGCGTGGACGCGATCTTCGACCACGTCGGCCTGAGCAGCGTCGTCGAGTGCTGGCCGCTGCTCAGGCGGGGCGGCACGCTGATCTCCTACGGCACCGCCGCGACCCGCGACGACACCGGCTCCAAGCAGCTGCCGGTCCTGAAGATCCTGGCCCGCACCACGCTGTGGACCCTGCTGCCCAACGGCCGCAGCGCCTCCTTCTTCAACATCTGGGCCGGCAAGAAGCTGAACCAGGACCGCTTCCGCGCCCGGCTGCGCGCCGATCTCACCGAGGTCTTCGGGGCCCTGCGGCGCGGCGACATCACCACCTCGATCGCAGCCCGGCTGCCGCTGGCCCAGGCCGGCGAGGCGCTGCGGCTGGCCGAGTCGGGAACGGTCTCCGGAAAGATCGTTCTGACCCCCTGAATCAAGCCCCTGATTGATGTTCCAGACCCACGCACCACCACCGAACAGCAGTACCGAACCCGAAACCGAAAGGCAGCATCATGAACTTCCGCCTCAAGACCACCCTGATCGCCACCGCCGTCGTCACCGCCCTGGGCGCCACCGCCGCGATGGCCAGTGACAACGGCGACGCGCACCATTCCAAGGTCGTCACCACCTGGGCCGCCGCCTGGAACGGCTCGGACCCGAAGGCGCTCGGCGCGCTGTTCACCGCCGACGCCACCTACACCGACCACGCGATCGGCGTCACCATGACCGGCCGGCAGCAGATCTCCGGCTGGAAGGAGCGCACCGACGCGCTGATCGAGAACGTGCACGTCACCGTCAACCGGGCCTACCGCGCCGGCGGCCACATCACGATCGAGGCGGTCTACGCCGGGCACATCAAGGGCGCGCCCAAGCCGTTCGCCGTCGACATGGCCACCCTGCTGGACGTCCACGGCCACCGCCTTGCCGCTGACCAAGACTTCTACAACCTGGGCTCGGTCCTCTCGCAGTCCGGCCTGCCGGCCGACTGGAAGCCGGGTTCCTGATCAGCGCTCCTTCACGCAGCACGCCGAAGCCTCCCGAGGCCCGGCGTGCTTCGCGGTGTCAGCCCTCTGTGACCCCCGCCGCGGTGGTCAGCCCGAGCAACGTCCGCCGGAACTCCTGCGCCGCGTGCGGCAGCACCACATCCGTGCGATGCGCCAGCGCGATGGTCCGATGCAGGGCCGGCGGCGCGATCGGCGTCACCCGCAGATTCGGCTCCGCGTTCTGCGCCACCATGCTCGGCACGATCGCCACCCCGAGTCCGGCGCGGGCGAACCCGAGCACCGCGTCCATCTCCCCGCCCTCGACCGCGAACACCGGCTCGAAGCCCTCCGCCCGGCACGCCGCCACGGTCAGGTCGCGCAGGTCGTAGCCGTGGCGGAACATGATCAGCTGCTCGTGTTCGAGGTCTGCGATGTGCACCTGCCGGCCGTCGCCGGGCGGAGGCACGTTCGGGGCCGAGACCACGACCAGGTCTTCCCGCAGCAGTTCCTCCGTGGTCAGGGCCGGAGAAGGGGACGGCAGCGGCAGCACCACCAACGCCAAGTCCAGAGCACCCCGAGCCAGGTCCCGGACCAGGTCGTGCGACCCGCTCTCCTGCACCAGCAGCTGGATCCCGGGATAGCGCTGGTGGTAGGTCCGCAGGACGTCGGGAAGCAGTCCCGTGCACAGCGACGGCGTCGCCCCGAGCCGCACGTGCCCGCGCCGCAGCTCGGCCAGCTCCTGCACCTCCCGCCGCGCCGCGTCTGCGTCGGCCAGGATCCGGCGCGCCATCGGGAGCAGCGCCTCGCCGGCGTCGGTCAGCGTGATGTTCCCGCGGGCCCGCAGGAAAAGGTCCGCGCCGAGCTCGTGCTCCAGGGCTCTGATCTGTTGGGACAGTGAGGGCTGCGTCACATGCAGGGCCTCGGCGGCGCGCGTGAAGTGCCGGGTCTCGGCGACCGTGACGAAGTATCGGAGCTGGTGGAACTGCATGGCGCGTGATCCTTTTCCGGGTCCCCCGCACCATCATAGGCTGTCTCTATCGTCACCAGCTGATCCATGTCTTGGACCAATCGACTGCCGACTCCTAGCGTCTGAGCCATGGTTACCGCAACGTGGACGGACCGGCGTCCGCCTTCCCTGCGCGCGGCTTGGGACAGCTCCGTCGGCAAGAAGGCCGTCATGGCGGTCAGCGGCCTCGTCATGGTGCTCTACCTGCTGGCCCACGCGTTCGGGAACCTCAAGGTCTTCTTCGGGCCGGGGCAGTTCGACAACTACGCGCACTGGCTGCGCACCATGGGCGAGCCCGTCATGCATTACAGCTGGACGCTGTGGGTCATCCGGGTCGTGATGGTGGTCGCCGTGGTCGCCCACGTCGTGTCCGCCTACCAGCTCAGCCGCCGCGACCTGCGGGCCCGGCCGGTGCCCTACGAGCACCGCAAGGCCGGCAGCAGCCACGCGACCCGCACCATGCGCTGGGGCGGGGTCATCCTGCTGCTGTTCCTGATCTGGCACATCCTCGACCTGACCACCGGCACCGTGCACTCGGGATTCCAGCCGGGCCATCCCTACGCGAACGTCGTCTCGACCTTCGACAACTGGTACGGCGACGTCATCTACATCGTCGCGGTCTGCGCGCTCGGCCTGCACATCCAGCACGGCTTCTGGTCCGCGGCCCAGACGCTCGGCGTGGGCAGCGTGAAGCGCGACCGCCTGATCCGGACCACCGGCAACGTGGTCGCCGTGCTGCTCACGCTCGCCTTCGTGGCGGTGCCGGTGGGCGTGATGAGCGGAGTGGTGAAGTGACCGACACCGTGACCGACACTGTTACCGAGACCGACACTGTCACCGAGGCCGACACCGCGCCCGGCTTCGACCCGGCCTCCTACACCGTCGGCGCCCCGATCGCCGACGCCAAGGCCCCGGCCGGCGCGATCAACGAGCGCTGGGACACCCGCCGCTTCGAGGCCAAGCTGGTCAACCCGGCCAACCGCCGCAAGCGCACGGTGATCGTCGTCGGCACCGGCCTGGCCGGCGGCTCGGCCGGCGCGACGCTGGCCGAGGCCGGGTACCACGTCGTGCAGTTCTGCTTCCAGGACTCGCCGCGGCGCGCGCACTCCATCGCCGCGCAGGGCGGGATCAACGCCGCGAAGAACTACCGCAACGACGGCGACTCCGTGCACCGGCTGTTCTACGACACCGTCAAGGGCGGCGACTTCCGGTCCCGCGAGTCGAACGTGCACCGGCTGGCGCAGATCTCGGTGGAGATCATCGACCAGTGCGTCGCGCAGGGCGTCCCGTTCGCCCGCGAGTACGGCGGCCTGCTCGACACGCGCTCGTTCGGCGGCGTGCAGGTCTCCCGGACCTTCTACGCGCGCGGCCAGACCGGCCAGCAGCTGCTGCTCGGCGCGTACCAGGCGATGATGCGGCAGGTCGCCTCCGGCGGCATCGAGCTGCACGCGCGCACCGAGATGCTCGACCTGATCATGGTGGACGGCCGGGCCCGCGGCATCGTCGCGCGCGACCTGGTGACCGGCGAGATCGAGACGTACTTCGCCGACGCGGTGGTCCTGGCCTCCGGCGGCTACGGCAACGTCTACTACCTGTCGACCAACGCCATGAACTCCAACGCGACCGCCATCTGGCGCGCGCACCGCAAGGGCGCCTACTTCGGCAACCCCTGCTTCACGCAGATCCACCCGACCTGCATCCCGCGCACCGGCGAGCACCAGTCGAAGCTGACGCTGATGTCCGAGTCGCTGCGCAACGACGGCCGGATCTGGGTGCCGAAGGCCAAGGGCGACGAGCGCTCGCCGGAGAAGATCCCCGAGGACGAGCGCGACTACTACCTGGAGCGCCAGTACCCCTCGTTCGGCAACCTGGTGCCCCGCGACATCGCCTCGCGCGCCGCGAAGAACGTCTGCGACGAGGGACGCGGCGTCGGCCCCGGCGGCCAGGGCGTCTACCTGGACTTCGCCGACGCCGTCAAGCGGCTCGGGCGCAAGGCGGTCGAGGAGAAGTACGGGAACCTCTTCGAGATGTACGAGCGGATCACCGACGAGGATCCGTACCGCGTCCCGATGCGCATCTACCCGGCCGTGCACTACACGATGGGCGGCCTGTGGGTCGACTACGACCTGCAGACCACGGTCCCCGGCCTGTTCGCGATCGGCGAGGCCAACTTCTCCGACCACGGCGCCAACCGCCTCGGCGCCTCGGCGCTGATGCAGGGCCTGGCCGACGGCTACTTCGTGCTGCCCGCGACGATCAGCGACTACCTCGCCCGGAACGCCGACGAGCCGCCGGTGTCCGCCGACCACCCGGCAGCGGTCGAGGCGGTGCGCGAGACGCAGGAGCGCCTGGCCGCGATCCTGGCCGTCGACGGCGACCGCACCCCGGACTCCTTCCACCGCGAGCTCGGCGAGTTGATGTGGGAGCTGTGCGGGATGGCGCGCGACGAGGCCAGCCTGCGCAAGGCCCTGGACCGGATCCCGGCCATCCGCGAGGAGTTCTGGCGCCGGATCAAGGTGCCCGGGACCGGCGAGGAGTTCAACCAGTCGCTGGAGAAGGCCAACCGGCTCGTCGACTACTTCGAGCTCGCCGAGCTGATGTGCCTGGACGCGCTGCACCGCAGCGAGTCCTGCGGCGGCCACTTCCGCGTCGAGTCGCAGACCCCTGACGGCGAGGCCGCGCGCAAGGACGACGAGTTCTCCTACGTCGCGGCCTGGGAGTACACGGGCCTGGGACAGGCGCCGGTGCTGCACAAGGAAGAGCTCGACTTCGACTACGTCCACCCGGCACAACGGAGTTACGCATGAAGCTCACACTGCGCGTCTGGCGGCAGGAGAACGCATCCCGGCCGGGCCGGATGCAGCCGTACGAGGTCGACGGCATCAGCCGCGACATGTCGTTCCTGGAGATGCTCGACGTCCTCAACGAGCAGCTGATCCTGGACGGCGAGGACCCGGTCGCCTTCGACCACGACTGCCGCGAGGGCATCTGCGGCGCCTGCTCGCTGATGATCGATGGCGAGGCGCACGGCCCGGAGAAGAAGACCACCACCTGCCAGCTGCACATGCGCAGCTTCCGCGACGGCGCCACCATCGACGTCGAACCGTGGCGCGCGGCGGCGTTCCCGGTGGTCAAGGACCTGGTCGTGGACCGCTCGGCGATGGACCGGGTGATCCAGGCCGGCGGCTACATCACCGCCCCGACCGGCGCGGCCCCCGAGGCGCACGCCACCCCGATCCCGAAGCCCGCGGCGGACCTCGCCTTCGAGAACGCCGAGTGCATCGGCTGCGGCGCCTGCGTCGCGGCGTGCCCGAACGGCTCGCTGAGCCTGTTCACCGCGGCGAAGGTCAACCACCTCAACACCCTGCCGCAGGGCGTGCCCGAGCGCGAGACCCGCGTCGTCGGGATGCTCGCGCAGATGGACGCCGAGGGCTTCGGCGGCTGCACGCTGACCGGGGAGTGCGCGACCGCGTGCCCGAAGGGGATCCCGCTGGCCTCGATCGCCGCGATGAACAAGGAGTGGCTGCGGGCGCAGCGTAAGGCCTCGCGGTAGAGGTTCAGGTCAGGGCTCGACAGCCGGGGTTCGCCATCCTCGGCGAACCCCGGCCCGAAGTTCGCCTCTTGACGTGCTGCCCGGTGCTGCCTAATCTCCCGCATGGAGTAAGTAAAGTTTACTAACACTCCGTCCGGTCGGAACACAGGTACCACCCCCCCACACGCCTGGAGGATCCGCATGCCCGAAAACCTCCGCAGGACCCTGATATGCGGCACGGCCGCGCTGCTGCCCGCCGCCGCAATCGGGTTTGCTGCGACCGCCAACGCCACCCCCGCGGCCAAGGCCGCCGGGGGAAGCTTCCCCGCGCACTACTCGGCGCCCTACCTCCAGATCTCCTCGTCGGACGCCGGCGACATGGCAAAGGACATGGCGGCCAGCGGCGACAAGTTCTACACGCTGGCGTTCCTCACCCCGAAGTCCGGCTGCACCCCCCAGTGGGAGGACGGCGGCGACTCGGTCGGCGCGTTCAGCTCCCAGATCACGGCCCTGCAGAACGCCGGCGGGAACGTCATCATCTCCTTCGGCGGTGCCTCCGGCGGCGAGCTGGCGGAGAAGTGCACCTCGGTCTCCAGTCTGGAAGCGGCCTACGCCAAGGTCGTGAGCACGTACCACGTCACGCGCCTCGACTTCGACATCGAAGGCAACGACCTGAACAACAAGACCGCGAACTCCCGCCGGAACCAGGCGCTGGCCGCCCTGCAGAAGGCGAACCCGAGCGTGCAGGTCGACTACACCCTGCCCGTCGCTCCCACCGGCCTGGAGTCCAACGCCACCACCCTGCTGAAGGACGCCAAGAGCAAGGGCGTCGCGGTCAAGGTCGTCAACATCATGACGATGGACTTCGGCGACGGCGAGAACGCCCTGAACGACGCCGAGTCCGCCGCGAAGGCCACCGCCCCCCAGCTCCAGTCGATCTTCGGCGGCTCCAGCAGCCAGTCCTGGGGCATGCTCGGCCTGACCCCGATCGCCGGCCACAACGACGACAACGAGAACTTCACCCAGTCCAACGCCTCCACCCTGGAAAGCTTCGCCGCCTCGCACGGCGTGCAGGAACTGGCCTTCTGGGAAGTCGACGGCTACGACAAGGGCACCGGCTACGCCTACTCGAAGATCTTCAACAAGATCACGGGCTAGATCTTCTCGACCTCCTTGCCCGGCCGGCTCGAAGCGCGCCGGCCGGGCAAGGACCGGTGCGCTGGCTGGTGCCCCCACCCTGCCGCCACCCTGTCGCCGTCAACCACAGACCGACGAACCCCTTACCTTCCACCCCACGGCGTACCCCGTCCCTCCACCCTCAGCACGGTGACCGGCCCCAGACCCGGCGCTACGCTGCGGCGATGCAGACAGCCGCGCTCAGGCCCAGCCTCAGGCTCAGGCTCCAAGCCACGACGTGGTCTGCGGTCCGCCTGCTGCGCGGCCATCCCCAGGCTGTGGACGGCATCGTCGCGACGGCGATGCTGGCCGTCAGCCTGCTCTGGCTGAGCCGCTACCCCTACGAGCCCGGCCACCACCTCGTCTACAGCGAGCAGGACAGCCAGCGCACCTCCTTCCACCCCATCACCGCCCTCGGCTACGTCCTGACCGTGGCCTCATGCGCTGCCCTCGCGCTTCGCCGCCGGCGTCCCATGTCCGTGCTCTGCGCGATGATCGTCCTCTACACCGGCCTCGACTACCCGCCGACCACCATCGCGTGGGGCCCGCTCCTCATCTTCTACACGCTCACCACCCGCGAGCCGCCGCCGCGCGTCCTCCCCGGCGCGGTGATGGTGTTCGTGGTCTGGCTTCAGTACAGCCTGAAGCTGGTCGTGCTCGGCCTGCTGCTCGCGGTGCTCCAGACCGTGCTCGTCATCGGCGTCACCTGGGTCTTCGGCAACCAGACGCGCCGCCTCGCCGAGCGCAACGAGCGCCTGGCGCTGCTCACCGAGGAGCTGCGCAGGGAGCAGGCCGCGCGCGCCCGCGAAGCCGTGGCCGGCGAGCGCGTCCGCATCGCCCGCGAGCTCCACGACGTCGTCGCGCACCACATGTCGGTGATATCCGTGCAGACCGGCCTGGCGAGCTACGTCCTCCACAGCGATCCCGCGACCGCCGGCCAGTCTCTGGGCACCATCGGCGACGCCACCGCGGCGCGGGTTCGGCGGCGCGGTAGTCGGCAATCCTCCGCTTGGGCACTTGGGTACTTGGGCATCGCGGTGTCAGGGTCCTTCGCTACAGTCCCGGGCACCAGCACCCACCCCCGGGAGTGATCGATGAGTGGCGCCACCACCGCGACCGACGCGTCGTCGAAAGATGAAGACACCTGCGCGATCCCCGAGGCGATGCGTCGCCTGGTGATTCCCCGCCGTGGCGGCACCGCGAACGCGTCGTTCGCCGTGGACCCGAACGCCGCCGCGTACTACGCCGCATGGCTGGACGAGCACAGCGCCGCCGTCGCCGTGGTCGTCGGCAACCCGCCGACCGACACCGCCCTCGCGGCCGCGTACCGCGCCTCCAACGGCGACCTCGCCACCGCGACACCGCTGGCCGCAGGCATCGCGGCGGCCATCATGGTCTCCCCGGACACTCCGGCCTACGACAACCCCGACGGCATCATCGACGCCTGGATCGCCACGCGCGGCCACGCGTTCGCCGCCGCGGCCGCCGTAGAACTGTTCGGCGTGAAGGCCGCAGGCGACAACCACAAAGGATCGCGGACCTCGGCGTGGCTCTACCGCAAGCACGCCGCCTACGAGGACATGACCGAATCCGCCAAGTACTTCCACCTCGCCATCCACCTCCGGCGACGGCTGGCGGCGGCGGCGGGGGAGGAGGACTACGCGCAGGCCGCCGAAACCCTTGCCGCACAACGGATCCCGCTGGCCAACCCGAAGACCACCGGCACGGCCTGGTCCCGCATCCTCACGTCCTTCCTGATGCCGGAGCACGTCGACTGGGTCGAGGACGACTTCGCGCTCCTCGAGCGGGCGCACCTCGCGCTGTGGCTGGCGGTGAGCTCGATCACCACCGAGCGGCAAGTGGCGGCCTTCCCGGCACGGAGGGTCAGCGCGTGGGCCCTCAACCAGGAGCCCGAAGTCCTGTGGACCGCCCTCGACACCGTCGGCGCCGATCTCCTCCCGATCCTCGTCGCGTGGCGCGACAGCGATCCGGCCACCCTCGAGCGCCTGCTCTTCCTCATCGCCTGCATGCCATCGACCGAGGCTTTCCTCCACCTCCTCGACAACGTCGACAAGAAGTACTACACAGCCGCGATCCAAACCGCCGCCGAGAACTTCCCCCGACGTGCTCTGCACGTGCTCGCCGACGCCGCACTCCGCGACAGCTCGCGCGGTCTGGCTGCCGCCAACCTGCTGCGCCTGCACGTCCTCGCCAAGGACGAGCTCGCCGAGGCCGAGCTGCCGAACCTCACGCCGGCCTCGCGCGAGCTCGTCGAGAAGCTGCGCGCCGCCAACGTCCGCCTCCCGGAAGCCGACCCGGACACCCTGCCGACGCTCTTCGTCAACCCGCCGTGGCTGACCAACGCCAAGCCGGCCAAGCCCGTCGTCATCACCGGCCTGGTCGCGCCGACCGAAGCGGCCCTGGCCTGGCGGGACGGCGAGCGGGAGGGCTGGGCGTCGCCGCCGCTCGTGACCGATCCGCATTGGGCGCTCCAGAGCTGGGAGGTCATCGCCGGCCACATCAACACCGGTAAGTCGGCGGGCTGGTACGCCGACAGCCACTTCGCGGTCGACGCCCCCGAGGACCTGGTGCGTGCGGTCCTTCCGCGCTGGGAGCCCGACTCGTGGCAGACCCCGACGTGGATCCCGCGGCTCATCGACCGTTTCGGTGTCGACGCCCTGCCGCCGATCCTGCACCTGGCGCGCCGCGTACCGGCGTTGGGGAGCTACTACCTCGCCCCGTTCGCCGCGTCCGAGGCCGCGCTCCTCGCGGCCGACTGGCTCAGCCGGCTCAAGACCGCACGGCCCTTCGCGCTGGAGTGGCTGACGCGGCACCCGGCCGTCGCCGCCAGAACCCTGATACCGGTGGCACTCGGCAAGGCAGGCAAGGCGCGCAGCGCGGCCGAGCTGACCATCCGTACGTTGGCCGCACGCGGTTTCAGCGCCGAGATCGCCGAGGCCGCCGCAGCTCACGGCGACGCCGTGGCCCAGGCGGTGGCCGCCATCGCCGCCGACGACGGCACCCTCGCTCTGCCCAAGGTGATGCCGGTCATCCCCGACTGGGCCCATCCGCGATCGCTGCCACAGGTCCTGCTCAAGGGACGACAGACCGCGCTTTCCGGGCAGTCGGTGCAGCACCTGCTGCTCATGCTCGCGGTGTCGAAGCCCTCCGAGCCCTACGCCGGCCTGGAAACGGCGAAGGACATCTGCGATCCGGCATCGCTGGCCGCCTTCGCGTTGGCGCTGTTCGAGAACTGGCGCGGCGTGGACTACCCGGCGAACGGAAGCTGGGCCTTCGACGCGTCGCGCTGGTTCGGCGGCGACGACGTCGTGCGGCGTCTGTCCCCGATGATCCGGCTGTGGCCCGGCGAGAACGGGCACAAGCGGGCCGTCGCAGGGCTCGATGTCCTGACCGACATCGGCGGTGACACGGCCCTGATGCACCTCTACGACATCTCGCAGAAGGTCAAGTTCAAGGGGCTCAAGGAACACGCCGCGCAGCGCGTCACCGAGATCGCCGACGATCTCGGGCTCACCCCGGATCAGCTGGGAGACCGGCTGGTCCCGGACCTCGGGCTGGCTCCGTCCGGGACGCTGTCCCTGGACTACGGTCCGCGGCATTTCACCGTCGGCTTCGACGAGCAGCTCAAGCCGTTCGTTGCCGACCAGAGCGGTAAGCGTCTCAAGGCCCTGCCGAAGCCCGGGACGAAGGACGACGCCGAGCTCGCTCCGGCCGCCTACCAGCGGTTCTCCGCGTTGAAGAAGGACGTGCGGGCGCTCGCCACGAGCCAGATCACGCGCTTCGAGCTCGCCATGGTGGCGCAGCGGCGCTGGACGTCGCAGGAGTTCCGCGAGTACTTCGTCGCGCATCCGCTGCTGCGCCACCTCGTCCGGCGCCTGGTCTGGGCCACCTTCGCCGACGGCGGCGTCGAGAGCAGCTTCCGCGTCGCGGAGGACCTGACGTTCGCCGACGTCTCAGACGACGAATACACCCTCGCGGACGACGCGGTGATCGGCATCGTGCATCCCCTGCACCTCGGCGGCGGGGTGAAGGCGTGGTCCGACGTGTTCGCCGACTACGAGATCCTGCAGCCCTTCGAGCAGCTGGGACGGACGGTCTACGCGTTCACCGATGCGGAGAAGGCGTCGAGCACGCTCACCCGGTTCGACGGAATGACGACGCCGGTCGGCAAGGTGCTGGGCCTGGAGCGGCGGGGTTGGCAGCGCGGTGCTCCGCAGGACGCCGGGATCCAGGGCTGGATCTCGCGTCCGCTTCCCGGCGGCGGCTCGCTCACGGTGGACCTGGATCCCGGCATGACCATCGGCTACGTCAGCGAGTGGGGCGAGATCCAGCGCTTCCGCGCGGTCTTCCTCAGCCGCTACGACGACGGCGAGGACTACTACTCGGCGCGGAACTACCCGGCTTTGGGCAGACTCGACGAGCTCACGGCCTCGGAACTGTTGCGGGACCTCACCGAGGCGATGGGTCAGTGACCTGAGGACTATGAGGAGGAGTCGACCCGGGGCCTGACGGCCATGATCGCGACGATCACGAAGGCCAGCGCGAACCAGGCCCGGACCACGTGTTGCCAGGCCTGGGAGGGGCTCGGTGGGTCGGCTGCTTCGATCGCCTCGTCCGGTTGCTCCTCGGAATCAGGACACTGTGCCGCCACCCATATACGCACCATCGCAGCCTCGTCGCCGCCGCATGCACGCACCACCGCGACCAACGCGTCGAGCGGGATCGGCGACTGCCCGGTGAAGTACCGGTGCAGCGCCGACCTGCTGTACGGAACCGCCGACTGGAGCTGGGCGAAGCTCATTCCCGCGCCCACCTTCAGTCGTTCCAGCTCTGACAGCATCCGCTCCTGAGCCCCCGAACCCGCCGTCATGGCAACCCCCGTCTGCTTCTCGGATGAAGTGACGGTATTGCGTGACGACATGCCGATTCATCCTCCTGGTGACCGATCGGCCGTCAACTTGTGCAGTATCCGGCGGCGGGGTACGCATCCCAGGTATGACGGGGCGGGCCAGGGACGGGCCGAACTCCAGGCCGGGGTCCGGGCCGCCGTCCGGACCGTCCCGCTCCGCCGTTCAGGCGACACAGAAATGCCGCAAATTCTTCCGAATGGGAGAATGGCCGGGACTCCAACACCGGGCCTGAGGAGGCCGCTATGAGCAACGATCGGTTGAGTCGCTTCCTGGGCCCGCTCGGACTCGGATCCGTGGTGGCCTTCGTCATCGGGTTCGTGATCCTCGGCTCCGGCAACATGCCAGGCAAGAACGCGCCCGCGGCCGATGTCGTCTCCTACTACAGGGACCACGGCACCCGCGAGACCTGGTCGCTGTACATCGTGGCGGCCGGCGTCGTCCTCGCGGCGTTCTTCATCGGCGGCCTGCGCACCGTCCTGCGCAAGGCCAACGAATCGCACTCCTGGCTCGCCGACACGGCCTTCGCCGGCGGCATCCTGTTCATCGGCGGCTTCGCCACCGCCGGCTTCCTGCAGTGGTCGCTGATCAGCGCCGCCCGCAACGGCCAGACCCAGCTCACGGGCAACCTCAACTTCCTGTCCCAGACCGTGATGCTGCCGGCCCAGGCCGGCCTGGTGGTCCTCGCCGCGGCCGCGGGGCTGGCGATCCTCCTGCGCTCCACCATCCCCGCCTGGCTCGGCTACCTGGCGCTGGCGATCGGCGTCGTCTCCGCTATCGGCCCGATCGGCTTCATCGCCATCGTGGCCACCCCGCTGTGGATGACCCTGTTCGGCTTCGTCGTCGGGGCCAGGACCGCACCCCGCGCCGTCGGTGAACCCCGCCCGGCGATGGGGCACCGGATGACGTTGCGGCACCACCACTGAGGTGGTGCGAGAGCGGCGGCTGTCGGTTGCGGCGGCCGCCGTTTCGTGTGCGCTGAGCGATGCGGGGCCGCCAGCCGGCGGTCACGATCTTCACCCGGAGCTGAGGCGTTTTGTTCGGACCGGGGTACGAGTCCCTCGCCGATTGCGTGTCAGAGCACAGCGAGCCGGTCCACCAGCAGCTCCAGCCTCGCCTCGGTGAGCTCCGGCGGCAGCCGTCCGGCTCGGGTCAGGGTGGCCAGCCCGTGGAGGGCGGCCCAGAACAGCTCGGTGAACACCCCGGGGTGGACGCCGTCCCCGGCGACCTCGCCGAGCGTCTCCAGCAGCGCGGCGAAGGCGTCCTTCAGAGGCGCGGGGGTGTCCTCCTGCGCGAAGGCCAGGCCGCCGTCGAGGTTGAACAAGGCGTCGTAGACCGCCGGGTTGCGTTCGGCGTAGTCGAGCCAGGCGCGGGCCAGGGCTGTGACCCGGGCGCGGGGGCCGTCTGCGGCGGCGGTCGCGGAGGACGTAGCGGCGGAGGTCGTGCAGGCGGAGGCGGAGGCGGAGGCGGCCGCGGCCCGGAGCGCCGCGGCCAGCTCGGTGGCGCCATCGAGGGCGACGGCGCCGATGATCTCGCGTTTGCCCCGGAAGTGGCTGTAGAGCACGGGCTGGCTGTACTCGATGCTCTCGGCGAGCCGGCGCGTGGTGACCGCGTCCCAGCCCTGGTCCTCGGCGAGTTCGCGGGCCGTCGCCACGATGAGGCGCTCGCGCTGCGCCCGTTCTCGTTGCTTGCGTTCCTGTACCGACATGGCTCGATTCTAGCACTGCTAGACATCCGAGCGGCAGCAGTGCTAGCGTCGCAACATCAGCTAGCGACGCTAGAAAATGGGAGGGACACCATGATCAGCACACTCGAGGTATTCACCACCGTGGCCGTCGGCGTGATGGTGGGGGTGGAGTTCGCCGTCGCCTTCGTCCTCAACCGGATCCTCAACGCGCTCCCCGACGACAGCGACCAACTCGGCCGCGCGCACGGCGGCCGCATGCTCGGCGCCATCATGCCGTTCTGGTACATCGGCTCGGTCGTCCTCGTCGCGATCTGGGCCGCCGCACGATGGCACCACCACGGCACCGGCCTCGTCGTCGCCTCCGGCGTGCTGCTGATCGTCAGCGTGATCATGTCGCTCCTGCTACTCGTCCCGATCAACAACCAGAACAAGACCTGGACCCCCGAGAACCGCCCCGAGGACTGGAAGCAGCAGATGAACCGCTGGGACCGCTTCCACTACATCCGCGTCGCCGACATCATCGCCGCCTTCGCCCTGCTGGTCGCCGCGCTTGTCTGACACGTGCCTCCGCAAGCAGATGGAGGTCTTCACTCCGGGCGGTGCCGAGTCGTGGAACAGCGAATCGGGGTCCGCATCAGCAATCTGATGCGGACCCCGATCACGTGTGTGCCAGCAGTGGGTGCCGGGTTCTGTCAGCTCTTCCAGACCGGGTGGTTCTCGCCGCCGTGCGAAGAGCAGGCGCCGCTGCGTCCGCCCGACAGTGAGATGTCGCCGTCGTTGCAGACCTCCAGGTACCCGACGCCCTTCCAGAAGCTCTCGTTCGTCGGTGCGCCGATGCAGGAGAAGTACGTGCAGATGTCCGACGGAACCTGCGCCTTGGTGATCAGCGCGCCGGATCCGCAGTAGTTCAGGCCGTAGGGGTTCGTCGGCGCGCCGCACAGGCCGCCGCCGGGCGGGGGCGGCGGCGGCGTGATCGGCAGGCCGTCGCCGCCGTTCGCGATGTCCTGCAGCTGCGCGAGAACCCCGTTGCCGACCGCGCCGGCTCCGCCGAAGACCACAGTCGAGGTGACCCCGGCCTGGTGCGCGCCGACCAGCCACAGCCGCGGGTTGTCGCCCAGCGCCGCCGCGTCGGTGAGCACCAGCGGACGCCCGAGCGCCGCCATCGCCGCGCCGCCGGTGAGCGCGTCGGCGAAACCGCCGCCGGTCGCGACGCCCACCGACGTGCCCGCCGGGAACTGCTTCGCGACCGCCACGGCCGTCGCGTATCGGTCCGGGCCGGCCAGCGGCGTCGAGCAGGCGCCGGGGCGCGTGACGAGCTGGACGGCCGCCGTCGCCTGGACCCCGACGGCGGTCACGGCGGCGCAGTCGCCCGGTGCCGCCGCCGCGAGCTTCCCGGAGACGTACGCCGCGGTGGACGGATCCAGGCTGTGGCCGCTGGAAAGCACGATCGCCGCCGGCCCGCTCTTGACCGCGTCCGGACCGGCCGCGAACGGACCGGCGGCGAGCGCGTCGGCGTACCCGTCACCGGTCGCGACCACGATCCGCGACGGGTCGCCGAGGCCGCGGCGTGCCACGTCCAGCGCCGTCAGGTAGCGGTTCGCCCCCTGATACCGGGTCACCGCGTAGCCGTCCCGCGTCAGCTGGGCTTCGACCGCCGGGGAGACCGCCCCGGTCCCGCCGAGGATGTACACCGGCTGCCCGGCGCCCGGGCCGAGCACGCGCGCGATCTCGGCCGCGGTGGCCGCCGTCAGCGACGTCGGGCTGGTGAGCAGCAGCGGGCCGTGCACCTTCGCGGCCAGCGGCACGCCGGACAGCGCGTCGGGGAAGTTGTCTCCACGAGCGAGCACGACGGCCTGCGCCTTGGCCCGGTTCGTGGCGTCGCCGGCGGCATCAGCCCACTGCGACTGTGAGACCTGCACCCCGGTCTGGTAGCGGTCGGCACCGTAGACGCGACTGACGCCGGTCGCCGGAGCCGGAACGGCTGGCACCGGCGAGGCGGACGAAGCAGATGACGCGGACGGCGCGGTGCCCGCGTGCGCCGCCGTGGCGAGGGCGGCCGTGGCCGCCGCGACACCGCACGCCGCCATCAGGGCCGGTATGCGGGCGGACCGGGATATGCGTGACACGAAGTCTGAGCCTCTCTGTGGCTTCCCCGTAGCCGGTGGAGCAGGACGCGTTCAGACTAAATACGTGCTCTGTTTCGCGGCTCCGCCGTTAGGCGTAAGCGAAGCGCTCGCGCGTAGGTGTTGACCCCTCATCCCTTGACCGCGTCGATCGCCGCCTGCAACGACGTCATATAGGCCTTCGACGTATACGTAGCCCCACTCACCCCATCAACACGCGCCGACTGCGTCGCGACCACCTCGCGGCCCAGAATCCCGGCCGCGATCAGCGACCGTGCCCAGGAGTCGTCGTTGTCGCGCGGGAGGCTGGTCGCGGTGACGAACACGATGCGTCCGTTCGCCACGGTGATGCGGACCTGCACGATGCCGTGCGTGATCGCGATCGGGGGCCCGGTCACGGTCATGACCGCGCTCGAACCCACCTCGTACGTGTTCTTCGTCGCCGGCGGCTCCTTCGGGGCGAGCCCGTGTGCCGAGGTTTTGACGGCGAGCAGGCCGCCCATCGCGCCGACTGTGCCGATCACGGAGAACAGAGTCCTGATGTGAGGAATACGCATTGGCGTCCCCTGATTCGACGAGGTGCCTCGGGAGGGCCCGAGCGAGGGTGAACTCAGAAGTCGAAGATCTCGGTGTGGATCCGGCCCCGCCGTACTCCGGCTCGCCGAAGGTTCCGCACCGCGGCGGAGGCCATGCCGACGGACCCGCAGATGAACACCTCCCGGTCCTCCAGGTCCGGGATCAGGTCCAGCAGCCGGTCGGCGGACAGCGGATCGTTGCGCCGGCTGCCGATGGCCGGGATGTAGATGATCCGCCCGGCCGCGTTGAGGGCTTCGAGCTCGCGGGTCAGGATCAGGTCCCCGACCGTCGAAGCCCGCTGGATGAAGACGATGTCGTGCCGCCGGCCGTGCATGGTCTCGACGATCGCGCGCAGCGGCGTCACCCCGATGCCGCCGCCGATCATCACCACGCCGTGCTGACGCCGCAGCACCCCGGTGAACGCGCCGTACGGCCCGTCCAGGAACACCCGGACCCCCGGTCGCAGCCGCCGCTTCAGCCGCCTCGTGTACCCGCCGACGCACTTGAACGTCAGCCGCAGCGTGTCCGCGTGCGGCGCCGCCGACAACGAGAACGGATGCGCCTGGTACCACAGGGTCCGGCTCATGAACCGCCACCGGAAGTACTGCCCGGCCTCGGCCCCGAGGTCGGCGACCCGCCGTCCCGTGATGTACACGCTCATCGCGTCGGGCGCGACCTCCTCCACCCGCGTCACCCGGAACCGGTGGTGCCGGTTGTTCAGCAACGGGATCACGACGCGGTTGCAGACGATCGCCGCCGCGACGATCGCGTGCAGCCCCACCCAGATGTCCGCAGCCCACGGGTTCCGCGTGAACTGCGCGCCGAGGCTGATCTGGTGCCAGAACGCGGCCGCCGCGGCCGGATACATCAGCAGGTGGATCGCATGCCAGCCCTCATAACCCAGCCGCCGCCGGATGCTCCGGGCCGACGTGAAGCCCGCGAGCAGCATCACCAGGAACCCGATGGTCGCCGCGAGCACGCCCGGATAGGTTCGCAGGATGCTGACCAGGACCGTCGACGGCGGCGCGTGCACGCTGACCGAGTACGCCGCGATCACGAATCCCGCGTGCGCGCACAACAGCAGCACCAGGTAGCCGCCCAGACTGCGGTGCGCGGACGCCAGCCACGAACCCAGCCGGTGCTCCAGCCACGGAACCCGGGCCATCAACGCGATCTCGACGAGCAACAGGTAAGCGCCGACCAGCCCGGTGATCTGGGCCAGCATGACGAGGTAGTCCGCCTCCGACTGGAGCCGGTCGGTCGGCGTCTGCCGCCACCACAGTGCCAACAGGCCCGCGACCCCCGCCGCGAGCACGCCCAACAGCACGGCCGACAGCGGCCGGCGCGGAAGAAGGGGCAGGCTGTGACGCCAGTCCCGACGGGGTACGACCCAGTCCGGGTCGTACGGCACATCCACCCCCGCTGACCAACCCTGGACCACGTGAATGCTCCTCACTTCGGGGCATTCAGAATCCACCTCGACGGCCGTCTGCCGGACATGTTTGTTCTAGGTTTTCTCAACCCTTTTCTGAAGCTTTACGGTAATCGCCGACGCCCGGGGCCTGGCCTGCGAAGTCCTCGCTGACCAGTGAGTTCCCGGCCACCGGTCAGTTCCCGATCTCGCCGGCCAACGAGTCGGTCTCCCGCGACCCGCGCCTCGGCGTCGGCGCCGTGCCGGGCGGCCATCGCGGCCAGACCCCCCGCCGCGACCGGGGAGTTCGTCGAGCTGCCGGAGGAGGCGAAGACGATCATCGACCTGCTGGCCGAGGGGCGGACTGTGGCCGGGGTCAAGTGCGATGCCGACCGGCGACACGATGCCGACCTCGACGTCGCCGACTTCATCGCGGACCTGGTGGAGCTGGGCTTCGTCGCGGCGGTCGACGGCCGAGACCGGGACCGTCACGGGGGCGGTCCCGGCCCGGCGACCGCACCGCGGCAGGCAAGCCTGGCGTGGCTGCGTCCGGGGCATGTTCGCTGGGTGTTCACACCCCGGGTCGGGCTCGCGGTCACCGCCTTCATCATCGCAGGGCTCGTACAGGGTGTCAGGCATGACGTGCTGCTGACATATCACTCGTTTTTCGCCTCGCCGGCATGGCGTCGGACTTGACGGTCGTGGCGGGCTGCCAGCTCGTCGCGATGACCGTGCATCGCAGTGCGAAGGAACTTGCAGCCAGCCTGTCGGCCGGTTCGTTTGCGCAGGCGGCCGATGGCGGGCTGATCACGCCTCGCGGGATCCGGTCAGCTTCGCCAGGTTGTCCATCTCGTTCGCACGCCCCGCGGACAGGCGGCCGGTCCACTCCTCGTCGTGCATGGCGTCGGCGGTCATGGTCACGTGGGTGCCGCCGTCGGCGCCGTCGCCGACCGGCCGCAGTTCGACCTCGGTCAGGAACTCGTACGGCGCCACGCCGGGGATGAAGTCGGCGACGGTGCTGTAGGCCAGGCGCCGCGTGGGCTCGACCTCGGTGAAGGTCTTGGTCGAGGTCGTGCTCAGCGGCAGGCCGGCGCCTTCCATGAACGCGATCTGCTCGGGGCCGGTGGCGGTCATCGTGTAGGTCAGCGTGCCGCCGGGGCGCAGGTCCAACGCTTCGACGTGGACGGTGAACCCGTCCGGCGACCACCAGGCCTCGATGCCGGCGGCGGTGGTCCACAGTTCCCAGATCTTCTCGGGGGCGGCGGCGTAGGTGCGCTCGATCTGGATCTTCTGCGTGGTCATGATGGTGTCGCTCCGTTTCTCGATCTGCCGTGCTGTCAAAGAGTTGGACGTCGGTCACCGCGATCTGTCATCGGTGCTCGGTCGGCAGGGTGATCGGCAGGGTGAGCGGCAGGCAGGGTGAGCGGCAGGCCGAAGGCGGCCACGAGGTGCGCTTCGAACGTGGTGATCTCGACGATCTGGCCGTTCTCGATGCGCAGCACGTCGACCATCTGCGCGCGGAACACCGAGGTCCCCGGACGCTGCACGTATCCGGCGACGGCCGGCTGCCGGTTCGCTCCCACCGGCACGTGCCGCCAGCGCCCGAAGTACCCGGCGGACCTGCTGTCGAAGATGGTCCCGAGCTGCTTGAGCAGTGCGTCCCGGCCGGCGAACCAGACCGGGTTCGGCGGCATCGTGACCAGCACGTCGGCGCTGAGGAGGTCGGCCATCATCGACACGTCGGCGCGCTCGGCCGCGACCATGTAGCGGCGGACGATGTCGCGTTCCTGCTGGCTGTGGGTGCCGGCGGTCCAGTCGACGCGGCGCTGCGGCAGGCGTTCGCGCAGCGTCTGCCGGGCCCGCTGCAAGGCGCTGTTGGAGGCGGCGACGCTCATGTCCATCAGCGTCGCGGTTTCCTCGACCGGGCGGCCCAGGACGTCGCGGAAGATCAGGACGGCGCGCTGGCGGGGCGGTAGGTGTTGGAGTGCGGCGAGGAAGACGAGTTCCATGGTCTCTCGTGAGACCGCGGCGGTTTCGGGCTGTTCGTCGTCGGCGGAGACTTCGTCGAGGAGGTGGTCGGGGTAGGGCTGTAGCCAGGCCTGGCGTTCTGGGGGTTCGGCGGCGGGGGAGTCGATGTTGGAACCGCTGCCGGAACCGCTGCCGGACTCGCTGCCGGACCTGCTGCTGGGGGCCGGTTCGTAGCGCTGGGGTCGGCGGCCGGTGCGGCGCAAGTGGTCGATGCAGGCGTTGGTGGCGATGCGGTAGAGCCAGGTTCGTGCTGCTGCTCGGCCTTGGAAGCCGGATCGGTCGCGCCAGGCTTTGAGGAGGGTTTCCTGGACCAGGTCCTCGGCGTCGTCGTAGGAGCCGACCATGCGGTAGCAGTGGAGGTGGAGCCATTTGCGGTGGGGTTCTACGAGGGCTGCGAAGTCTGATTCGTTGTTCAGGTGTGGGGGGTGCTGCTCTGTCGCTGATGCCTCCTCTGTTTTCGTCACAGCTTCTGGCGTGACGTTTTGCGCCATGCGCCGCAGGACCCGTGCTGCTGCCGCCAAGGCCTCGGCATCGGCTTGGAACACTTGTGGAGGGTCCAAAGCCAGCGTTTTGACCTGCTGTTCGATGTCCGCGAGGACGTCGGCGGGGGTCTGGTCCGCTTTGGTGTGTCGGCGGCGGTAGGCGCGTTGCCTACACGCCGCCGAGCAGTAGACCGAGGTTCGGCCCCGGCCGCGTTCTCGTTGCGGGAGCGCGGTTCCGCAGATCTGGCAACTTTGTGTGTTCATGGCGACTCCGGCTATTCGTCACCGATGTGCGGCGTTACGAAAACGACCCTAGGGCGTCCGCGTGCCGCAGACCACCTCAGAGGCTCGTCGCGGTGATGTCGCCGTGTGATGTGGTTGCCTTGACGGCCAGGCTGGCGCCGGCGCCCTCGGAGTTCTGCATCGCGTTGGTGACGCGGCCGTAGCTGGTGCCGGCGTCCAGGGTGCCGGAGATGCCGTGGGCGGCGGCGATCGTCAGGTTGCCCATGTCGGTGCGGAGCTCGACCGAGCCGGCGACGGCTTCGGCGACGGTGATGTCGCCCTTGCCGTTGCGGAGATTCGCCGAGCCGGTCAGCTTCGCGATCGAGAGGTCGCCCATGTGCATGGTGATGGTGCCGCCGGCGATCTCGTCGAGCTCGACGGTGCGGTACGCGCCGTCGAAGCTCACGGTGCCGAGGCGCCCGGTGCTGTAGAGCTCTGCGGCGCCGGCCTTGCCCTCGATGCGTGAGCCGGACGGCAGCGCGATGGTCACGTCAAGCGAGCCGGAGCTGCCGAGGACCTTGTTCGGGTCGGCGGTGGCGATGCGCAGGATGTTGTTGGTGAAGTCGATCGTCGTCTGCTCTGCGGTTTTCGCGTCGCGGCGCTTTGAGGCGTCCGACGGCAGGACCTCGACGGTGGTGTCGGTGCGGTCGGTTGCGATGAGGCGGATCTGGCCCGCCGGGATGTCCAGGATGACGGTGATCGGGCTCGGGGTCTGGAACTTCTGCATCATGCTCTCCTTGGTCGCGGTGTCTGCGTGACTGCGAGTCCGGGTGGCCCGCTCTCACATCCCCGACTTTCGCGGGCTGTGCTGACACGGGCCTGACGTCGTCCTGACAGGGGTGCTGACATCGCGGGAGAGCGCGCGATCAGTGCGACGGCAACGCCGGGACCTGCGCGGACGCGGCGGCGGCGATCTCGTGGTCGACGTCGGAGGTCGGTGCGCCGGAGACGCCGAGCGCGCCGATCACCCGGCCCTCGGCGCGGATGAGGACGCCGCCGCCGTAGGGCACCAGCGAGCGCGACCCGGCCAGGACGAGCCCGGTGCCGAACAGCGGGCCGCCGGGTTGGATGGCCGGGGTGAGGTTGATGCTGTCGCCGCCGACGCTGATGGCGGTGAAGGCCTTGCCGATCGCGGTGTCGATGGTGATGAGCGTCGCCCCGTCGGTCCGAGCGAAGGCGACCAGGTTCCCGCCGGTGTCTACGACGGCGAAGGCGGCGGCTACGGCGTGGGCGGTGGCTAGGGTGCGGGCGGTAGTGGTTATGGCTTCGGCTTGGGTGAGGGTGATGTTCACGGTGGTCCCCCTGCTGGTTCGCGGCGTGCCGAGTGGCGGTCCGCGTGGTGACTTCAGGTTGGTGCGGGGGACGGAGGCGTGGGGAGAGCTTGCTTGACCTGGTGTTAGCGCCACCAGGATCGGGGGCCTGACGGGTCGGTGCAGTTTGCCTGTGGCTTTACAGGCGAATTTTTACGGCTTCGCTAATGGTTGGATGGCCTCGCAGGGGGACGCAGTTCGGTTGTGCCCCGCATGTCGCGCTGGCGGCCGGCGGTTTTCGCGTCCACGACCGCGCACTGGTCCACGTCTGTGCATGGTGCGTCGGCGGGTGGCGGTTTTCGCGTGCAAGACCGCGCGTCGGTCCGAGTCACTGCGCACGCGTCATGTGGGCGGCTGGCGGCCGCGTTTGGTGGGCACCTTGAGGCCTCTGGCGGGCCTCCTCGCAATGCCGTTGGTTGTGTCATGCAAGTATTGGTTGTGGGGTGAGGGTTCGGGGTGGGATGCGGTAGCTGATGGG
>NZ_JAACYW010000104.1 GCF_015356825.1 Catenulispora rubra | reverse complement strand
GGGCCGGGGCGGGGGGCTTGGCGGTAGACGGTGGTGCCCCAGCGGAGGTCGTGGCCGATGGCTTGGATGTCGAGTTCGGCTGTCACGACGTTCTCCTCGCCGCGGCGCCAGCGGTTGATGCGGAGGCGGCCTGCGGCCACCACCGGGTCGCCGACGCCCATGCTGCTCGCCACGTGGTCGGCCAGGGTGCGCCAGCAGACCGCGCTGAAGTAGTTGGGGTCGCCTTCGGTCCAGGTGCCCGTGCGTTTGTCGTAACGGCGGGGGGTGTTGCGGATCTGGAAGCGGGCGATCGGGTTGCCGTCGGCGGACTGGCCGTAGCGGACTTCGCTGCAGACGGTGCCGACCACGGTGACGGTGGTTTCGTTCATCGGTGCATCCCCCTGGATGTGCTGATGTGCTTGTGCTCTGGCTGATCTGGCTGGTTCTGGCAGTTCTGGCAGTTCTGGCAGTTCTGGCTCTGTGGTGCTGGTGATCGCCGGCCCCCGGGTGCTTCTGGGACTATGCTCGCATTCTTCGCCAATCGGGCACAAGGGTTCGAAGGAGGGTGCACTCGATCGGCCCAGTCAGGGCTCTTCCGTGGGGCGCTGGGCGGTTTTAGTGTTTGCCGAAACGCAGCCGAAGCAGGAGGTTCGTCGTGACCGGTACCCAGGAGAACGCTGCCGCTGAGGACTTCGACACCGCGATCGCGGGGCTGACCGTGCCCGCCCTGCTCGAGCGCAACGCGATCGAGCACGGGGAGCGGCCGGCGCTCACCAGCGCTCCGGATGCCGCCGGCAGTACCAGCACCCTGACCTGGTCCGAGTTGCGGGAGCGCGCCGCGGAGTTCTCCGAGGGGCTGGTGGCGCTGGGTCTGGAGCCCGGGGACCGGTTGCTCACCATGATGTCCAGCCGGCTCGAGCACTGGATCGTCGACTACGGCGCTCAGCACGCCCGCGCCATCCCCTGCACCGCCTACGCCACCCTGTCCACCGACCAGATCGGCTACGTCGCCGCGCACAGCGCCGCCCCGATCGTGGTGCTGGAGGGCCGGCACGACATCGAGCGCTGGCAGCCGGTGCTGGCCGACCTGCCCGCCCTGCGGCACGTCATCGTGGTCGAGGAGGCCGACTCCGTCGTCACCGGCGAGGCCGCGCACGGCAAGCAGTTCCTGCCCTACAGCGCGGTGGTGGCCATCGGCCGCGAGCGCCTGGCCAGCAACCCGAGCCTGTTCGAGCAGCGCTGGCGGCAGATCCGGGCCGAGGACCCGGTCGGCATGATGTACACCTCCGGCACCACCGGCGATCCCAAGGGCGTCGTGCTGACGCATCTCAACGTCCTGTACGAGGCCGAGGTGGTGGACTCGATCACGCCTGTCGCGGACTTCCCCGACACCGTCGCCTACCTGCCGCTGGCCCACATCGCCGAGCGCGAGCTCAGCCTGTACGGCAACGTCATGAAGATCGCGCACGTCCATCTGTGCCCCGACCCCCGGCAGATCGTCGGCGCGCTGGGCCGCGTCCACCCCGTCGCGCTGTTCGGCGTGCCGCGCATCTGGGAGAAGTTGGTCGCCGGTATCCAGGGCCTGCTCAAAATGGCCCCTCCGGAGCAGCGCGAGGCGTTCGAGAAGGCGCACGCGCTCACCCTGGAGGCCTTCGACCTCCGCGCGGCCGGCAAGCAGGTTCCGGAGGAGTTGGCGCAGGCGGTCGAGGAGGCGGACCGCACCGTGATGGCCCCCGCGCGCTCCCTGCTCGGCCTGGACAAGGTCACCCGCGCCACCAGCGGCGCGGCCCCGATCTCGGTGGAGACCCTGCGCTATCTCCACGGCCTGAACCTCCCCCTGATGGAGCTCTGGGGCATGTCCGAGACCAGCGGCGCGGCGACGGTCTGCACGCCGGACGCCAACCGCGTCGGCACCGTCGGCAAGCCGATCCCGGGCGTGGAGCTGAAGCTCGGCGACGACGGCGAGGTGTTCGTCCGCGGCCCGATCGTGCTGGCCGGCTACCTCCAGCCGGACGGCGGCGTCCAGTCCCCGCTGGACGCCGACGGCTGGCTGGCCACCGGCGACGTCGGCACGATCGACGCCGACGGCTTCCTGACCATCACCGACCGCAAGAAGGAGCTCATCATCACCTCCGGCGGCAAGAACATCGCCCCGACGCTGATCGAGAGCCACCTGACCACGCACCCGGCGGTCGGCTTCGCCGCCGCGATCGGCGACCGCCGCCCCTACATCACGGCCCTGATCGTCCTGGACCCCGACGTGTTCGCCGCAGAGGCCGTGCACTCCCCCGAAGCCCGCGCCGCGGTAGAGCAGGCCGTGGAGAACGCCAACGCGAAGCTCTCCAGAGTCGAACAGGTGAAGAAGTACACGATCATCGCAGGGCCCTGGACCCCGGACACCGGTGAGGTCACTCCGAAGCTGAGCCTGCGCCGCCGGGTGATCGTCGACCGCTACTCCGACGTCATCGACGAGATGTACGCGCAGGCAGAGGGAGCCGGCGAAGAGGAGCTTCACGCATAAGCGCGGAAGCGCCTACGGAAGTACTGCATATAGAACGTCATGGGCAGGCGACGTACCCACCGGGGAACCCACGGGTACGTCAGCCGCGCCACCCGCATCCCGGAGCGGAACAACCGCTCGCGGCGCGGGCCCCACGCGAGCCCGAACTGCTTCCGCAGATCCTCCGGCAGCAGGCCTGTAGTGATGAGCCGGTTCACCGGCAACAGCGGACGCAGGAGGAGAGGGACCGCCTTGCTGTAGAGCAGGTCATGACAGATGCGCTTGGCTTCGCCGGAGACCACCAGCGCCGCCAACGCGCTGTCCCAGTACTTCTCGAACTCCTCTACAGAGGACGGCCAGAGGTCCTCAGGACAGCCAAGAAGGGTGCCGTATACGGAGCTCTCCCGACAGAACTCCTCCCGCATCGCAGGAGACATCGGCCCGAGCGTCAGCTCATAAATCTGAACGGCTGACTGATAGAGCGTCGCGGCGACCCAGAGCTGGAGGTCCGGATCGCTGGCGGAGTAGCCCGGCCCCTTGACGTAGGTATGGATGCGGTTCACATGACCGGCGACCCATGCGGATTCCTCACGCGTGCCGAGAGTAGAGCTGTAGATGAAGTCCAGCGTCCCGCGCAGCCGCTTAAAGGGGTGCTCTGCGAAGTTGCTGTGCTCGGCCACTCCCTGCGCAACCTTGGGATGCGCCACCTGAAGCAGAATCGCGCGGCCGGCGCCGACAAGAACACAAGCCTCGCCGACGACCCTCTGGATCGCCGTCTCGCGGGACGTCCTCACTGCGCCAACCCCAATCCGGCCGCACCCGCGAGCAGCCCAGCGGCCAGACTCACGCCGACGTTCGTCGCGGCCTTAGCGAATGCCCGCTCCTCCACCAGCCTCACCGTCTCCACACTGAATGTCGAGAACGTCGTATAGGCCCCGCAGAAGCCGGTACCGAGGATCGCCACCGCTTGTTTGGACAGCCCATGATGGGCACCTATACCCACCAACACCCCCAGGATGAACGCACCTGTGACATTGATGACAAGCGTTCCCCAGGGGAAAGCGCCCCGGTTCCGGGTCGCCACGAACCGGTCTACCAGGTACCGCGCAGGCGCCCCCACAGCGGAGGCGAGCGCAACAGCAAGAAGTGTCATGCGCGGGACCATCCAGGGGAACGCCTGACGAGAACCGCGCGCGCCAGGAAGATACCGAGGGCTGTAGCCACTAGCCCGGAGAACAGACTGCCGAAGACGTTAAGAGCGGCGAACCCATAGCGTCCCGCGGCCATGAGCCGGTCCGTATCGACCATCCATGTGGAGAACGTCGTATAGGCGCCCAGGAACCCGACCGCCCCGAAGGGCCGCACATAGCGCGTCGGCGGCCACACCTCGATGACGCACACCAGTAGCACCGCGAGGATGAAGGACCCGCTCACGTTGATGGCGAACGTCGTCACCGGGAACGTGCGCGCAGCCGTCGGGAACGCCTGGCCGAGCAGGTAGCGCGTGGGCCCGCCGAGGAACCCGCCGACCGCGATGACCGCTACCACCCGCGCGGGGCTCGGCGCCGGAGCCGATGGGGCGCCTGTGGTGCCCGAGGACCCCGAGGCGGCTGAGGACGCCGAACCCGCCGAATCCCCCGAAGGCGTCGCAGACAGGATCGGCGCCTCGACGCTGCTGCCCTCGGCTTCCGGCGGGACCTCGTGGTGCCAGGCGTGGTGCTGCCCGGAGCTGGAGGGCGGCTGTGGCGGATTCACGCGCCCCATGATCGCCTGCACGACCGCCCGGAGCCAAAAGCGTCCGTCCCGGTACGGATGCGGGCATCGCGGACGTCCCCCTATTTCGCCATGGCGCTTATAGCCGAATCCGACCCCTGTCGATTGTTGACGCGCTGGCCAGAGCCGTAGCGACGATGGAATACGGGCCCGGCCGGCGTTCCCTTGGAGTCTCCTCCACAGACGCTTGGATTTTACCGTTACGCCGCAGATCGCGCATTTACAAGCACTGCGACGCGCACCTACATTCACAGGGCATCTCGCGCGAGCAGCCACCCTCACCCGATCTCTCCCACACGCCTGGAGTGAGATGTCTCCCCTTTCCAGACGCACGTTCCTGTCCGCTTCCGCGGCGGCTGCCGCCGGTGCCGCCTTCCTGCCGGAAACGCTGCGCACCGCCATGGCCGCCACCGCGGGCATGAGCGGCTCGCTCAGCGACATCGGCCACATCGTGATCCTGATGCAGGAGAACCGCAGCTTCGACCACTACTTCGGCACCCTGGCCGGGGTCCGCGGGTTCAACGACACCTCGCCGTACGTGTTCCAGAACGGCACCACGGTGTCCACCCAGCCCAACGGCAGCAAGACCATCCTGCCCTGGCACCTGGACACCGCGACCACCAGCGCACAATGCGTCCCGGATCTGGACCATGGCTGGAGCGGCACCCACAACGCGTGGGCCAACGGCTCCTACAACGGCTGGGTCGCGGCCAAGGGCGTCGAGACCATGGGCTACTACACCCGGGCCGACATCCCGTTCCAATTCGCCCTCGCCGACGCCTTCACCATCTGCGACGGCTACCACTGCTCCGTCATGGGCCCGACCAACCCGAACCGGCTCTACCTGTGGACCGGGATGATCGACCCCAACGGCACCGGCGGCGGGCCGGTCACGGACAACTCCGAGGCCGGATACACCTGGACCACCTACCCGGAGCGGCTGCAGGCCGCGGGCATCACCTGGAAGGTGTACCAGGAGACCGACAACTACGACGACAACGCGCTGGCCTGGTTCAACCAGTACAAGAACGCCGCCACCAGCAGCCCGCTCCACCAGCGCGGCATGGTGAAGTCCACGGACTCGGTCGCGGAGTTCCAGGCCGACGTCACCAACGGCACCCTGCCGCAGGTCTCGTGGATCGTCGCCCCGGCCGGCAAGTCCGAACACCCGAACTACGCCCCGGCCCTGGGTGCGGACTACGTCTCGAAGATGCTCACCGCGCTGGCGTCCAACCTGGACGTGTGGTCCAAGACCGTCTTCATCCTCAACTACGACGAGAACGACGGCTTCTTCGACCACGTCGTCCCGCCGACCCCGCCGGCCGGCACGGCCGACGAGTTCGTCGGCGGCCTGCCGATCGGGCTGGGAGTCCGGGTCCCGCAGATCGTGATCTCGCCCTGGTCGCAGGGCGGCTGGGTGGACTCCACGATCTACGACCACACCTCCACGATCCGGCTGATCGAGGCCTGGACCGGGGTGCAGGAGCCGAACATCTCGGCGTGGCGGCGTGCCGTCTGCGGCGACCTCACCACCGCACTGAACTTCGCCAGCACGACCACCACGTTCCCGAGCCTGCCGGCCACCGGCCCGCTGGTGACCGCGGCGAACAACCAGTGCTCGACGCTCCCCACCCCGACCCCGCCGGCCACGCAGAGCATGCCGACTCAGGAGTCCGGCACGAAGGGCCAGCGCGCCACGCTCTACCAGCCGAACGTCACCGGCCGCTACGACCTGGCCGCCGGCCGGTTCTGGACGGACTTCTCCAACGCCGGCGCGCAGGCCGTCCCGCTCCAGGCCTACACCACGGCCTACCGGACCTTCGCGAACTGGCAGTACCTCATCGCGCCGAACTCCACGTCCTCGGACTACTGGAGCGCGCAGAGCGTCAGCGCCGGCAAGTACTCGCTCGACGTGCACGGCCCCAACAGCTTCCTGCGCACGTTCGTCGGCGACCTGACAACCATCAGCAACGCCTCGCTGCCGCACCTGGAAGTGAAGCCGAGCTACGACACCGCGAACAACGCGCTGGTGCTGACGATGACCAACACCGGCACCGCCTCCGCGGTGATCACCGTCAAGGCGAACCACTTCATCACCGGCGGCCCCTGGACCTTCACGGTCGGCGGCGGCGCGACCGTCACCCACTCCTGGTCCACGGCCGGCGGCTGGTACGACTTGACGGCCACCGCGAACGTCGGCGACAACTTCCTGCGCCGGTTCGCCGGGAAGATCGAGACCGGCCAGCCCGCGACGCCCGGCGGCGGGGGCGGCGGCACGCCGGCCGTCCTGGACCGGACCGGCTGGACGGTGAAGTACGTCGACAGCCAGGAGACGGTCGGCGAGAACGGTGCGGCGACCAACGCTATAGACGGCAGCACCTCTACGTTCTGGCACACGCAGTGGTACAACGTCTCGCCGAACCCGCCGTGCCCGCACGAGATCCAGCTCGACATGACCGCCTCGCACTCCGTGTCCGGCTTCACGTACCTGCCGCGGCAGGACGGGGGCAACCACGGTTGGGTCGGCCAGTACGAGTTCTACGTCAGCGCCGACGGCACCAACTGGGGCACCGCGGTGGCGACCGGCACCTTTGCGAACAACAACAGCCTGAAGACGGTGAACTTCACCGCCGCGGCCGGTCGCTACATACGCTTCCGCGCGCTGACGGAGGTCAACGGGAACCCGTGGACCTCCTGTGCGGAGCTGAACGTTATAGGGATCTGATCTACAAAGCCCTATAAGCACGTTCTCTGTAGAGGTGCGCTACCGGAAGGTCTCGTAGCGCATCTCTACGAGGTCGTGGGAGGGGTCGAGGTTGTGCGGCTGAGAACCGCCGGTCAGCACGAACCCCTCCCGTTCGTAGAAGCGGCGGCCGCGCTCGTTGTCGTCCCGGACCAGCAGGACGAGTTCCTTGGCCTCCGTGGTACGCGCGAAGTCGATGACGGCCCGGTTCAGGCGGCGCGCGACGTCGGTTCCGCGCGCCTCGGGGCGGACGTACACGCCCAGGACGATCCATGAGCCCGGACGGTTGAAGTGCGGCGCCGCGCTCCACATGCCGACGAGCCAGCCGGTCGCGTCGTCGACGGCGACGTAGAAGGCCTGCTCCTCGGACGCGGCATTGGTCTGCGCGCGCTCCTGCCACTGCTCGTCCGGAATGGCGAGGGCCTGCTCGTGGGTCTGGCCGAAGTTGGTCGGCGAGTCCAGCAGCGCCTCCAGGCGCAGCTCCCTGAAGTCCCGCCACTCATCCGCAGTGGTGCGGCGCACGGTGTAAGCCATACAGCGCATCTTCACAGGTGTACAGAACCGGACGCCAGCGAGTTCTGCGGAGCGGCCGATCAGGGAATCGGTCAGGCAGCCGTGTCAGGCAGTCGTATCAGGCAGCCGTGTCAGGCACTCATGTCAGGCGACCAGCCCGACGAACCCGGCGAGGAACGCCGGCGCCCCCAGCCCCACCAGGCCCCAGCCGACGACCTCCAGCAGGCCCTCCCGCTTGCACTGCCGGTGGTGCTCCGCCCGGCCGCTGCTGAGCCGGGCCGTGGACTCGTGCAGCCACTTGGCACTGTGGACCGACAGGTCGGCGCGCTTGGCGGCGAGGAGTCTGAGCACGTCCAACGCCAGCACCAGGCCGAGGGCGAGGAACAGCAGTCCGACCGCCACCGCGCCGGCGTCCCCCCAGGTGCCGTGCAGGGCACCGGAGTGGTCGGCCAGGCGAGCGCCCAAAGACCTCGAAGCGGTCATTCCTTGACTCCCAAAGAGTGAATCCGGGATGTGGCCGACGGGGGCGGCGGCCAGTCCTCCAGCAAGAGTCTCACCTATAGATCTGATAGTCGCGACATCTGGGACGAACGTGAGCAACGTTTCGATTAATTCAAGGAAACCGGCGGTGACACCCGCCCGGCCGCCCCAGCAGGCGCACCAGTCCCACAAGGGGCGACCATCGCCGTATGGTGGCCAAGCACTACGCCGCGATCTTCAAGGCGCCGGGGTCGAAGGGCTTCTCCTCCGCCGCGTTCGTGGGCCGGCTGCCGCTGTCGATGCTCGGCCTGGGCATCATCCTCATGATCAAGGAATCGACCGGCAAGTACGCGCTGGCCGGCGTGGTCTCCGGGACGATGGCGCTGGTGCAGGCGTTCTTCGGGCCGTTCCTGGCCCGGCTGATCGACCGGCGCGGGCAGGCCGAGGTCGGGTTCCCGTCGCTGGTCGTCTCCACCGCCGCGCTGATCTCGCTCATGCTCTGCGTGCGTTTCGACGAGCCGACGTGGTCGTGGTTCGCCTCCGCCGCGCTCGCCGGGGCCTTCATGCCGAACGTCGGGGCGCTGGTGCGGGCCCGCTGGACCAAGCTCTACACCGGCACCCCGTCCCTGCACACCGCCTACTCCTTTGAGGCGGTCATGGACGAGGTCGTCTTCATGATCGGCCCGATCCTGGTCACCTTCCTCACCCTGCAGGTCCACCACGAGGCCGGGGTCGGCCTGGCCACCGGGTTCCTGGCGCTGGGCACCTCGGCGTTCCTGATCCAGCGCCGCAGCCAGCCGACGCCGCATCCGCCGGAGCACCACACGGGACCGGCGGCCATCGCCATCCCCGGCATGCGCGTGGTGCTGATCTGCGCGATCGCGATCGGGGTGATGTTCGGCTCGATCGAGGTGGTGACCGTGGCCTTCGCCGAGGAACACGGGCACAGTGACTGGGCCGGGCTGCTGCTGGCCGTCTACGCCGGCGGCAGCTTCATCGCCGGCCTGATCTTCGGCGCGACGCGCTGGGAGGCCCCGCTGGCCAGACGGGCCCTGATCCTGCTGGCGGCGGTGCTGGTCACCTCGACGCCGATGACGGTGGCGCCGAACATCGGCGTGCTGGCCCTGGTGCTGCTGCTGGCCGGGTTCGCCATCTCCCCGACCCTGATCACGCTGGTCGCGCTGGTCGAGTACCTGGTCCCGGCGGCCCGGCTGACCGAGGGCATGGTGATCGAGACCACCGGGGCGGCCGTCGGGATCACCGCCGGGTCGGCGGTCTCGGGCTGGCTCATCGACCGTTCCGGGGCGCACACCGCATATCTGGTCCCAGTGGCAGGAAGCGCCCTCGCCCTCTTGACTGCGCTGCTCGGCTCGCGTTGGCTACGTCCGGGGGATCCGGCGATCGAGTGAACGGCGCGGCTCAGATCTGGCGTGCCGGCGGAAGAATCGGGTGAGGCGTGGCGGGCGCGAACGAGTGGTCCAACTGGGCCGGCAACCAGACGGCGAAGGCGGCCAAGGTGGTCACCCCGCGATCCGCCTCCGAGGTCGTCGAGATCCTGCGCACCGCCGATGACGACGGGATGACCGTCAAGGCCGTCGGCTCGGGCCACTCCTTCACCCCGGCCGCGGTGACCGACGGGGTCCTGGTCAAACCGGACGGCCTGACCCGCCTGAAGCAGATCGACAAGGAAGCCGGACTGGTCACCGTCGAGTCCGGGATGCCGCTGCACCAACTCAACGCACTGCTGGCGGAGAACGGCCTGGCGCTCACCAATATGGGTGATATCCAGGTGCAGACCGCCGCCGGCGCGATCGGCACCGGCACGCACGGCACCGGCCGCGTCTCCGGCTCGATCGCGGCCCAGGTCGCGGCGCTGGAGCTGGTCCTGGCCAACGGCGAGATCGTGATCTGCTCCCCGACCGAGAACGCCGAGCTGTTCCAGGCCGCGCGCCTCGGCGTCGGCGCGGTCGGCTACGTGACCGCGGTGACCTTCCGCACCGAGCCGTCGTTCCTGCTCACCGCCCGCGAGGAGCCGATGAAGCTGGACGCGGTCCTGGAGGGCTTCGACGACCTGGCCGACGGCAACGAGCACTTCGAGTTCTACTGGTTCCCCTACACGACCAGCACCAACATCAAGCGCAACAACCGGTCCTCGGGCCCCGCGGCCCCGCTGTCCGGCTTCCGGCACTGGGTGGACGACGAGTTCCTGTCGAACTCGGTCTTCGGCGCCGCGCAGCGCCTGGCGCGCACCGCCCCGCGGCTGACCAGGACGGTCTCGAAGGTCTCCGGCTCGGCGCTGTCCGCGCGCAGCTACACCGACCGCTCGGACAAGGTGTTCACCTCGCCGCGGCGCGTGAAGTTCGTGGAGATGGAGTACGCGGTTCCGCGTACCGCGTTCGTGGCTGCGTTCCGCGAGGTCACGCAGCTGATCAACAACTCCACCTGGAACGTGAACTTCCCGATCGAGGTGCGCGTGGTCCCCGGCGACGACCTGTGGCTGTCCACGGCGCACGGCCGCGACACCGCGTACATCGCCTGCCACATGTATCAGGGCACGCGGTTCGAGGAGTACTTCAAGGCCGTCGAGCAGGTGCTCGTCGGGCACGAGGGCCGCCCGCACTGGGGCAAGATGCACACCCGCGACGCCGAGTACCTGGGCAAGGCCTACCCGCGCTTCGAGGACTTCCTCGGGGTGCGCGACCGGGTGGACCCGAAGCGGCTGTTCGCCAACGAGTACACCCGGCGCGTGTTCGGGGACTGAGTGTTCGGAGGCTGAGGAGCCGGGGCCAGCGGGTAAAGACCACCGGCACCAGCACCAGCTCCAGCTCCAGGAACACGATCTGCGGGGCCCCCGGCCTCCCCCATCTCGCCAAACCGAACTCCTAGCATCGACACGGAATGTGAGTGATCGATCACGCTCGGGAGTTTTTCGGTGATGGCGGACCTGGAAACCGGCACGAAACAGCGACGCGTGGCGGCGGTCCTCGTCGACCTCGACGAGTTCTTCCTCCAGTTCTTCTTCCAGCTCCTCTTCCAGTTCGTCGTCAAGCTCGTCGTCGCCGTCCGAGCCCACCACGCCGACCACGCCGACCACGCCCACCACACCCACCACACCCACCGCGCCGACCCGTCCGACGCTCCCGACCACGCCTTCCGGCACCCAGCCGTCGGTGTCCGCGTCCGCCCGCGACCGCGGTCTGGCGGCGACCGGCGGCGGCTTCGCCCCGATCCTCGGCCTGGCCGCGGCCGCCCTGGCCGTCGGAGCCGGCGTCCTGGGCATCACGTCCCGCAAGAGGGGCAAGCCCGCCTGATGTGAGACGAGAGGTCCGCATCCCGGACTACAGTGGACGCGTCCGGGATGCGCTGCCAGGCTGATGACCATGTCCCGTGCCGGAATCGCCCTCGTGAGTCGACGCCATGTCGACTACGGACGCCTGTCCAGCATGGCCAGTACGGTCCGCACCGCGAACTGACCGCGCTGCTCAGCGGCACTCCGCCGCCCTCCCACCGGCCGTATGACCCCTCGCTAAGGACACCTCCGCCATGACCGCCACCCCGTCCACGCCTGCCCGCGTCGGCCGACCCCGCCAGCAGCGCGGCGAGGGCCAGTGGGCCAAAGGCTATTTCACCCCGCTGAACGGCAACGAGCAGACCAAGAAGGATGACGACGGCCTGAACGTCCGGGCCCGCATCGAGAACATCTACGCCTACCGCGGGTTCGACGCCATCGACGGCGGCGACCTGCGCGGCCGGTTCCGCTGGTGGGGCCTGTACACCCAGCGCCGCCCCGGCATCGACGGCGGCAAGACCGGCATCCTGGAGCCGGAGGACCTCGACGACAAGTACTTCATGCTGCGGGTGCGCATCGACGGCGGCCGGCTGAGCCTGGCCCAGCTGCGGGCCGTCGCCGAGGTCTCCGAGAAGTACGCGCGCGGCACCGCCGACGTCACCGACCGGCAGAACATCCAGCTGCACTGGGTGCGGATCGAGGACGTGCCGGCGATCTGGAAGACGCTGGAGGACGTCGGCCTGAGCACCGCCGAGGCCTGCGGCGACGTCCCGCGCGTGATCCTCGGCTCGCCGGTGGCCGGCATCTCCGCCGCCGAGATCATCGACGCCACCCCGGCGATCGACGAGATCTCCCGGCGCTACATCGGCAACCCGGAGTTCTCCAACCTCCCGCGCAAGTTCAAGACCGCGATCAGCGGCCTGCAGGACGTGGTCCACGAGATCAACGACATCTCGTTCGTCGGCGTGGTCCACCCCGAGCTCGGCCCGGGCTTCGACCTGTGGGTCGGCGGCGGCCTGTCGACGAACCCGCACTTCGCCAAGCGCCTCAACGCCTTCGTGACGCTGGAGGAGGTCCCGGAGGTCTGGGCCGGCGTCTGCGGCATCTTCCGCGACTACGGCTACCGTCGCCTGCGCAGCCGCGCGCGCCTGAAGTTCCTGGTCGCGGACTGGGGTGCGGCGAAGTTCCGCGAGGTGCTGGAGACCGAGTACCTCAAGCGCCCGCTGACCGACGGCCCGGCGCCGGAACCGGCGCCGACCTACGAGCGCGACCACATCGGCGTGCACGTCCAGAAGGACGGCAACCACTACGTCGGCTTCGCCCCGCGTGTCGGCCGCGTCGACGGCGCGACCCTGGCCAAGATCGCCGACCTGGCCGAGGCCGCGGGCTCGGACCGGGTCCGCACCACCACCGAGCAGAAGCTGCTGATCCTGGACGTGGCCCCGGAGCGGGTCGAGGAGCTGGTCAGCGCCCTGGAGGCGCTGGACCTGCAGGTCCGCCCCTCGGTGTTCCGGCGCTCCACGATGGCCTGCACCGGCATCGAGTTCTGCAAGCTGGCGATCGTGGAGACGAAGAAGAGCGCGTCGAACCTGATCGACGAGCTCGAGCGCCGGCTGCCGGACTTCGACCAGCCGCTGACCATCAACCTGAACGGCTGCCCCAACTCCTGCGCGCGCATCCAGGTCGCCGACATCGGCCTGAAGGGCCAGCTGGTCCTGGACGAGAACGGCGAGCAGGTCGAGGGGTACCAGGTGCACCTCGGCGGCCACCTCGGCGCGCAGACAAAGGACCCGGCGGACGTCGAGGACGGCGCCTTCGGCCGCAAGGTGCGCGGCCTGAAGGTGACAGCCGCGGCGCTGCCGGACTACGTCGAGCGCCTGGCTCGCCGGTTCCAGGAGCAGCGCACCGAGAGCGAGACGTTCGCGCAGTGGACGACGCGCGCCTCGGAGGCGGACCTGTCGTGAAGGTGGACCCCGTGAAGACGGACCCTGTGAAGGCGGACTTGTCGTGAGCGAGCGCGCGGCCCCCGCATACTGCCCGTACTGCGGCGACGAAGACCTGCGCCCGGAGGAGGGCGGCCACCGGCGGTGGTCGTGCCGCTCCTGTCGGCGGGTCTTCGAAGTCGCGTTCGTCGGCCTGCTGGCGCCCGGCGCCGGCCGGCCGGACGGAGCGGACAATACCCCGCATTCTGCCCCGAATTCCGCGTCCGGGTCCTGACAACCGAATGCCAAGTTATCCCCAAAGGCACGGTAAAAGCCCTCCCCAAAGCGGTCTCGCGCGACCAGAATGGTCTGTGACGACCCCATAAGGAGCCGCCTGTGACCATTTTCGGACCCGACATATCGTCCTATCAGAGCGGGCTGAGCTTGTCCCGGCTCGCGGACGCCTCGTTCGTCATAGCCAAGACGACCGAGGGCACCTACTACACCGATGCCGACTACCAGGCCTGGCGAACCCAGTCCGCACAGCTCGGCAAACCGTTCGTCTGGTACCACTTCCTGTCCGGCGAGAGCTCCACCGCCCAGGCCCAGCACACCGCGGCCAACGTGGGCGACAGTTCGCTGCCGGGCATGTTGGACGCCGAGCCCGCGGGATCGTTCTCGCCGTCCCTGGACCAGATCCTGGCGTACCTCGACGCCGCGCGTTCCGCGGGACTCAATCTGCGTCTGATCTACCTGCCGCGCTGGTACTGGGAGCAGATCGGCTCGCCCGACCTGTCCCCGGTGGCCGGCCGCGGAGTCTCGCTCGTCTCCTCGGTGTACCCGGGCGGCTCGGGGGGCCCGGCGAACATCTATCCCGGAGACGGGGCCGCCGGCTGGCAGCCCTACGGCGGGATGACACCCCTGATCTACCAGTTCACGAACCAGGCGTCCGACGGCGGACAGCCGCTGGACTACAACGCGTTCCGGGGGTCGACCTCGGAGCTCATCTCGGCGCTGAACCCCGGCACCGGCACCGGCGCCCCTTCGGAGGACGATGACATGCCCGTATTCGCTACAGGTGTGGTTGCGCAAGGCAACGGCGCTGTGACGGTCGTGCTGCCGCCGCCGGCCAACTACGGCAGCGCCGGCTGGGGCAACGTGTGGTTCAGCCTCGGCGCCGACTTCGGCACCGCGAACGTGCGGGTCGCCATCTTCACGCACGGTCAGGGCTGGTCGCACGTCTACCCGGACGTGGCGGTCTCCGCCGCCGGCGACCGCGTCAACCCGGTCGGCGGACCGCTGCCGACCGGGGTCCAGAAAATCAGCATCACCAGAACCGCGAACCCGGACGTGCCGCTGTCCTACCTGGTCGAGGCCGTCCACCGCTGAGCAGCATGACAAGGGACGGGCAAGGGTTCCGGCCGCGCACCGCAGGGTGAGCACCAGGGAAACCTTCGCTTAATCGTTTGAGGCCAACCCGTTGACCCGGGTTGGCCTCATTGCTAGTTTCCCCTTCGCAGACGATCTCAGGGGCCTGGAGCCCCCGGGTTCCGTCGGGCGCTGACAGGCCCCATCGCATCGCACCACGGACGTTCACGGCGAGCGCGCGGTACCGCCGCGTGCCGATCGGCGTGCGCCCGCGCACCAACACGCCGCTGCGGCCAACCCCGGCCGGGCGGCGAGGTCCCAGCGAGAGGAAGCCACCACATGCTCCACACCCCCACGACCCGCCGCGGCAAGGCGCGCCTGGCCGCCGGCGCCATCGGCGCCACCGCCGCGCTGCTCGCCGCGTTCGGCACCTCCGGGGCGGCGCAGGCCGGCCCGGCCCCGATGCGCCACGGCGTCTTCCCCACAGTCGCCGGTGCCGCGGCCATCCGCGCGCAGCTCGCTCATGAGACCGGCCTGGCGAAGACGGCCACGACCGGTCCGGAGACGCTGTCCTACGGCGGCGGCATAGACGGCATCGGCGTGACGGACCAGCACCCGAAGGTCTACCTCATCTTCTACGGGAGCCAGTGGGGTACTCAGGGCAAGGACGCCAACGGCAACCTGACGTTCTCCAACGACCCGCAGAAGGGCGCCGCGCCGGCGCAGATGCTCTTCAAGGGCGTGGGCACCGGCGGCGAGGCGTGGTCCGGGACCATGACGCAGTACTGCGACGGCGCGGGGGTCAAGACCGGCGCGACCAGCTGCCCGTCGGGCGCCCTGCACGTGCCCTACCCGACCGGCGGCGTGCTCGCCGGCGCCTGGTACGACAACTCCGCGAAGTCCCCGGCCGCCGCCACCGGCCACCAGCTCGGTGTGGAGGCGCTGAAGGCCGCGAAGCACTTCGGCAACACCACCGCGGCAAAGAACCGGGCCGCCTACTACGTGATCCTGTCCCCGCACGGCACCAACCCGGACAACTACCAGGGCCAGTACTGCGCCTGGCACGACTACAACGGCGACACCACGCTGACCGGCGGCGCCATCGCGTCCACCGTCGGCGACTTCGCCTTCTCCAACCAGCCCTACAACATGGACTCCGGCCAGGGCTGCGGCGTCAACTTCCTGAACTCCGGCAGCAAGGGCACGCTGGACGGCTGGACCATGACCCTGGGCCACGAGTACAGCGAGACCATCACCGACCAGAACCCGGCCGGCGGCTGGACCAACAACGTCGCGGGCTCGCCCTACCAGGGCCAGGAGAACGCCGACGAGTGCGCCTGGCTCAAGGGCGTGACCGGCGGCGCCGGCAACGTGAAGTTCGGCAACGGCACCTACACCTTCCAGGGCAGCTGGTCCAACGACACCAACGTCTGCGCGCTGACGCACGTGACGGTGAAGTGACTCTGCTCTAAGAAGTGACCCTGATCTAAGAAGTATGCGACTCCCGCTGAGTTCTCAGCCCTCGGACTGGGGCTCGGCGGGAGTCCACAGGTCCGCACGCGGCGGCATCACCGAGGCGCCGGAAGCGCCGAGCGTGTCGTGGGCCGGATCGGACTGTGCCGGAAGCGTGATCGTCGGATCGTCGTCCGAGCTGTCCTGCGGAATCGCGGTGTGCCCAACAGGGGCGGGCACACCGGGAGCCTCGTATTGTGATGCTTCGCCGTACACATCTACTCCATTCGCCCGCGCAGTAGTGACCAAACTCTGTCGCACCTGCGGCCAAGTCGCCATCACCAGTGCCGCGAACACTCCGGCCTGAAGCGTCCTCTCCCGCCCGAAAGCACCGCGGTACACGACCTCGCTCACCACGTCGCCGCCGCGCGCCTTCGTCAACCGCGGCGCCGCGAACTCCCCCAGCAGCGCCATCGCGTGGTCCACCACCCACTTGCGGCCCGGCACCGGCGGCAGCAGGTGCCGGATCTTCTCCGCCTCGCGCGCCATCGCCGCGTCGGAGACCACCTCGACCACGTCCCGCACGATCACCCGGACGGCCTTGTCCCAGGGCACGTCCTCACCGTCGAAGGCCATGTGGTCCGGTCCGACGGCGACCTCGCCGTAGCGGTCGAGCAGCCCCAGGGGTTTGAGGGCCAATGAGGGAAGGTCGGTGCGCCGCCGCAGATACGCCGCGAGGGAGATCTCCCACAACGCGGCGGCGGGCACGGACGGCATCGGGATCGTCGGCGTCTTCTGGTCCCCCACGCGGCTCACTCTAGCGACCCCGCCTAGGGCCCCCTCCCCGAGACTGGCGGCATGCCTACTGTCGCGGACGTGCTGTGGAAAATGCTCGCCGATGCCGGAGTGCGGCGCTGCTACGGGATCGTCGGCGACGCCCTGAACCCGGCGATCGACGCGCTGCGGCGGGCCGGCGACATCGACTTCGTCCACGTCCGGCACGAGGAGTGGGGCGTCTTCGCGGCGGTCGCGGAGGCGAAGATGTCCGGGCGTCCGGTCGCGGTGTGCGGGACCGCAGGCCCCGGCGTGAGCCACCTGATCAACGGACTGATCGACGCCCGCAAGGAAGGCGCCCCGGTGATCGCGATCGCCGGCGACGTCGAGACCGCCATCATGGACACCGACGGACTGGAAGAGCTGAACCCTTATACGTTCTTCAATGTGGCGTCCCTCTATACGGGACGCCTGGTAGATCCCAAACAGCTGCGCCCCATAGTCACCTCCGCGATCACCACCGCGCTGACCGAGCACGGCCCGACGGTGATCTCGCTGCCGGGCGACGTCGCAGCCGCAGACGCACCGGATGTGCCGACGCATATAACAGTGCCCAACACTGTCGCGGGCCCCGCGCCCGACGAGGACATCGCCAAGCTCGCCGACATCATCAACGGCGCGAAGACCGTCACCATCTTCGGCGGCGAGGGCTGCCAGAACGCCAGGGACCAGGTCCGCGTACTCGCGGACAACCTGAACGCACCGGTCGGCTACAGCTTCAAGGGCAAGCAGTGGCTGGAGTACGACAACCCGCACGCGGTCGGCATGACCGGACTGCTCGGCTACGGCGGCTGCTGGGAGGCGGCGAACCACGCCGACGTACTCCTGATGCTGGGTACGGACTTCCCGTTCCCGCAGTTCCTCCCGCACAAAGGCGTGAAGGTGGTCCAGGTGGACCGGGACGGACGCCGTCTGGGCCGCCGGGTACCGCTGGCGCACGGACTGGTAGGCGATGTCGGAGCCACCCTGGATCGACTACTACCGCAAGTGACTCCTAAGTCCGACGACGCCTTCCTGCGGAAGTGTCTAAAGAAGACAGAAGAGTTCGACAAACAGCTTCAGCACTATGTCGAGCACGGTCCGGCGCTCAAGCAGATCCGACCGGAATACCTGACGGCGACCCTCGACAGGCTCGCCCCGGAAGAGGCGGTGTTCACCGTCGACACCGGTACCGCGTGCATCTGGGCCGCGCACTATCTGCACTTCGGCCCGAAGCGCCACATGTTCGGCAGCCTCACGTGGGCCTCCATGGCCAGCGCCTCCCCCAACGCGTTCGGCGCCAAGATGGCCTTCCCGGACCGCGCGGCGATCGCGCTGTGCGGGGACGGCGGCTTCACGATGCTCGGCCTCGGCGACCTCCTGACGGAGGTGCAGCGCAAGGCCGAGATCGTCCACGTGATCCTGAACAACGGCAAGCTCGACTTCGTCTGGATCGAGATGCAGGAGGCCGGGCTCACGCCGTGGGGCGTCGACTTCCAGAACCCGGACTTCGCGAAGGTCGGCGAGGCGATGGGTGCCAAGGGCATCAGGATCGAGCGCCCCGCCGACCTGGAGCAAGGGTTGAAGGAGGCCTTGAACCACCGCGGCGGACCCGTGGTGGTCGACGTGGTCGTCGATCCCTATGCGTTGGCCCTACCGGCGCACACTCCGGCGGCAACGGTTAAGGGCTTCACGCTCAGCGTCGCCAAGCAGGCGCTGACCGGGCACCTCGGGGACGTCGTCAAGGAGGCGACGCATAACGTGCGCCTGCTCTAAAGGTCCGCGCGGCCATCGAGCTCAGATCGCCTCCGCGAGCCGGTCCACCTGACCCGGATCGCGGCCGTAGCAGTAGAGCATCACCTCGTCCACGCCGTGCTCCGCATACTGCGCGATGGTCTGCCGGATCGACGCCGGAGTCGTGAGTATCCCTTCAACCATCCGATCGGCTCTACCGCCGGTGAACCGGTAGTACGCGGCCATGGCCGTCCGCGCGTCGTCGAGGACTTCCTCAGGGCCGAGCGCGACGTTGGCCTGAGCCACGATCCGCGGCCGTCCGGACCGGCCGGCCTCGTCCCAACAACGGCGCACCGTCTCGATCAGCGGCCCGATCCACGACGGCGGCGCGGCGGCGAGGAACCCGTCGCCGAAGTGGGCCACGCGGGCCAGCGCGGCCGGACGGAACCCGCCGAACAGCACCTCGGGACCGTTCGCGCGGTGCGGACGCGGGCCGATCGGCCCGACGGTGTCGCTGTAGGGGGCGCCGGACCAGATGCGCTTCATGACATGCATCTGCCGGTCGAGCAGACGTCCCCGGGTGTGCAGGTCCGTCCCGGCGGCCTCGTGGTCGTCCTCGCGACCGCCGATGCCCAGACCGAGGACGAAACGGCCGCCGCTGATCCGGTCCAGGGTGGCGGCCTGCTTGGCCAACAAGGCGGGCTCACGCAGCGGAGCCAGCAGTACCTCGGTCTGGAGCCGCACGCGGCTGGTCGCACCGGCCAAGGCGGCCAGGGTGACCAAGGGCTCCGGGTTGTCATAGACAAGCCGGTCGAGCAGGCCGACAGTGGTGAACGGTCCGGTGTCAGCGGCCCGGGCCCAGTCGAGCAGCAGCTCGGGGGCGCTGATGGGCAGACCGATTCCGACTTCCATGGGAAAACCTCCGTGAGGGCACGACGAATCGATGCCGCCCTCTCCAGGACTTCGACGCTGCGAAGCGTAGGGCTCCCGTTCTGCGGCGTTCGTGCTGAGGAGCTCCCTGTCGGAGTATTCGGCAGCTTAAAGCGCGATCCGCGGGCGGAACAAACCCATTTCGGCACCGCTAAGTGGCGTGAGACACATAGTCCGCATCATGGACGACAGTGGACGACCCGCGGACCGCGTGCGACTCTCTAGTCATGTCTCGTGCTGGAATCGCGCTCGTCGGTCGGCGTCACGTCGACTTCGGACGGCTGTCCAGCATGGTCTGTATGCCGGTCCAGTAGACCTCGCCCGCGATCTGCCGTTCAAGATCTTCCAGGGCCACGGTCCGCCGGCACTCCCCCCACGCCGTCCGTGTGACGCCGCTTCCGCGCGGCCCCCGGCGCGTCGGGCGTCCGGCACGTCCGTGCGCCCGCCACTGTAAGGGGAAGCCCCGAAATGTCAGCGGACACCACGCTCGCGTCGGTCGACCCGGCCTCGACGGGACGTACCGACCTGCGGGCGCTGGCCGAGAAGGCCAACGCGGAACTCCAGAACGCCCCGGCCGGGCGGATCGTCGAGTGGGCCCACGCCACCTTCGGCGCGGACCTGGTCGTCGCCTCGTCCATGGCCGACACCCACCTGGTGCACCTGGCCTCCACCGCGGCGCCGGACATCGACGTCGCCTTCCTGGACACCGGGTACCACTTCGCCGAGACCATCGGCACCCGCGACGCGGTCGCCGAGGTGTACCAGGTCCGGCTGCTGAACATCACGCCGCTGCGGACCGTCACCGAGCAGGACGCCGAATTCGGCCCGCGGCTGCACGAGCGCGACCCCGACAAGTGTTGCGCGCTGCGCAAGGTCGAGCCGCTGGAGCGCGCGCTGAAGCCCTACGTCGCCTGGATCAACGGCATGCGCCGCGAGGAGTCCCCGACCCGCGCGGACATCCCGGTGATCGGCTACGACGCCAAGCGCGACATGGTCAAGATCTCGCCGCTGGCCGCCTGGACCCAGGACGACCTCGACGCCTACATCATCGACAACGGAGTCCTGACCAACCCCCTGTTCCTCGAGGGCTACACCTCGATCGGCTGCGAGCCCTGCACGCGCAAGCCCCTGCCGGGCGAGGACCCGCGGGCCGGGCGCTGGGCCGGCAACGCCAAGACCGAATGCGGACTGCACACCTGACATGAGCACCCTGACCCACGACGAGACCGCCCCGGCGCACGACCATCTGCGCACCCTGGAGGCCGAGGCGGTCCACATCATCCGCGAGGTGGCAGCCGAGTTCGAGCGGCCGGTGCTGTTGTTCAGCGGCGGCAAGGACTCGATCGTCATGCTGCACCTGGCGCTGAAGGCGTTCGCGCCGGCGCCGGTGCCGTTCGGGCTGCTGCACGTGGACACCGGCCACAACTTCCCCGAGGTGCTGGCCGTGCGCGACCGCACCGTCGCCGAGCACGGTCTGCAGTTGTTCGTCGCGCACGTCCAGGACTACATCGACGACGGCCGCCTGGTCGAGCGCCCCGACGGCACCCGCAATCCGCTGCAGACGGTGCCGCTGGTGGACGCGATCCAATCCCACAAGTTCGACGCCGTCTTCGGAGGCGGTCGCCGCGACGAGGAGAAGGCCCGCGCGAAAGAGCGGGTCTTCTCGCTGCGTGACGACTTCGGGCAGTGGGACCCCAAGCGCCAGCGTCCGGAGCTGTGGCGGCTGTACAACGGCCGGCACCGCCCCGGAGAGCACGTGCGGGTGTTCCCGCTGTCGAACTGGACCGAGCTGGACGTGTGGCAGTACATCGCCGAGCAGGAGATCGAGCTGCCGGACATCTACTACGCGCACGAGCGCCAGGTGTTCGCCCGCGGCGGCATGTGGCTGTCCCCCGGCGAGTGGGGCGGTCCGCGCGAGGGCGAGACGGTGCAGAACCGCATCGTGCGCTACCGCACGGTCGGGGACATGTCCTGCACCGGTGCCGTCGACTCCGACGCCTCCGACATCGCCGCGGTCATCGAAGAGATCACCGCCTCCCGGATCACCGAGCGCGGGGCCTCCCGCGCGGACGACCGCCTTTCCGAGGCCGCCATGGAGGATCGCAAGCGAGAGGGGTACTTCTAGTCATGACTGCGCTACTGGACGCACCGACCGCGAAGGACACCCAGGTCGCAGGACTGCTGCGGCTGGCCACCGCCGGCTCGGTGGACGACGGGAAGTCGACCCTGGTGGGCCGGCTGCTCTACGACACCAAGTCGGTGCTGGCCGACCAGTACGAGGCGGTGGAGCGCACCTCGCGCAACCGCGGACTGGAGCAGGCCGACCTGGCGCTGCTCACCGACGGCCTGCGCTCGGAGCGCGAGCAGGGCATCACCATCGACGTCGCCTACCGCTACTTCGCCACGCCGCGCCGGCGGTTCATCCTGGCCGACACCCCCGGGCACGTGCAGTACACCCGCAACATGGTCACCGGCGCCTCCACCGCCGAGCTCGCGGTGATCCTGGTCGACGCGCGCAAGGGCCTGGCGGAGCAGACCCGCCGCCACACCGCCGTCTCCGCGCTCCTGCGGGTGCCGCGGGTGCTGCTGGCGGTGAACAAGATGGACCTGGTCGACTTCGACAAGGACCGGTTCGCCGAGATCGAGGCCGACTTCGCCGCCTACGCCACGGCGCTGGGCATCGAGCACCACGCGGCGCTGCCGGTCTCCGCGCTGCGCGGCGACAACGTCGTGGAGCCCTCGGCGGACCTGGCCTGGTTCGAGGGCCCGACGCTGCTGGAGTTCCTGGAGAACGTGCCGGTGGAGACCGAGCGGCGCCCGGCTGGCCGGTTCCCGGTGCAGTACGTGATCCGGCACCAGTCCGCCGACTACCGCGGCTACGCCGGCACCATCGCCTCCGGGCACCTGGAGGTCGGCGACCCGATCGTGGTGCTGCCCTCGGGCCAGCGCTCGACCATCGCCGCCATAGACCTGCTGGGCCGCCCGGCCGAGCGCGTCACCGCCGGCCAGGCCGCGACCCTGCTGCTGACCGACGAGCTGGACGTCTCCCGCGGCGACCTGATCGCCCCGGCCGACGCCGCCCCGGCCGCCGTGCAGGACGTGGTGGCGACCGTGTGCCACCTGTCGGAGAAGCCGCTGAAGGTCGGCGACCGGGTGCTGCTGAAGCACACCACCCGCACGGTCAAGGCGATCGTGAAGGAGATCTCCGCCAAGCTGGACATCTCCGACCCGCTGGCCGCCGCGTCCTCGACCGCCGCCGACGCCGCCAACGCCGAGGCCGACGAGTTCGCCTGGGACGACGACGCCCCCACCGCGCACACCCTGCACGCCAACGACATCGGCCGCGTGGTCCTGCGCACCGCCTCGCCGATCCTGCTGGAGCCCTACGCGGCGGACCGCGAGACCGGGTCCTTCCTGCTGATCGACCCGGCCAGCGGCGACACCCTCACCGCCGGCATGTCCGGGGACCCGCTGGGGGTCTTCTCGTGATCGAACGCGCCTTGTTCTCCCAGAACTTCACGGGGGACGTGCGATGTCGGGCCGCCGCCGGGCAGCACCGCAGGCCCCTGTTCCGACATCGAAGATCCCCGTAGTCCCGCAGTCCCTGGAGCGTACGTTGATACGAAGAGCCTTCTCCGCCATCGCCGCGACCGTCGCGGCCGGCTGGATGCTCGCGTCGCTGGTGATCGTCATCGCCGCGTACGTCTCCACCACGGACCACTCCTCCGGACCGACCACGGCCTCCTCCTCCACCCCTGTGGGCGCCACGTCCACAGCCGCCGGAGAGCTGCGGCTGGGCTACTTCGCGAACGTCACGCACGCCACGGCCGTGGTCGGGATCGCGCACGGCGACTTCGCCAAGGCCCTGGGATCCACCAAGCTGACCACCCAGATCTACAACGCCGGCCCAGCGGAGATGACCGCGCTGCTCGGCGGCCAGCTGGACGCCGCCTACGTCGGGCCCTCCTCGGCCCTGTCGGCCTTCGCACAGTCGCACGGCCAGGCGCTGAAGATCGTCGCCGGCGCCACCAGCGGCGGCGCGGAGCTGGTGGTGCGGCCCGGGATCACCAGCGTGGCCGACCTCAAGGGCAAGACCCTGGCGACTCCGCAGAAGGGCAACACCCAGGACGTCGCCCTGCGCGCCTGGCTGAAGCAGAACGGCCTGACCGCCAACCTGGACGGCACCGGCGACGTGTCGGTGAACCCGCAGGACAACGCCGCCACCCTGGACCAGTTCAAGGCCGGGCACATCGACGGCGCCTGGCTGCCGGAGCCCTGGGCCTCGCGCATGGTCCTGGAGGCCGGGGCGAAGGTGCTCGTCGACGAGCGCACCCTGTGGCCCGGCGGCCAGTTCGCGACCACCAACCTGGTGGTGTCCAGCACCTTCCTGGCCGCGCACCCGGACACCGTCAAGGCCCTGATCGACGGCCAGATCGCGGCCAACCAGTGGATCGCCTCGGCGCCCGCCGACGCCCGGCAGCTGGTCAACGACCAGCTGAAGAAGCTCACCGGCAAGGCCCTCACCGCCGCCGAGATCCAGCGCGCGTTCAGCGAGCAGACGCCGACCGACGACCCGCTGGCCGCCTCGCTCCAGACCTCGATGGACCACGCCGTGTCCACCGGCCTGCTCAAGAAGACAGACTTGCACGGCATCTTCGACCTGACGCTGCTGAACACCGAACTGGCCAAGGACGGCCGGCCCGCGGTGTCCGACGCCGGGCTGTCCACCACCAAGTAGCGCCAGAGAGTTAAGGGGAGACCGCCATGACCGCCGCCATAGCCGAAACCACCACCGACGCCATCGCCTCGGGCCGCTCCCCGGAGTCCCAGCCGGCCGTCCGGCTGACCAAGGTCGGCAAGACCTTCCGGGGCGGGGCCCCGGTGCTCGACGGCATCGACCTGACCGTCGCGCCGGGCGAGTTCGTGTGCCTGCTCGGCGCTTCGGGCTGCGGCAAGTCCACGCTGCTGAACCTGGTCGCCGACCTGGACGCGCCGAGCTCCGGCACCGTCGAGGTGCCCTCCGGCCGCGCCGCCCTGATGTTCCAGGAGTCCGCGCTGTTCCCGTGGCTGACCGCCGGGGAGAACATCGACCTCGCGCTGCGGCTGCGCGGCCTGTCCGGCCGCCGCGACCGCCGGGCCGAGACCGAGCGGCTGCTGGACCTGGTCCGGCTGCGCGGCGCCTACGACAAGCGGCCGCACCAGCTCTCCGGCGGCATGCGGCAGCGGGTCGCGCTGGCCCGCGCGCTGGCCCAGGACAGCCGGGTGCTGCTGATGGACGAGCCGTTCGCCGCGCTGGACGCCATCACCCGCGACGTGCTGCACGAGGAGCTCATCCGGCTGTGGGAGGCCACCGGGCTCGCGGTGCTGTTCGTCACGCACAACGTGCGCGAGGCGGTGCGCCTGGGCCAGCGGGTCGTGCTGCTGTCCTCCCGTCCCGGCCGGGTGGCGCGGGAGTGGCGCGTGGACATCCCGCAGCCGCGCCGCATCGAGGACAAGGCGGTGGCGGACCTGTCGGTGGAGATCACCGATGACCTGCGCAAGGAGATCAGCCGCCATGGCCGCTGACACGGACACCGGCGGCCGGCCCGGCGATACGCTCGCACACATCGAAGCCGGACTTGACGCGCTGGAAACATCGGCGGAACCGGAGTCCCGCAGACTCAGGAGCGTGGCCGCCTCCGTCATCCCGCCGATCGTCGCCGTCGCGCTGATCCTCGCCGTCTGGCAGATCCTCTACGCGGCGAAGATCTGGCCGGACTGGAAGCTGCCCGGGCCCTCGCAGGTCTTCTCCTCGCTCAAGGACACCTTCTCCGGCGGCGACGCCTGGGGCGCGGTCGGCCACAGCATCGCCCACGGCGCGGTCGGCTTCGGCGCCTCGGTCGCCATCGGCACCCCGCTGGGCATCCTGGTCAGCCGGTTCAAGACGATCCGGGCCGGCATCGGCCCGATCCTGTCCGGTCTGCAGTCGCTGCCCTCGGTGGCCTGGGTCCCGCCGGCCCTGATGTTCTTCGGGCCGACCCCGGCCATGCTCTACACCGTCGTCCTGCTCGGCGCGGTGCCCTCCATCTCCGTCGGCGTCGTGTCCGGCCTGGACCAGGTGCCGCCGCTGTACCTGCGGGTCGGCCACAACATCGGCGCCCGGGGCCTGGCCTCGGTGCGGCACGTGCTGCTGCCGGCCGCGCTGCCCGGCTACCTCGCGGGGCTGCGCCAGGGCTGGGCCTTCGCCTGGCGCTCGCTGCTGGCCTCGGAGATCATCGTGCAGTCCGCGAACCTCGGGCACTCGCTGGGATTCCTGCTGAAGAACTCCCAGGACGCCAACGACATGTCCGGGGCGTTCGCCGCGATCGTGCTCATCCTGGCCGTCGGGGTGGCGGTCAACCAGCTGCTCTTCGCGCCGCTGGAGCGGCGCGTGCTCAAGGCGAGGGGGTTGGCGTGAACCAGGCGGGTGCGATGCTGGCGGTCGCCCACGGGAGCCGCGACCCGCGGCACCGCGAGGTCATCACAGGGCTCGTCGACGCGGTGCGCGAGCAGCGGCCGGGGCTGCGGGTCGAGACGGCCTTCCTCGACCACTGCGGCCCGACGGCCGCGCGCGCCCTGCACGGCCTGGTCCGGGACGGGTACCAGCAGGTGAAGGTGGTGCCGCTGCTGCTGAACACCGCCTACCACGTGCGGCAGGACATCCCGGCGGCGGTGGCCGCGGCGCACGAGTCGCTGCCGCGGCGCTGGAAGGCCGGGGTCGCGCAGCCGATGGTGGCCGAGCCCCTGGGCCCGCATCCGCTGCTGATGGCCGGCCTGGAACGACGGCTGCGCGAGGCCGGGGTGTGGCCCGGCGACGAGGAGGCTTCCGTGGTGCTGGCCTGGGCCGGATCCTCCGACCGGGTGGCCGCCGCGGCGGTGGACGAGCTGGCCGAGGAGTGGCAGCGCAGCGGCTGGGAGCACGTGGTGCCGGTTCCGGCGGTCGGCGACCAGGCAGGAGACGCCGTGCGGGCGCTGCGCGAGCGCGGCGCGCGGCGGGTCGTGGTGGCGCCGTACTTCCTGGCGCCGGGATACCTGGCCGACCGGATCCGGGGCTCGGCGCTGCGCGCCGGGGCGGACGCGGTGGCGGCCGAGCTCGGGAACGCGCCGGAGGTGGCCTCGGCCGTGCTGTCGCGGTTCGACGGGGCGATGACGGGCTGCCTGGCGCACGTGGCCTGAGCCGGGGTCTGAGCCGTCACTGAGCCATCACTGAGCCGTCAGTTGAGCGATTCCGTCATTCGGGCATGCGGAATCAAGGCGGCGGGGGCAAGGTTGCAAGCGGCGAACCACCGCAACCTTTGAAAGGATCCGTGTATGCGCGCGATCGTCGTCGGCCAGACCGGCGGACCCGAGGTCCTGCAGCTCTCCGAGGTCAACGACCCGAAGCCGGGGCCCGGTGAGCTCCTGGTGAAAGTCGGCGCCGCCGGCGTGAACTTCATCGAGACCTATCAGCGCAGCGGTCTGTACGCCGTGAAACTGCCGTTCACGCCGGGGGCCGAGGCGGCCGGGCACGTGCTGGCGGTCGGCGAGGGCGTCACGGACTTCAAGCCCGGCGACCGGGTGGCGACCGTGGACGCCCGCGGCAGCTACGCCGAACAGGTGATCGTGTCGGCCGAGCGGGCCGTGGCGGTGCCGGACGGCGTGGACGTCGAGACCGCCGCCGCCGTGCTGCTGCAGGGCATGACCGCGCACTACCTGACGCAGAGCACGTACCCGGTCAAGGCCGGCGAGACCGCGCTGGTGCACGCCGCGGCCGGCGGCATGGGCCTGCTGCTGACCCAGCTGGTGAAGGCGGCCGGCGGCAAGGTGATCGGCACCGTCTTCAGCGAGGCCAAGGCCAAGCTGGCGAGCGAGGCCGGCGCCGACGAGGTCATCCGCTACGACCAGGTGTCCGGCGAGGAACTGGCCGAGGAGGTCCGCCGCCGCAACGGCGGGCAGGGCGTGCACGTGGCCTACGACGGCGTCGGCAAGGACACCTTCGAGGCCTCGCTCGCCGCGCTGCGCATGCGCGGGATGCTGGTCAGCTTCGGCAACGCCTCCGGACCGGTCCCGCCGGTCGCGCCGCTGCGGCTGTCGCAGGGCGGCTCGCTGTTCCTGACCCGGCCCACGCTGGGCAACTACATCGTGGCCCGCCAGGAGCTGGAGTGGCGCGCGAGCGACCTGTTCCGGTGGATCCAGGAGGGCACGCTGAACGTGCGGGTCGGCGCGACGTATCCGCTCGGCGAGGCCGGGCTCGCGCAGCAGGACCTGGAGTCGCGGAAGACGACCGGCAAGCTGCTGCTGATCCCGTAGGCACCGGTCCGGTCTGGTCCGGTTCAGACAAGGACAAGTCACGGCCGCGTCCCGGCCCGGGCCCGTTGGGCCGCCGGGCCGCGGCCGGCGGCGACGGCACACAACAGCGCGGCGGTCGCTGTGATGATCGGCCCGGCGTGCACGGTCGAGCCGAGGGCATCGAGGCACTGGAACGCCGCCAGCACCGCGGACGCGGCCAGCGCGGTCGCCGCCGCCAGGGACAGCCACGCCAGCCGGACCGCCGGCACCGTCAGCCGCAGCGACGACAGCACGATCAGACCGACGCTCAGCCACCGCACCACGTGCAGGCAGTCCTGACTGTGGCGGGCGGGCCAGGGGACGGCGAGCGATGCGAGAGTCAGCGCCGCGAACCCGAGGGTGGCCAGCGTGTTGGCCCGAGAACGATCGGTACCGGGCTGCGCCACCGAGACCATGGCACCCATGCTCACGCATATCATCCGATGAAACAAGGGTCTTGATAAAGGCCGGAAGATCAATCGAACTTCTGGTACATCACGTGGATCCCGACGTAGCCGTGGGACCGGCTTTTGTACGCCCCCGGAACCGTCCCGATGATCTGAAAACCGATCGACTGCCACAGGTACACGGCCCGCGCGTTGCTCTCCACCACCGCGTTGAACTGCATCCCGTGATAGCCCTGCTCGCGAGCCCACGTGAGGGAGTACTCGCCGAGCGCCCGACCGACGCCCCGGCCCGCGGCCGCCGGATCCACCATGTAGCTCGCGGTGGACACGTGCGCACCGGGACCCGGCCGGTTCGGGCCCATCTTGGCGCTGCCGAGAACCGTACCCGCGTCGTCGACCGCGACCACGGTCAGCCCCGGCGGCCGCTCCATCCAGAGCGCGCGGCCTTCCTCCTCGGTGGGCTCGTAGGGGTAGACGTAGGTCTCCCCCTCGGCGCAGATGGCGCGGAAGAAGGGCCAGATGCGCGGCCAGTCCTCGTCGACGGCTTCGCGGATGTGCACGGTCATGGCGCGAGGATAGCGGCCGGTCAGCTGAACCCGGTCCGGCCCCGGTCCGGCCCCCGCCAACCGAACCGCCGTCCCGAGCCGCACGTTGAGGTTGTGTTCGAATATCAGGAAGCGAGCACGCGCTTCTTCTCCTCGGCGACGTCGTAGCCGGCCGGCGGCCACTTCGGGTCCAGCCGCTCCAGGGTCTCGACGAGCAGGTTGGTGATCGCGAAGTTCCGGTACCACTTGCGGTCGGCGGGGATCACGTACCAGGGCGCGGTCTCCGTCGAGGTCAGGTTCAGCGCGGCCTGGTAGGCCTCGGCGTAGGCCGGCCACAGCTTGCGCTCGGCGACGTCGTTGGTGCTGTACTTCCACAGCTTCGTGGGGTCGTCCAGGCGGGCCAGCAGGCGTTCCTTCTGGGTGTCGCGGCTGATGTGCAGGAAGCACTTGACCACGGTCGTGCCCTGGTCGGCGAGTTCCTGTTCGAACTCGTTGATCAGGCCGTAGCGCAGCTCCCACTGCTCGCGCGGGACCAGGTCGCGGACCCGGACGATGAGGACGTCCTCATAGTGGCTGCGGTCGAAGACGCCGACCATGCCGGGCGCCGGCAGGGCCTTGCGGATGCGCCACAGGAAGTCGTGGGACAGTTCCTCCTCGGTCGGCGCCTTGAAGGAGGAGATGCGCAGGCCGCCGGGGTCCATCACGCCGGCCACGTGCTTGACCGTGCCGCCCTTGCCCGAGGTGTCCATGCCCTGCAACACCAGCAGGAGGCTCTGGCGGGCCGGCTCGACGCCGCCGCGCGACTGCGCGAACAGGCGCTCCTGCAGATCGGCCAGGCGCGCGGCGAGTTTCGGCAGCTTCTGCAGCGCCTCGGATTTCGAGTCGACGCCGGGGTGCACGTCGGAGGGCAGCTTGTTCAGCTTGACCGGGGAATCGGGGGCCCGCAGCAGGTGCGTGAAGGACTTCGCCATGAAGGAAGACTGCCATCCGGGTTAACAGTTCGCATGCCATGGCGTCCGTTCCGGGACTGTTCCAGGACTGTTCCGGGAGTGGGAACCGGCGGCTGCGGACGCGGAGCCACGGCCTACGGGCTAGGCGCCCGCGCCGACGGCGGCTTCCTCGGCGGCGGCCAGCGTCACGCCGTCCCGGGCCAGGGCGGTGATCCGGGAGATCGCGCGCAGGTACTTCTTGCGGTATCCGCCGCGCAACAGCTCCGGGGTGAACAGCTCGCCGAGCGGCGTGCCGGAGGCGACGACCGGTACCTTGCGGTCGTAGAGCCGGTCTATCAGCACCACCAGGCGCAGGGCGACGTTCTGGTCGTCGAGCGGCCGCACGCCGGTGAGCCCGACCGCGCTCACGCCGTCGATCAGGGCGCCGTAGCGGCTGGGGTGGACCGCGGCGAGCTCGCCGGTCAGACCCTCGAAGGTGTCGAGCGTGGCGCCGGGGTGCTCCTCCACGGTGCGCGCCACGGTGTCCTCGGCGACCGGGGCCGGCGGCGTGGGCAGATCGCGGTGGCGGTAGTCGGGGCCGTCGACCCGCAGCACCTCGAAGCGCGCGGACAGCGCCTGGATCTCGCGCAGGAAGTCGGCGGCGGCGAAGCGGCCCTCGCCGAGCTTGTCCGGCAGCGTGTTGGAGGTCGCGGCGAGCTTCACGCCGCGGTCGGACAGGCGGGTGAGCAGCGTGGAGACCAGGACGGTGTCGCCGGGGTCGTCGAGCTCGAACTCGTCGATGCAGACCAGCGCGAAGTCCGACAGACGCTCCACCGCGGCGGCGAAGCCGAGGGCTCCGACCAGGCTCGTGTACTCGACGAACGTGCCATAGGCCTTCTTCTCGCGCGGGGCCGGGGACTCGTGCCACAGCGAGGCCAGCAGGTGGGTCTTGCCGACGCCGAAACCGCCGTCGAGGTAGACGCCGATCGCGCCGGACGCCGGAGCCTTCTTCCTGAACAGCCCGCCGCTCTTCTTCGGCACGACACCGACGGTCGCGGCGAAGGCCTGGAGCCGGTCGCGCGCCGCGCTCTGGCTGGGCTCAGCCGGGTTCGGCACGTAGCTGGAGAAGCGCACCTGGTCGAACCGCGGCGGCGGGACCAGGTCGGCCATCAGCCGGTCCGCGCCGACCTCGGGGCGGCGGCCGACGAGGGTCGCAGCGGGCGCGGAGACTATCGGAGCAGACGTCGGCACTCTTCCAATGTCGCAGGCCGGAGCGGGTGTCCAGGTCCATCCGGGGGGTGTAATTGATCACATGTGAAGCGGATCACAAAGCCTTGTGCGACGGGTGGATGAGCAGCGCGTGTCAGAAGTCGCCCAGTGTGATTCGCTGGTCCCATGTATCAGCTGTTGCCGCCGTCGCACCGCAGCCGCCAGGTGGATCTGGCCGAGGTCTACGCCTATCCCACCGGGGCTCGGCGCTGGGTGCGGGCGAATATGGTCGCCACCGTCGACGGGGCCGCCACCGCCTCCGGCAAGTCCGAGGGCATCTCCGGCGAGGCGGACAAGCGGATCTTCGGCGTGCTGCGCGCCCTGGCGGACGTGGTGCTGGTCGGCGCCGGGACCGTGCGCACCGAGCAGTACCGCCCGGCGCGGGTGCGTGAGCAGTACCAGGAGGCGCGCGCGGCGGCTGGGCAGGCCCCGACCGCGGCGGTCGCCGTGGTCTCCCGCGCGCTGGACCTGGACTGGTCGATGCCGCTGTTCACCTCCCCGGCGGTCCCGACGATCGTGCTCACCGCGACCGACGCCCCGCAGGACCGCATCGACGCCGCGAGCGAGGCCGGCGCGGACGTGATCGCCGCCGGCACCGGCGACGTCGACCTGGCCCTGGCCGTGGACCGGCTCGCCGAGCGGGGCCTGGGCCGCATCCTGTGCGAGGGCGGGCCGAACCTGCTGGGCCAGCTGGCCGCCTCTGGGAAGCTCGACGAGCTGTGTCTGTCCATCGCGCCGCAGCTGCGCGGCGGGGACGCGATGCGGGTGCTGGCCGGCCCGGATCTTACGGACGGATTACCGCTGATACTGCACAGCCTGCTGACGGAAGATGGATTCCTCTTCAGCCGTTATCTAATCGGGGGAACACACAGTTCCGTCGATGGGCCCGGTAAGGAAGGGTGAGTCACATGGTCGAGAAGGTGGAGAGGTCCGAGGCGGAGTGGCGGTCGTTGCTGACGCCGATGGAGTTCGCGGTGCTGCGCGAGGCCGGTACGGAGCGTCCGTGGAGCGGGGAGTACGTGTCCACGCACACGGAGGGGACGTACCACTGTCGCGCTTGTGACGCGCCCTTGTTCCGGTCGCAGGCGAAGTACGACTCGCACTGCGGGTGGCCGTCGTTCTACGAGCCCGGCGAGGGTGACGCGGTGACGCTGATCCAGGACCGGAGCCACGGGATGGTGCGCACCGAGGTGCGGTGCGCGGCGTGCGGGTCGCACCTGGGCCACGTCTTTGACGACGGACCGGCGGCGCACGGCGGGCAGCGGTACTGCATCAACTCGGTGTCGTTGAAGCTGGACGAGGAGGAGAACGCTTCCTAAGCGTTCTCGTCACTGCCCCTACGTCATCGCTCGCTCGCCTCAGTCGCCCCGCTGCCACCTCGCGGCACCGGCGCCGACCGCGAGCAGGGCCACCGCCGCGAGCAGGGCGGTGGCCGCGAGCGAGGTCGGCGGGATCGGGTGCATGCCCGACTTCAGCGGCGGCCACGCGGTGAGCACGCGCGGATTGAGCAGCGAGGACAGCACGGGGGTGGTGCGCAGGGACTGCTCGGCGTCGGTCAGAAGCTTGGCGACGCTGGGCAGGCCGGTCAGCAGGCGCCCGGCGGCCAGCGGCACGGCGAGTGCGACGACCGCCACGGCCACCGCGACCGATGCGCGGTACCAGGCGGTCAGCCACCCGATGGCCAGCCCGAACAGCCCGGCCGCGGTCGCCGCCGCAGCCGCCGGCGCGACGCCCTGCAGCACGGGATCAGCGGCGGCACCGTCGGGGATCAGGGTGCGGTCACCGGCGTAGGCCCACGCCAGCGCCAGGGCGTAGCCGAGCGCGGCGGACAGCGCGACCAGCGCACCGCTCAGCGCGGACAGGAACGCGGTGAGCGTGGCCTTGGCGACGGTCAGCCAGGCCCGCCGCGGCACCACGGCGAGGGTGACGTAGCGCATGGAGTAGTGGCGCTCATGCCCCGACGCAGCTGCGCCGAGCACGACGGCGGCAGCGAGCGCGGGCAGCGTCCCGGCCAACCGCAGCAGCGCCACGACCCGCTCCGAAGCCCCCGCCGACACCGCCAGCGCAGCCGCCACACCGAACGCGGCGGCCACCACGGCGGCACCCCCGGGGACGCGCCGCGTGGCCCGCAGGCTCCCGAGGCGGCGCAGCTCATAACGGAACGCGGCGATCATGCGGACGTTTCCTGCTCTGCCGGGGCCGCCTCAGCGACCGACGCGTGCTGCTGGTTCTGGTGCGCCGCCCGCGCGGCCGCGGCCCGCCACGGGGTCATGCCGCCGCTGTCGGGGTCCGGGTGGTGGGATGCGGGCGACGCTACGGTGAAGGGGACGGCGGGCTGCGGCTGCGCGGGCGCGGATGCTGCTGTTTCGGCGGCGGATAGCACAGGCGCGACGACAGCTGCGACGGGCTCGGGCGACGGCGGCACCACAGGACGCTGCGACCGGCTGCGTCCCCAGCGGAGTCCGAACGCGCCGGTTCGGCGATGCGTCGGACGCAGGGCTTCGGGCGACTTGGCTGGCGTGCGCGGCTTGGGGTTCGGGGCTGCGCTTTGGGGGGTGACCGGCTCGCTCTGCTGTCCTACGACAGTGCCCTGCTGAGCCGTGACCGCGCCTTGCTTGTCGGCGGCAGTGCCCTGCTGATTCGCGGCCGACGCCAAGTTGCTCACCGCGTCCTTGCCACCGGAAACGGTCGGCGACGCACTCGGCCGAACCTGCGAACCCTTCACAGCCGACCACCGCGAACCGGCGACCGACCCCTGCGTACGCCACGAACCGGCCACACTCGGCTTCACGGCATCAGGCTGCCCGGGCGCCGAGTCAGCACTCGCAGGCCCACGCGCGACCACCGGCTCCGACGCAGGCCGCGCATCGGCTACAGCGCCGACCCGCACCGCCTGCTGCTCGGCCGCAGCCTGCGCACCCGCGACAGACTCGCGCGCGCCAACCACCAAGCCCTGCCCATCAGCCTGCCCTGCTTGCCGCTCAGCAGGAGCCTGCGCACCAACGCTCGCCGCAACCTCGCGCGCTGCCATCGGCTCCTGCTTCTCGGCTACAACCTGCCCGCGTGCCGCAGACTCGCGCGGCCCGGCGACCGAGTTCTGCACATCAGGCTGCCGCTCGACCGGAGCCTGCGCACCGATGCCCGCCGCCTCCCGCC
>NZ_JAACYW010000103.1 GCF_015356825.1 Catenulispora rubra | reverse complement strand
CTCGCTCTCCTGTCCCTCGTTCACAGCCGCCCGACCTCGGCTTCCAGCCGGTCCAGCGCCGAAGCCAATCCCACCAGCCCCGCGTCGTCCGCGGGCACCACCCCCGCCAGCACCGCCAGCGTCGCCCCCGCCTCGGCCCCGCCGCGCGCCGCGATCGCCGCCGCGATGTCGCCGACCGGGGCCGCGCGCGGCAGCCCCAGCCGCGCGGCCAGCCGCGAGCGCGTCGCCTCGCGCAGCGCGCCGGCCGCACGGTCGGTCACCTTGCCACGTTCGTACAGCCGCGCGCGGCCCTCGACCGTCTCGGCCGCCCGCACCGCCACCGGCATCCGCTCGGCGACCACCGGCCCCAGCCGCCGCGCCTGCCACAGGGCCAGCAGCGCGATCGCCAGCACCATCGTCAGGGCGCCCCAGCGCCAGCCGGCCGGCAGCACCGCCGTGAAGCTCTTGTGTCCCGACTCCGTCGCGCCCGGGTCCGCGCCGTCCGGCAGGTACCACACGACCGTCGGGTGCTTGCCGAGCAGCCGCAGCGCCAGGGCCGCGTTGCCGTGGTCGGCGATCCGGTCGTTGCGGAACGGCGTGCGGCTGCCGACCAGCACCGTGTCGTCCGACGACGGCCCGGCCGTCGTGGCCAGCGCGTACCCGCCGGGCACCTGGTAGCACCCGCTCGTCAGGCCGCTGAACACCTCGCCGTCGCCGATGTCGGCGTTCCCGGCGGCCTTCGCGTCGGCGTCCGGACAGGCCGGATCGACCAGCTGCGAGCCCTCGGGCGGCGCGTCCACCCGCGCCGTCTGCGTGGTCAGCAGCCGCGCCGACTCCGGATCCGGCTGCACGACCACCAGCCGCGCCACCGGCGTCGAGGCCAGCGTGTCGATCTGGAGCAGGGTCAGCAGTCCCGGATCGGTGACGAGCAGCGTCGCGTCGCCCTGCGCCCCCTGGACCGCGGCCAGCGCGTCGGCGGTGGTCCGGGCCGGAGTGACCGTGACGCCGCGGTCGCGCAGCAGCGCGGCCAACGCACGGCCGCCGTCGGGGGACGCGGAGTCCGGATCGAGCGTCCCGCCGCCGTTGCCGCCGATGGCGATCGCCGTGACCAGGGCCCCGAGCAGCAGAACGGCGAGCGCGGCCACCGGCCAGCGCCACGCCCGCAGCGTCGTCATCGCGGCTCCGAGGGGTCCCGGCGGCCGGCCGGGGTCTCAGAGAGCTGCGGCAGGTCGCCGACCATGGGTGCCCCGGACGCGCTGCCGACGCGCACCCGCGCCGCCGCGACCGCGTCGTCGACGGCCATCAGCCGCCGGTAGTCCTCGGGCCCCGCGGCGCTCTCGCCGTACCAGATGTCGTCGAAGACCCGTGCCGCGGCGAGCAGCGCCGGGGCCTGGTCCGGCAGCAGCGCGCCGGCCTCGCGTGCCGCCACGTCGGCGGTCCGCCCCGGCCTCGGGTCCAGGACCGCTCGCTCCTCCAGCGCGGCGATGACCGCACGCAGCCGGGCCCGGACGGCCTCGGCCCAGCGTCCGCCGGCCGCGTGCTCCTCGGCCGTGCGCCGGTAGCCGGCCGCGTCCATCGGGGCCGCCTCGTCGAACAGCGCCTGGTCGGCCGTGACCCGCCGCCGCATCGGTCCGTAGCGCCGCCGGATCACCACCACGGCCACCACCAGCAGCACCAGGACGGCCAGCACGGCGCTCCAGCCCCCGCTTCCGCCGCCCGAGCTGCTGCCGAAGGCCTTGTCCCACAGGGTGCTGATCTCGTGGCCGAGCCAGTCCAGAGCGCGCTTCGTGAGCGAGGGCCGGGCGTGCGCGTAGACCGGTTTGGCCAGCTCGTCGGCGGCCGCGCGGCGTGCCTCGTCGCGGCCGACAGTGATCGGTACGCCGGGCGGTGGCGTGACCGGGGCCCCCGGATCGGTCACGCGGCCGGGCCGTTCCCCGGCTCCGGGCCGCCGCCGGGCGCCGCGCCGAGTGCCGAACCGACCGCCGCACCGGCCATCGTGGCCGCGCCGGAAGCCGCAGCCGCAGCCGCCGTGCCAGCCGCGCCAGCCGCGCCCGCCGAACCGTCCCGCCGTGCCCGCGCACTCATCGCCAGCTGAATGTCCAACCCCTCGCGCCGCATCCGTCGGTCCACATACTGCAGCGCCATCACCGACGCGGCGAACGGCGACACCACCGTCTGGATCCCCGCCGAGAACAACGCCCCGACGAACACGTACACCAGCGAGACATGGTGCCCGGAGTACGTCCCGTCCCCGTTGTCGCTCACCGGGCTCAGGTTCGAGCCCACGACCACCTGCTGCACCACCGAGAGCACCACGGCGACCATCTCGGACACCAGCAGCCCCAGCAACGAGACCCCCAGCACCCGCCACCAGCCGCCCTTGACCAGCGTCGAGGACCGCTTCAGCGCCCGCCGCACCGGCTGGTCCTCCAGGACCAGCGCGGCCGCGGCCAGCGACCACGCGACCCACCGGTTGACCGCCAGCGCCGCCGCGCCGCCGAGCCCGAGCAGCAGCACCAGGGCCGCGGCCGGGCTCCCGGCGGCCGCCAGCAGCAGGCCGGGGAGCATCCCCAGGGCCAGCACCCCGAACAGGACGACGAAGATCACCAGCGAGAGCCCGAGCAGCCGGGGCAGCCGCGGCCGGGTCTGCGCCCAGACCTCGGCCAGCGTCACCGGCCGGCCCAGCACGGCCCGCGCCACCGCGCTGGTCAGCAGCCCGACCAGCAGCGAGACGACCAGCGCGTTCAGCAGCACGCCGGGCCGCAGCAGCGCCAGGTCGTTGATCCCGGTGCCGCTGCCCAGCGTGGTGTTGCCGTTGACCAGTCCGGCCAGGAAGTGCAGATAGAGGTAGTCCAGCGGGATCGCCACCGCCTGGCCCAGCGCGACCACCAGGGCCGACAGCCCGAGCATGACGCCGGGATAGGAGCGCATGGCGGTCACCGCGCCGTCGAGGATTTCCCCTGCTTGCAAAGGACGCAGGGGGACGACTCCCCGGCCGAGACCGGCCGGCGTGTACGCCGCGCCAGGGTCGCCGACAGGCGCGTTCGCTCCGGTGAGATGGCTCATGGGCTGCCTGGACGCTTCTTCCTCGGGCGGGGACCGGCTCGTCGCCGGGAGTGTGCACCCCAGCATGCAGGCAGCTCCGAGGACGGCGCCACCCCCGCACCAACACCGGCGATCCTTCCCAGTGGCACCGGGGATTCACCAAAAGCAGAAAGTAATGCGACGATAGTCCGCATGAAAGGTCGTGTCCTCATCGTCGACGATGACATAGCCCTGTCCGAGATGCTGGGCATAGCCCTGCGCGGCGAGGGCTTCGAGACCACGTCCGTCGCCGACGGTGACCGGGCTCTGCAGGTCTTCCGTGATTTCAAGCCGGACCTGGTCCTGCTTGACCTGATGTTGCCCGGACGCGACGGAATCGACGTGTGCCGCCTGATCCGCGGCGAGTCCGGGGTCCCGATCATCATGCTCACCGCCAAGAGCGACACGGTCGACGTGGTGGTCGGCCTGGAGTCCGGGGCCGACGACTACGTGATCAAGCCGTTCAAGGTCAAGGAGCTGGTGGCCCGGGTGCGCGCGCGGCTGCGCCGCGCCGACGAGCCCAAGCCCGAGACCCTGGCCATCGGCGACCTGTCGATCGACGTGGCCGGCCACTCGGTCAAGCGCGACGGCCGGCAGATCCCGCTCACGCCGCTGGAGTTCGACCTGCTGGTCGCGCTGGCCCGCAAGCCCTGGCAGGTGTTCACCCGCGAGGTGCTGCTGGAGCAGGTCTGGGGCTACCGGCACGCCGCGGACACCCGGCTGGTGAACGTGCACGTCCAGCGGCTGCGCAGCAAGATCGAGGTCGACCCGGAGAACCCGGAGATCGTGGTCACCGTGCGCGGAGTGGGTTACAAAGCCGGTCCGGCTTAACGGCGCGGGGAAGTAGATGCGGGTCTCGAAGTTCACCGGCGGTGCCCGGCGTTTCGGCCGCGCCGTCCTGGAACTGCCCGGGACCTGGCGCGGCTCGCTGCAGTTGCGCGTGGTGTCGCTCACCCTGGTGCTGTCGATCGTCATCGCCTTCGTGCTGGGCTGGATGCTGAACAACAAGATCCGCGACGGCCTGGTGCAGGCCAAGGAGAGCTCGTCGCTGGCCATGGCCAGCAGCGGCTTCAGCGAGGTCGGCGCCTCGATCACGGCCGCCGCCGAGACCATCCGGCAGAGCAATCCGAACGGCTCCGTCGGTCCCAACGGTCCCAACGGACCCAACGGCCAGCAGTTCGCCGCCTGGGTCAACAGCCTGGACGCCATGGTCCGGAACCTGTGCAGCGGCGCCAACAGCGACACCTACCAGGTGATGCTGATGTCGTCGGTCCCCAATTTCCCGGTCGCCGGGTACACCTGCGGCGGGATCCAGCACCAGAGCATCCAGCAGGCGCTCAAGGACAGACTGCAGGTCTACGGCTCCCCGGACGGCTTCCAGGTCCAGTACCAGACCACCGATCTGGAGTACGGCCCGCAGACGGCCGGCGGCGGGATCGTCGACGTCACGGCCACGCCCGGCGACGCGACCCCCGGCGCCGTGGTGTCCGGCCACAAGACCCCGGGCCTGCTGTACGGCGCGGCGTTCCAGCTGGGCGAGCTGGGGAAGGTCCAGCTGTACTACGCCTTCCCGTTCACCACCGAGAGCGACGCGCTCAACTTCGACAACGAGATGATCGCGATCGCCGGCGCGGTGCTGGTCCTGGCCCTGGCCGGGGTCGCATGGTTCGTCACGCGGCTGGTGGTGACCCCGGTCCGGCAGGCCGCCGGGATCGCCGAACGGCTCGCCGACGGCAAGTTCGACGAGCGGATGCGGGTGCGCGGCGAGGACGACCTGGCCCGGCTGGCCACCTCCTTCAACACCATGGCCGGCAACCTGCAGCGGCAGATCCGCAAGCTGGAGGAGCTCTCGCGGGTCCAGCGCCGGTTCGTCTCCGACGTCTCGCACGAGCTGCGCACGCCGCTGACCACGGTCCGGATGGCCGCCGACGTCCTGCACGACGCCCGCGACGACTTCTCCGGCCCGACCGCGCGCTCGGCCGAGCTGCTGCAGACCCAGCTGGACCGGTTCGAGGAACTGCTCGCCGACCTGCTGGAGATCAGCCGGTTCGACGCCGGGGCCGCGGTGCTGGACGCCGAGCCGGTGGACCTGCGCCAGCTGGCGCGCCGGGTGGTCGACAGCAGCCAGGTGCTCGCCGAGCGCAAGGGCTCGGACGTCCGGATCGTGGCGCCGGACCGGCCCTGCGTGGCCGAGATCGACCCGCGGCGCATCGAGCGGATCCTGCGCAACCTGGTGGTCAACGCCATCGAGCACAGCGAGGGCCGGCCGGTGCTGGTCAAGGTCGCGGCCTCCGCCGAGGCGGTCGCGGTCGCGGTGCGCGACTACGGCGTGGGCCTGAAGCCCGGCGAGTCCTCGCTGGTGTTCGGGCGCTTCTGGCGTGCCGACCCGGCGCGGGCCCGGACCACCGGCGGCACCGGCCTGGGCCTGGCGATCTCGCTGGAGGACGCGCACCTGCACCACGGCTGGCTGCAGGCCTGGGGCGAACCCGGCGGCGGCTCGCAGTTCCGGCTGACGCTGCCCTGTACCGCCGGCATGGAGCTGGTCCGCTCGCCGATCCCGCTGGAGCCGGACGACTCGAGGCACCACAAGCGCCAGGCCGAGGCCGCGCGGCTGGCCGCCGAGGGCGCGGCGACCGCGCCGCCGCGGCACACCGGCGGGCCGGACCTGACCGGGCTCACCGGCCGCGGTGGCGACCGGGTGGCGGAGCGCTGATGACTCCCGCGACGCCGCCGTCTACCTCGCGACCGTCTGCCCCGCGACGGCCCGCCACGCCGCCGTCCGCCACGCGACCGGGAGACGTCATGGACCGCCGGACCCCGCAGACCCCGGCCTCGTGGCCGGGCGAGCCGACGGAGCCCGACCCGGTCGCGGCGAACCGGACCTTCCGATGGGCCGCCGCGCTCATCGCCCTGGTCACCCTCGCGGGCGCCGCGGCCTGCGCCGGGCCGCCCTCCAAGGGCGACGTCCGCAGCGCCCCGCTGAACCAGAGCCGCAACAACGTGGTCATCCTGGCCAACGAACCCACGCCGACGATGTCGCCGGCGTTGCTGGTGTCCAGCTTCCTGCAGTCGCTGACCGGCGACCAGGAGGACCCGAGCTTCAGCGTGGCCCAGGAGTTCCTGACCCCCGAGGCCCGCGGCAAGTGGATCCCGGCCGGCTCCACCTGGACCACCACGACCAAGATCGTGAAGTACGACGACCCGGTCCTGGACGCCCAGCAGACCGCGAACCACCCCGCGCACAAGGCCGAGGGCGCCGCGGCCGCCACCGCACCGAAGGCCGCCACGCCCACGCCGGTCGGTGCGGAGCAGACGATCAGCGTGAGCGGCGCCCAGGTGGCCCAGATCGACACGTACGGCTTCTTCCAGTACCAGACCGGGCCGGTCATCCAGCAGTTCACGCTGAAGTACCTGGGCACGTCGGTCGGGTGGCGGATCACCACGCCCCCGGACTTCCGGATGATCCTTCCGGAGTCGTTCAAGCGCGCCTACCAGACGTACCAGTCCCCGCTGGCGGTCTACCTGCCCTCGCGCGGCGCCGTGGCCCCGGTGATGGACCAGGTCTACCTGACCCAGGACTCCGGCAAGGTCGACTACACCTACGACGCGCTGGCCCGCGCCGTGCTGCACGGCCGGCTCGGCTCGCAGGTCACCGGGCTGACGCTGGCCGGTCCGGTGACCGTGGACGCCAACGGCCTGGCCCGGGTGACCCTGAAACCCCCGCCGGCCGGCCGGGCGGACCTCGTCAGCGACGTGCAGCTGGCGCTGACCAGGACCTTCCGGGACGCCTCGGAGAACCAGCAGCTGCTCTCCTCGACGGCGCTGAGCCAGGTGCTCGTCGACTACGCCGGCTGCACTTCGTGCCGAACGAACAGCGTCGCCCCGGACGGCTCGGTGCCGCCGCCGGTGTACTGGGTGTGTCCGCAGTCGCAGGGCGACTCGAACGCCGCGATCGTCGACCGGCCGCAGCTGTCGGGGGTCGCCGAGGCACCCGCCGTCTGCCCGCCGAACGGTGCGAAGGTCTCGTCCCTGGTCCACTTGACCGGCATCCAGCTGGAGAAGGACACGCCGATCGCGGTGAAGCAGCTCGCCGACTCCTCCGACGGCAAGGCGCCGCAGGCCACGACCTTCGTGGCCGCGGTCGAGCACGACGGCGCGGTGGTCGTCGTCGACGACAAGAACAACGACCAGCAGGTCTGGTACCACGCGAAGTCCGCCGCGAAGGGTGTGACCGACCTGGAGTGGGATCCGACGGACGGCTCGCTGTGGGTGGTCGACAACAAGAACCTGTACCGGGTGCAGGACCCCGGGGACCCGGGGTCGGGCACCGGCACGCCCCAGCAGATCCTGATGCCCGACCAGCAGGTGGCCCGGTTCAAGCCCTCGCCGGACGGTTTGCGCGCGGTCGTGGTGAGCGGGCCGAACACCACCGACGCCACCGGCGCGGCCGGTCCGCAGAAGGCCACGATGGTGTTCATCACCCGCGCCGGCGGCGGCGTCTCCCTGACCGGCCCCGACGGGACGGCCTCCGGGCAGTTCTCGCTGCTCCAGGCCCTCACGCCGACCGGGGACCAGGCGCAGGGCGGCCTGCAGAGCGTCACCGACGCCGCCTGGGCCGACGGCCGCACCGTGGTGCTGCTGGGGTTGCAGCAGGCCGGGTCGAGCACGCCGAAGCTCTACAAGGTGTACCTGGACGGTTCGCAGGACTCGACGATCAGCGCCCCCGAGGACGCCCAGACCGCCGCCAGGCACATCGCCGCGGTGACCGGCGCGGTCGGCGCGCATGCCTCGATGTGGACGTTCAGCGACGCCCCCGGACCCACGGATCCGAACACCACGTACTCGTACTTCAAGCGCAGCGGCGGTGCGGACAGCTTCCAGGAGTCGGGCTGGAGCCCGGTTGTGGCGACGGCGACGGCCGGCTGAGGCACGACGGTCGGCTGGGCCACGGCGGCTGAGGCACGACGACTGACTGAGGCACGACAGGGGACTGACCGCCGAAGCGGGTCGAGCCGGCTGGCGCGGGTAGTCGGACATAGCGGATAATTCCGCCACGTTCCGACCGTATCCGACCACGTTCGACCACAGCGCGACCCGGGGGTCCGATGCCGCTAGTCCGCCCGCTCTGGGCCGCCCTGCTCGATCTGGCCGCCGAGCGCGACTGCGGCGGCTGCGGGCGTCCGCAGCCCTCCGGGGAGCCGCTGTGCCCCGCGTGCGACGGCCTGCTGGCCGAGGGCGGGCCGTGGCGCACGCTGGCGGCCGTGCCCGGCACCCCGCGCACCCACGCGGTGGCCCGCTACGAGGACCCGGTTCGGACGATGCTCATCGGGTACAAGGAGCGCGGCCGTACCGATCTGCGGCGCGCGCTGGGCCGGGCGCTCGCGCGGGCCGTCGCGCAGACGCTCGACACGCTGCCTGACACGGCGCTCGACGCGGTATTCGACACGGCAGGTGCCGCGGGCTGCGCGTCGGTCGCGCTGGTTCCCATGCCCTCGCGACGCAAAGCCGTCCGCGACCGCGGCCAGGACACCACCGCGCGCCTGGCCAGGACCGCGGCGCGGGCCCTGCGCGAGGTCGGGCTGCCGGTCCGCGCCGTGCCCGCGCTGAGGCACGCCCGCGCCGTCGAGGACCAGGCGGGGCTGTCCCGTGAGCAGCGTCAGACGAACCTGGCGGGGGCGTTGCGGGCCCGTCGCGCGGCGGCGGTCGCCACGTCCAGTGTGGTGCTCGTCGACGACATCAGCACCAGCGGCGCCAGCCTCGCGGAGGCGTCCCGCGCGCTGCGGGAGGCCGGCGTGCCGGTCCTCGGCGCGGCTACCATCGCCGCCGCGCGGGTCCGCTCCTGAGCGTGCCTGACTACCGTCTCACGGGGTGAACTGCCGAGGAATCGGCACGAAACCGCACACAAACCCCGGTCGAACACCGTTCCGATCACTCGAACGGTCCAACGCCCGCTCTGGCCCCTTCCGCCGAGCGCGATCCGGGGCTAGTTTTCAGCCATAGGCACCAGTGCACGAGACAGTGAGCAGGCACGATGCGCATGCACACGCACATAATCAGCCACCTCTAGCAGGTGGCCGGCCGTTTTCCGAAGGCCGTTCCCCTTCCGGACCCCTCGCGTCGCAGCCGTACCCCCGGCGACTCCCGCTGGAACCCATATCGGCTGTGACTTCCTCCACTCAGGAAACCGGGCACCAAGGGCACCCGGCGTACGTTGGAAGTCAATACAAGAGCAGTCCCCGATCACTTCGCGGAGGCGCCGCTGGATTCACACTCATCCGACGCCGAAGCCGGAGCCGTGAGCCCGGCACAGATCTGAACGCGAGATTGGAGAACGCGCGTGGACATCGTCGTCAAGAGCCGCCACCACGAGGTGACCGACAGGTTCCGTCGGCACGTCATGGAGAAGCTGGCCAAGGTGGAGGAGATGGATGGCAAGGCCATCAGCCTCACCGTCGTCCTCGGCGAGGAGAAGAACCCCCGCCAGGCCGAGAGCAAGGACCGGATCGAGCTGACGCTGGACTGCCCCCGAGCCCCGGTCATCCGGGCCGAGGCGTGCGCCGGCGACCCGTATTCGGCGCTCGACATGGCCGCGGCAAAGCTTCAGGCGCAGCTCCGCAGGGCCAAGGATCGCAAGAAGATCCACCGCAACCGCAAGGCGATCGCGGACTCCATTAAGCACCTCCCGCCGATGGCGGACCTGCCGCCGGGCACGGAACCGTTGCTGACGGCAGACGGCGCGGTCAGCGACCACCCCGAGGTGGACCTCCAGCCCTACGGCATCCCCGGCCCCACGCACGACGACGGTCCCATGGTGGTCCGCGAGAAGACGCACACCGCGGCCCCGATGACGCTCGACCAGGCGCTGTACGAGATGGAACTCGTCGGCCACGACTTCTACCTCTACGTGGACAAGGACTCCGGTCTGCCGGCGGTCGTGTACCGGCGCCGCGCGTACGACTACGGAGTGATCCGTCTGGAGCCCGGGGAGGAGCTGGCGGAGCCGATGATCAACGGTTCGTCGCCCTCTGACCGGATGGCCAGTTCCCGCCATTGAGGCCCTCCGAACACGGCTGACGCGCATCCGACAGAGCTCTGATCTCAAAGGACTCCTTCGCGGGGCCGGGCGCACTCGGCTCCGTGAAGGGGGTGGGTTCAACGATCACCCAGATGGGTAATGTCACTTGTTCGTCTGAGGTGTCATCATGGAGCTGTGTCGGAAGCCATAAGAGTCCTCATAGCCGACGACCACACGTTGCTGCGCCGAGGCCTCGCCGTCGTCCTGGACACCGAGGACGACATCGAGGTGGTCGGCGAGGCGTCGAACGGCGCGGAAGCGCTGCACAAGGCTGAGGAACTCGCCCCGGACGTGGTGATCCTGGACGTCCGCATGCCCGACACCGACGGTCTGACGGCGTGCGCGGCGATCAAACGCTCGGTCCCGGACGCCAAGGTCATCATGCTGACCTCCAGCGACGAGGAGTCCGACCTCTACGAGGCGGTGAAGTCCGGGGCCTCGGGCTACCTGCTCAAAAGCGTGCTGCCGCACACCATCCCGGACGCGCTGCGCGCCGTCCAGCGCGGCGAGTCGCAGGTCAGCCCCTCGATGGCGGCCAAGCTGATGACCGGGTTCGCGGCCCTGGCGCGCGGCGCGGACGCCGCCCCCGCGGCCGATCCGGTCGCCCCGGCGCCCAAGCTCACCGACCGCGAGATGGAAGTCCTGAAGCTGGTGGCCACCGGGCGCAACAACCGGGAGATCGCCAAGGAGTTGTTCATCACCGAGAACACGGTGAAGAACCACGTCCGCAACATCCTTGAAAAGCTGAACCTGCACTCGCGCATGGAAGCCGTGGTCTACGCCGTGCGGGAGAAACTGCTGGAGATCACCTAGCGTTCGCAGCTTGACATCGCAAGACGCCACCCGCGTAGGTTCGTGACCATGGACATATCCGTGACGTTGAGAGACGCCGCGGACGGCGGGGTGATAGCGCGCACGACGGTGCCGTCGGAGAACCTTCCCCCGGCGTTCGACGGCACGCAGATGCTGGAAGCCGCGGGCCAGGTCTGGCGGGTGGTCCGCGCCGAGCCGGCCTTCCGCGAGGAGTACGAGCTGATCGGCGGCCTGGAGCTGACCCTGCGCCGGGTCGAGCAGGAGCCGCGGGTCGAGATGCTGCCGGCCCGCGACATCCACTTCAGCATGTCGAGTATCAGCGACCGCCTCCCGGACATCGCCGGACCGCTCGACGGCCGCACGGTGCTGCTGGTGAAGGACGACCTGTGGCGCGACGTGGAACTGGTCGGCCCGTCCGGCGCGACCGCGATCGAGGAGAACCTGCTGGCCATCCGCCGCATCCAGGACGAGTTCCGCTCCGGCCCCGGCTTCACCGAGATCCACCTCCGCACCACCCCCGCCGAGCCACTGGCCGGCGTCACACTCACGGTCGAGGACCTGGCCGCCGGGCTGGGCACCACCACGCACTTCGTCCGCCCGGTCGCGATCGAGGGCCGAGGCGTGGTGCACGGCGGCTACGCGCTGACCGTCGCAGACGGCGTGCACGTCTACGGCCAGGTCGACACGGCGAGCCGGGTGACGGTGGCGGGCGTGCACCGCACCGGCATCGCGGGCGCGGAGGTCGCCGGCGCCTTCGGCGGACTGCTGCGCGAGCGCGGGCTGGAACTGGTCGACTGGCGCGGCGGGCTGCGGACCGACGACGCCGAGATCCTGGCCGGCTGGTTCGGGGCACCGCCGCAGCCGCTGTGGCGGTAGGGGTGCCCCGGGGCTGCGCGATCGCAGACCCTTGATGCCTCAGTTCAGCCGAGCACAATCGCCGGAGTTTTCATCGCGAGCTGATTGCTTGCCGATGCGGCGCCGCACCAAGCGCTCATTGCCGCTGGTGGTCTGGATCGTGCTCGCGAGCCGACCGATCCCGCCTCGCCGCCGCCCTCAGCCCAGCGCCGCCCGCAAAGCCCCCGCCGCATTCGCCGGCGTCACCTGCTCCACCGCCACCGCGTCGCACCCGACCCACCCGGCCGCCTCCCGCAGTGCGTCCGCCATCGGCTGCACCGCGCCGGCCGTGTCCAGCGACACCTTCCGCGCGACCAGCGTCTTGCCCTCGCGCTTGGGGTCCACGCGGCCGAGGAGCTTGCCGCCGGCCAGGAGCGGCATCGCGAAGTAGCCGTGCACCCGCTTCGCGGCCGGGGTGTAGGCCTCTATCCGGTGCACCATGCCGAAGATCCGCTCCATCCGGTCCCGCTCCCAGATCAGCGAGTCGAAGGGGGACAGCAGTGTCGTGCGGTGCCGGCCGCGCGGGCCGCCGGCGGCCAGCAGGTCCAGGGCCGCCGGGTCGGCCCAGGCCGGCTGGGCCCAGCCGTGCACGCTCACCGGCACCAGGCCGGTCTGGTCCATCAGGGGCTTGGCATCAGGGATCTTCAAGCGGTAGTAGTCCGCGATGTCCCCTATCGTGCCGACGCCCAGCCGCCGCCCGGCCTGCGCCAGCAGCCGGACGTGCGACTCCTCGCGGGTCGGCTCCGGGGTGTCCAGCACGGCCTTCGGCAGCGCCCGCTCCGGCAGGTCGTAGACCCGCCGCCAGCCGCGCCGCTCCACGCACACCACGTCCCCGGTCGCCAGCAGCTTCTCGACCGCGACCTTGGTCTCCGACCAGTCCCACCACTCGGCGCTCTTGCGCGCCCCGCCGAAATCCGAGGTCATGCACGGCCCCTCGTCCCGCAGCTTGCCCAGCACCAGCGCCTCGGCCTCGTCGGAGGTCGGCAGGCTCCAGCCGCCGCTGGCCCGGTCCCGGTAGTTCGCGCGGCGGTAGGCGAACGTCGGCCACTCCTCGACCGGCAGGATGCAGGCGGCGTGCGCCCAGTACTCGAAGGTCGAGGCCCCGTGCGGCTCGTGGTTCCAGTACGCCTTCTCGATCCCCTCGCGCCCGACCGCGCCGAGTCGCGCGTACGGCACCAGCTCATGCGAGCGTGCCAGCACGCTGATGGTGTCCAGCTGCACCGCTCCGAGATCGCGCAGCACGCCTGCCGCGCCGGCCCGCCGGTCCGGCACGCCGATCAGCCCCTGCGCGTGCAGGGCCAGGCGGCGGGCCTCGGCGGCGGACAGTTCGGTGCGCGGTGCTGGTACGGATGTCACATCCGTCACGCTAGCCGCCGGCACCGACAGCTTTACTCCTACCGCAGCTCTCCGGGCAGGATGTCGGCCAGCCACATGTCCCGCACCGCCCCGTTGTGCGTGTGCGAGGAGCGCTGCCGTCCCACGATCGTGAAGCCGACCTTCTCGATCACCCTGCGTGAGGGCGTGTTGCCGTCGAAGGCCTGCCAGACGACACGCCCGAGCCCGACGTCCTCGAACGCCCAGCGCACGACCTCGCGGACGGCCTCCGTGATGTACCCGCGCCCGCGCGTGTCCGGATTGGCCCAGTACCCGACCTCCGCCGTCCGCACCCCGCGGCCCGCGACCAACGTGGAGATCCCGGCGAGCCCGACCGATCCGGCGATCTGCCCGGTGTCCTTCACGAACGCCCCGAACGTCGCCTCGTCCCCGGATCGGAACCCTTTCGGGGTGTGTTCCCGCACGAACCACTGCGCGTCTTTCATCTGATAGGGCGACGGCACGGTGGTCCACCGCTGGACCTCCGGATCCTGGCAGATCGCGAAGATCGCCGGGATGTCGTCCTCGCGCCACGGCCGCAGCACCAGCCGCCGGGTCACCAAAGGGCCCTGGGGCAGCGGCGGAGCGCCCAGCAACCGGTCCGGTACGGGAACCGGTTCGAGGCGCTCGTGCGTTTGCCGTATGTCCATCGCTCCACCGTAGGCGAGCCGGATCGGCGGTCTCCAGGGAATATGCCGATGATCATTACGCCGCGCTCTTCCCTTGGAGCGCGACCCGTCGCATAACATGTTGGAAAAGGCGGGGCACATACCTGCCTGCCCGAGCCCGTAATGAGGAGTTGTCTGCCGTGGCGCGTCTGATGGACAGGGTCTTGCGGGCCGGCGAGGGGAAGATCCTGCGCCGCCTGGAGGCCATCGCCGACCTCGTCGAGGAGATCGAGGACGATTACGTCCAGATGAGCGACGCCGACCTGCGTGCTCAGACCGACGAGTTCCGGGCCCGCCTGGAGGACGGCGAGACGCTCGACGACCTGATGCCCGAGGCCTTCGCGGTGGTCCGCGAGGCGGCCAAGCGCACCCTCGGCCAGCGGCACTACAAGGTGCAGCTGATGGGCGGGGCCGCCCTGCACCTGGGCAACATCGCCGAGATGCGCACCGGCGAGGGCAAGACCCTGGTCGGCACCCTGCCGGCGTACCTCAACGCGCTGGCCGGCGAGGGCGTGCACATCGTCACCACCAACGACTACCTGGCCGAGCGCGACTCGTCCTGGATGGGCCGGGTGCACCGGTTCCTGGGCCTGCAGGTCGGCGTGATCCTGGCGAACATGACCCCGGCCGAGCGCCGCGAGCAGTACAACTGCGACATCACCTACGGCACCAACAACGAGTTCGGGTTCGACTACCTGCGCGACAACATGGCGTGGTCGCGCGACGAGATGGTGCAGCGCGGCCACTTCTTCGCCTGCGTCGACGAGGTCGACTCGATCCTCATCGACGAGGCCCGGACCCCGCTGATCATCTCCGGTCCCGCGGACCAGGCCACCAAGTGGTACACCGACTTCTCCAAGATCGTCGACCGGCTGGCCCCGGACGTCGACTACGAGGTCGACGAGAAGAAGCGCACCGTCGGCATCCTGGAGCGCGGCGTGGAGCGGGTCGAGGACCTGCTCGGCATCGACAACCTCTACGAGTCCGTGAACACCCCCCTGGTCGGCTACCTGAACAACGCCATCAAGGCCAAGGAGCTGTTCAAGAAGGACAAGGACTACGTCGTGATGAACGGCGAAGTCATGATCGTCGACGAGCACACCGGCCGCATCCTGGCCGGCCGCCGCTACAACGAGGGCATGCACCAGGCCATCGAGGCCAAGGAGAACGTCGAGATCAAGGACGAGAACCAGACGCTCGCCACGATCACGCTGCAGAACTACTTCCGGCTGTACGGCAAGCTCGCCGGCATGACCGGTACCGCGATGACCGAGGCCGCGGAGTTCCAGCAGATCTACAAGCTGGGCGTGGTGCCGATCCCGACGAACCGGCCGCTGGTCCGTATGGACCAGCAGGACCTGATCTACGTCTCGGAGGAGGCGAAGTTCGAGGCGGTCGTCGAGGACATCGCCGAGCGCAGCGCCCTCGGCCAGCCGATCCTGGTCGGCACCACCTCGGTGGAGAAGTCCGAGCGCCTGTCGCAGATGCTGCGCAAGCGCGGCGTCCCGCACGAGGTCCTGAACGCGAAGTACCACGACCGGGAGGCGGCGATCGTCGCCCAGGCCGGCCGCAAGGGCGCGGTCACGGTGGCCACCAACATGGCCGGCCGAGGCACCGACATCCAGCTCGGCGGCAACCCCGAGGACCTGGCGAACGCCGAGCTCCAGCAGCGCGGCCTGGACCCGGAGCTGACCCAGGAGGAGTGGGTCACGGCGCTGCCGGACGCGCTGGAGAAGGCCAAGCGCAAGGTGAAGGCCGAGCACGACGAGGTCCAGGACCTCGGCGGCCTGTACGTGCTGGGCACCGAGCGCCACGAGTCCCGCCGCATCGACAACCAGCTGCGCGGTCGCGCCGGCCGCCAGGGCGACCCCGGCGAGACCCGGTTCTACCTCTCGCTGGGCGACGACCTGATGCGCATGTTCAAGGCCGGCATGGTCGAGCGCGTGCTGGCGATGGCGAACGTGCCGAAGGACGTGCCGATCGAGCACAAGATGGTCACCCGCGCGATCGCCAGCGCCCAGACCCAGATCGAGCAGCAGAACTTCGAGATCCGCAAGAACGTCCTGAAGTACGACGAGGTCCTCAACCGCCAGCGCCTGGTGGTCTACGAAGAGCGCCGCAAGGTGCTGGACGGCGCGGACCTGGAGGACCAGGTCCGGCTGATGATGGACGACACCATCGCCGGCTACGTGGACGCCGCCACCTCCGAGGGCTACGCCGAGGAGTGGGACCTGGGCAAGCTGTGGACCGCGCTGGAGACCCTGTACCCGATCTCGGTGTCGGTCGAGGAGATCGAGGACGCCGCCGGCGGCCAGGACAAGGTCACCCGCGACGTCCTGGCCGAGGAGCTGACCGCCGACATCCGCAGCGGCTACGACGCCCGCGAGGCCCAGCTCGGCGAGCAGATCACCCGCGAGCTGGAGCGCCGCGTGGTGCTCTCGGTCCTGGACCGCAAGTGGCGCGAGCACCTGTACGAGATGGACTACCTGCAGGAGGGCATCGGCCTGCGCGCGATGGCCCAGCGCGACCCGCTGGTCGAGTACCAGCGTGAGGGCTACGCGATGTTCCAGGCGATGATGGACGCCATCAAGGAGGAGTCCGTCGGCTACCTGTTCAACCTCAAGGTCGAGGTCGAGGCGGTGAACCAGGACCCGGAGGCGCAGGCCCAGGCCGCCGCCACCGCGAACGCCCTGGCCGCCGGCCAGAACGGGGTCCAGGACGCCGTCCCGGGCACCCCGCACCTGCACGCCAAGGGCCTGGAGGCGCCCCGCCGCCCGGACCACCTGAGCTACACGGCCCCGACGGTCGACGGCGAGGGCGGCGTCCTGCAGCGCGAGGTCTCCTTCGCTGCGGAGTACCCCGACACCGACGCGGCCCCCGAGCCGGTCGAGGACGACACCCCGCGCCGCCGCTCCTCGGGCAAGCGTAAGAAGCGCTGAGGCGCCGGGGCGCTCGCAGCGTGGGAGCGCCCTGACACAGCTGGGCCGAACGGCTGACTTCCCGCGGGAAGCCAGCCGTTTCGCATGCCCCTGTGATCTGCTGGAGCCTCATTTCTCGGTACAGGGTTGGGCAAAGGGGAGGCGGTCTGACGTGACGCCGGTGCGGGTCGGGGTCGGCGCACGGTGGCGGCGCGATAACAGGCCAGACTTCCCAGGCGTCGCGGTGTGGGTGGACGCGGTGGCCGAGATCGAGATCGACGCCGAGGCTTTCGGCGAGGGGTCTGTCCGTCGCGAGGCGGTCGTGGAGCAGTCAGAGGACTGCGACCCGGTGCCGTGGGCGGTGGACGCCTGGTCGGCGGACTACGGCAAGGTGTGGCGGCCACTCGCCGGGAGCGGACGCGAGCCGCGTCCGGGGCTGTTGTTGTCGGTGGTGCGGGCCGGTGTGGTGGTGGCGTATCCGACACCGCTGCCGGATCCGCCGACTGGTGCGTTGGCGCGTGCGCTGGCCCGAGTCGAGCGTCCTGAGCGGCGCCCCGAGGTGCTGGCGGTGGATGTCGAACCGCTACCGCCGCCGCCTCGCCGGATGCCGTCGCAGAAGGCATATACCGAAGTCAGGGCCCTGGTGGGCATGCTGGTCGAGGTCCTGGCCGGCCGCCGCACCGCCACCCACGCGGCCCGCTGGACCGACGCCGAAGTCCGCGGCAAGCTCCGCACGCCTCGCTACGCCCGCACCACGACGCTCAAGTCAGTCCGGCTCTCCGAAAGCGGCGCCGGCGTCGAAGCGCTCGCGCTGCTCCGCGACGGCGCACGCACGCGTGCTGTGGCGCTGCGCTTCGACCGCGATGAGGAGTCCCGCTGGCGCTGTACCGCGCTTCAGGCCGGCTGACACCCAGCCAACCTGCCGCGCCCTAGCCTTTGGTCTGGTCAGCGCGCATTTCTGCTGCCGGTTGTGCCGCTCGCCGCAGCTCGGTTCTGCTGGCTTGCCCGCTACCCGACATGCCGCCGCACCGGCCCCCCGACAGCATCCTCATCCCCGATCCCGCCATCCTCGCGCGCGCCGTCCCCACTCCTCGTCGCCGGCGTCGCATGCCCCCGCGCCAGCTTCTCCGCCGACGCCACCCGGCGCCGGTCCAGCGGCAGCGAGAACTCCATCGCCAGCGCCGCGGCGGCCAGCCAGCCGACCTCGCCCCAGGAGCGGAACACCACTGAGCGCGGCTGCCAGCCGGGGCGGAACTTGGCGTTGAAGCGGTACAGGCTCTCCAGCATGATCCACGGGTCCAGCAGGTGGATGGCGCGGTACGCCGCGCTCTGCAGTGGCGTGCGGCGGCTGCCCGCGTCCATGATCGGACGGAAGGCGGCGAAGTTCAGCGAGATCTCGTCGATCCCGCGCTCGCGGGCCCAGTCCACCAGGTCCACGATCAGCCGCTCGTTCACGCCGTTCGGGCTCTGCGGGTCGCGCGGCATCACGTCCAGCGACAGCGCCGTGGGCCCGGAGGCCCGGTCGGCGCCGACCGGGTGGTAGCGCTGGAAGCCGACCGCGCGGCCGTCGGGGCCGTACGCCACGATCAGCAGCGCGTCGGGGTGCCGGGCCGAGGTGATGGCGTCCAGGTTCATCGCGAACCCGTGCTCGGCGTGCCCCTTCAGCCAGCGCTGGTGGATGCCGAGCAGCTGGTCGGCCTCCTCCCCGTCCAGCGCCGTCTCCCGCAGCACGCGCGTGGTGATCCCGGCCTTGTGCGTCCGGCGCACCGCCTGCCGCACGTTGCGGATCGACCGCCCCTCCAGCGAGAACCCGGCCACGTCCAGCATGACCTCGTCCCCGATCCCGATCGCGCGCCGCACCCCGTGCGCCTGCCACAGGGGCAGCAGCTCGTCACGTCCACCCACCACCGCGGGCCGCCACCCCCGGCGCCGGCACAGCGCCAGGAACTCGGCGATCGCGGCCTCCCGCGCGCCGGCCGCGCCGAACGGGTCGCCGCCCACGACCGCGGTGCCGAGGAACACCCGGTACCCGATCGCGGCCCGGCCGTCCGGGGAGAACACATAGGTCTTGTCGTGACGCAGCGCGAACGGCGCCAGCGTGTCCGAGTCCGGATGCTGCACCAGCCGCCGCACCCGGTCGCGCTCGGCGTCCGTCCCGGGCCGCGGGGCGCGGGCCGGCGCCAGCAGGCAGGTCAGCATCAGCAGCAGCGTCACCCCGCCGAGCAGCGACAGCCCGTGCAGGAACCACGACCGGCCCTCGATCGTCATCGGCCCGGAGTTCGCCGTCAGCCCGTCGAACAGCTCGCGCCCCAGCCCGACCGGGGTGAGCGACGAGCTCAGCCGGCCTCGCTGCAGGAAGATCCCGCCGCCGCCGACCACGACCGCGACGATGCCGAGCCCGAGAAGTATGTGGAGCGCCGTACGCAGCCGCGCGGTGTCGGGCACCGCGGTGAACCGGTGCCGCGCGCCCCACAGGGCCCACGCGAAGGCCGCCATCGGCAGCAGCCGCCAGGGCTGGTCCCAGGTGATCAGCGACATCACCGTCGACCACACCACTGCGGCAGAAGTCAGATAAAGGGCCATGAGACGCCGCACGTACAGACCGCGTCCCAAGAGCAGGAGCGCCAGGCCTATGTGCACCGCATGGCCGCCGGAGGGGACCGCGCCGACGATCACGATGACGGTTCTCGTGAGCCATGAGGGTGGACTGGAAGCGGCTGCGTAGGCGAACAATGACGCCGCCGCCGCGAGGACGAGTGCGGCGAAGGGCCACACCGTCAGCCGATCCTCAGGGACCGACGTCTCACTTCCATCCCGGTCAGCCATGGGCACTACCTCCCGCGACACACGAACAGCCCCCGACTGTCACGTTATTCCCCATTGAGCGCAGTAGCGCGCAGCGTTTCCGTAACGGGTGGTGGTGGGAGACGGGTGGGCGTAACCCCCGTGTATGCGACTTTCGTCGGTCTCGTTAGCAGGTCTCGCGCCGCCTGCACCGTTACAGTCGAGACAACGGATGACCGGCTCACCGGCGACGGGAGAGAAGCGATGACCTCCACGGCAGTGCGGCGCGGGCTGGTTCTGGGCGGCGGGGGCATGCTCGGCGCGGCCTGGATGGTCGGGTCGCTGTCGGTGCTCAGCGAGGCGATCGACTGGGATCCGCGGGAGGCCGAGATGATCGTCGGGACGTCCGCCGGCGCGGTCATGGCCGCGCTGATCGGGGCCGGCGCCAGCCCCGAGGACCTGCACGAGCACCAGCTCACCGGCCGTATCGACCAGGGCCCGCTCACCGGTGTGGAGTTCGACTACGCCACCGCGGCCGGCGGCGCGCATCCGGAGCGTCCCAAGCTGCGGCTGGGCTCCGGGCCCCTGCTGGCCCGGACCGCGCGCCACCCCCGCTCCGTGCCCCCGACCGCGGTCATGGCCGCCGCCATACCGCCCGGCCGGGGTTCGCTCGGCGGCGTCGGCGACCTGGTCGAGGCGCTGCCCCGGACCGCCGACGGCTGGTCGCCGCACAAGGCGCTGCGCGTCGTGGCGCTGGACTTCACCACCGGCGAGCGCGTGACCTTCGGCAGCCCGCGGGCGCCGCACACCACGCTGGCCGAGGCCGTGACCGCCTCCTGCGCGATCCCCGGCTGGTTCGCGCCGATCATCATCGACGGCCGCCGCTATGTGGACGGCGGCATGTGGTCCGCGACGAATGTGGACGTGGCCGCCAAGCAGAGCTTCCAGGAGATCGGCGAGGCGGCGCTCGACGAGCTCTACGTTCTGGCGCCGATGGCGGTGCGCGGCTTCAACGGCCCGCCGCACAGTGTCATGGAGCGTGTGGCGCGCCGCTATAGAAGGGCCGTGACACGGCGGATGCTGATGGAGGCGCAGAAGGTGCGCGCGGACGGCACCAAGGTCATCGTCTTCTGCCCGACCGCGGACGACTTCGAAGCCATCGGCCTGAACGTGATGGACGGCGACCGCCGCCCGCAGGTTCTGGAGACCGCCATGCGCACCACCCGCGAGCAGATCGAGGCGCAGCGCACCCTCCCGTAGAACTTCGCTATAGCGCTCCACGGCGCGGCGCACTCCATCGCACGGCAGAAGGGGATAATGGCGCAATGCGCGTCTACCTTCCCGCGACCCTGTCAGTGCTCGCCGAGCTCCACAAGACGGGCCGTGTCACCCCCGCGCCGCTGACGGCGTACGCGGTCACCCCCGCGCTGCGCGAGTGGTACACCGAAGGGGACAGCGAGGAGTTGGAGTACGCCGCCCTGACCGACGCCGCGCGCGCCTCCCTGCGCCTGCTGGCCGAGGCGCCCGAGTCCCCCCGCCGCCGCGTGGTGGTGGCCGCCGAGGTCCCCGACGCGCACGCCCAGCCGGTCCTCGACGGCGCCGAACCCGGCCTGGTCCGCGTCAACACCGAGATCCCCCTGTCCTGGGTGGCCTCCCTCCACGTCGACGACCCCGGTGTCATCGACGAAGTGGCCCTGGCGGTGGTCCTCCTCGGCGCCGCCGAAGCCGGCGACGAGGACGCGTCGTTCACCGTGGACGGCATCGACGACCACGAGCTGCTGTGGTACGCGACGCAGGAGCTTCCGGATTTGTTGGGCTAGCCGGCGGGTCCCGCGGATTAACAAAAGCGTCACCCACAGGCAGCAAAATCCCTTGCCGCCCGCCGATAGCCTGTCCAGGTGATCGTGCCGATGAATCGTGAGCCGTTGCACCTCGTCTGGGACTGGAACGGCACCGTCCTGAACGACTTCGAGATCATCCTGCGCTCCACGAACGACTCGTTCAGCGACCATGGGCTGCCGGCGATAACGGCCGATCAGTACCGCACGCAGATCAAGATGCCGATCCGCTCCTTCTACGCCGACATCCTCGGGCATGAGCCCGGGGACGAGGAATGGGAGGCGCTGGACGCCACCTTCCACAAGTACTACGTGGCCTACGAGCGGGAGGCTCGGCTCTCCGACGGGCTGCCGGACCTGTTCCGGGAGTGGTCCGGGCGCGGGCATTCGCAGTCGCTGCTGTCGATGTACCACGACGACAAGCTCGTCCCCGTGGTCCGGCACCACGGCATCGACCGGTACTTCGAGCTGGTGCAGGGCACCACGCCGCCGCGGCCGGCGCGCAAGGGGCTGCACCTGCGGGACCATCTGGCGCGCCTGGGGGTGGATCCGGCGCGGGTGGTGCTCATCGGCGACTCGCCTGACGACGCCGCGGCCGCTGCCACAGTCGGGGCGCACGCGATCCTCTACTCCGGCGGGTTCGCCGCCGGGCAGTCGTTGCGGGCCACCGGGGCGCCGATAGCGGACAGCCTGACGGCCGCCGTGGCGCTGATCGACGAGGTCATGGCCGATGCGGCGGCGGCCGGCGAGGGCTGAGCCGGTACGTCGATCGGCGCAGTGGTGTGGCGCACCGCTCACGGTCGCGGTGGGATGCGGACATGGCTGCGCACGCGAATGAGCACGACCCCGTCACCGGCGCCACGAAGGTCCCCGTCCCGTACAACGAGCCGGTCCTGACCCACGCGCCGGGGACCCCCGAGCGTGCCGCCCTCACCGCGAAGCTGGCCGACCTGGCGGGGCACCACCACGACCTGACCGCGACCATCGGCGGCGTCCGGCGCCCCGGCGGCGGCGACCCGATCGACGTGGTCCAGCCGCACAACCACAAGGCCGTCCTCGGCACGCTCCGCAACGCCACCCAAGACGACGCCCGCGCCGCCGTCGCCGCGGCCCGCGAAGCCGCCCCGGCCTGGCGCGCGCTCTCCTTCGACGACCGCGCCGCGATCCTCCTCAAGGCCGCGGACCTGCTCTCCGGCCCCTGGCGCGCGACCCTCAACGCCGCCACCATGCTCGGCCAGTCCAAGACCGCGCAGCAGGCCGAGATCGACAGCGCCTGCGAGCTGATCGACTTCTGGCGCTTCAACGCCGAGTTCGCCCGCCAGATCCTCGCCGAGCAGCCGCCGGAGAACGCGCACGGTGTGTGGAACCGCACCGACCACCGCCCCCTCGACGGCTTCGTCTACGCGATCACGCCCTTCAACTTCACCGCCATCGCCGGCAACCTGCCGACCGCCCCGGTGCTGATGGGCAACACCGTCATCTGGAAGCCCTCGCCGACGCAGCAGCTCGCCGCGCACGTCACCATGCGCCTTCTGGAGGCCGCGGGCCTGCCGCCCGGCGTCATCAACATGCTGCCGGGGGACGGCCTGGCGGTCTCCGAGGTGGTCCTCGCCGATCCGCACCTGGCCGGCATCCACTTCACCGGCTCGACCGCCACGTTCCAGCACCTGTGGCGCGTCGTCGGCGAGAACATCGCGGCCTACCGCGCCTACCCGCGCATCGTCGGCGAGACCGGCGGCAAGGACTTCGTCCTGGCGCACCCCAGCGCCGACAAGGCGGTGCTGAAGACGGCGCTGACCCGCGGCGCGTTCGAGTACCAGGGCCAGAAGTGCTCGGCGGCCTCCCGCGCCTACATCCCGCGCTCGCTGTGGCACGGCGCGGGGCTGCGCGAGGAGTTCTCCGCCGAGGTCGACGCGCTGAGCATGGGCGACCCGACCGACCTGTCGCACTTCATGGGCGCCGTCATCGACGCCCGGGCCTTCGCCAAGCACCGCCGGGTCCTGGACATCGCGCACGCCGACGACACCATCCGCATCGCCGCCGGCGGCACCGCGGACGACTCGGTCGGCTACTTCGTGCGCCCGACCGTGATGGTGTGCACGAACCCCGAGCACGAGATCTTCTCGACCGAGTACTTCGGCCCGCTGCTGTCGGTGTACGTGTACGAAGACAGCGACTACGACCGCGTCCTGCACGGCGTCGAGGGTGTCACCGACTACGCCCTGACCGGCTCGATCATCGCGCAGGACCGCACGGCGGTCGCCGAGGCGATGAGCGTGCTGCGCTTCGCCGCCGGCAACTTCTACATCAACGACAAGCCGACCGGCGCCGTAGTCGGCCAGCAGCCCTTCGGCGGCTCCAAGTCCTCGGGGACCAACGACAAGGCCGGCTCGGCGCAGAACCTGATGCGCTGGACGTCCACGCGCTCGATCAAGGAGACGTTCGTCCCGCCGACGGACCACCGCTATCCGCACATGGGATGAACAACGGCGGTGTCGGCGTCGCTGCCGGTTCAGCTGCCGGCGCCAATGCCGGTGCCGTCACGCCCCCACTCCTGCGAAGCCTCCTTGGCCATGGTCACCATCGCGCCCAGGAACCCGGCGATCGCCTCCAGCTTCTCGTCGTCGTAGCGGTCCAGCAGCCCGACCGCCATCGTGTTCATCCCGGCGAACAGCCGCACGATCTCCCCGACCCGCTCGCGCACCGGCTCGATGAGCACCACGCGGCGGTCCTCGGGGCTGCGCTCGCGGGTCACCCAGCCGGACTTCTCCAGCTTGTCCAGGATCCCGGTCATGGTCGCCGGGTGGATCCCCAGGCGCTGGCCCAGCGCCTTGGCGCTCATCGCGCCGTCGCGCATCAGGACGTCCAGCGCCTTCATCTCGACGTCCCGCAGCCCCACCTGTTCCCCGGCCCGCAGGTTGAGCACCGTCATCACCACGCCCATCTCGCGGATGGTGTCCGTGATCTGGTTCATGGTCCGGCGGCGTTCGCGGGAGCCCGCAGCCCCGGTGGATGATACGGAACTCATATGATACCTTCTTCGTAACGTACGAAACTCAAAGTAAAGCGTACCGGAGGGGGTCTCCCGTGTCTGCATCCTTCCTATCAACCGGCAGAGGCAAGCTCATTCTGCTGTTGTTGTGCGGCGTCGCGTTCCTGGATCTGGTCGACGCCTCGATCGTGAACGTGGCCTTGCCCTCGATCCGCGAGGATCTGCACTTCAGCACCCAGAACCTGCAGTGGGTGACCAGCGGCTACCTGCTCACCTACGGCGGCTTCATGCTGCTCGGCGGCCGCGCCGCGGACCTGTTCGGACGGCGCCGGGTGCTGCTCGCCGGGACCACGGTGTTCGGGGTCGCCTCGCTGGCCGGCGGCTTCGCGAACAGCGCCGGGCTGCTGGTCGGCGCGCGGCTGACGCAGGGCGTCGGGGCGGCCCTGATGATGCCGGCCGCCTTGTCGCTGCTCACCACCACGTTCAAGGAGGGTCAGGACCGGACCAAGGCCTTCGGAGTGTGGGGCGCGGTCGCCGGGCTGGCCTCCGCGGTCGGCGTGCTGGCCGGCGGGCTGCTCACCGACGGGCCGGGCTGGCGCTGGGTGATGTTCGTGAACCCACCGCTGTCCGTGGTGATCATGGTGGGCGCGCTGCGCATGTTCGAGCCCGAAGACAAGCGGGTCTCTTTCAAGGGCCTGGACCTCGTCGGCGCGTTCCTGGTCACCGCGGGGATGCTGTTGCTGGTGTTCGGTCTGGTGAAGGCGCCGGACCAGGGCTGGGGATCCAGCCGGACGGTGCTGGAACTGGCCGGGGCGGGGATCCTGCTGGTGGCGTTCATCATCAACGAACGCTTCAGCAACAACCCGCTCTTGCCGCTGTCGGTCTTCCGGATCCGCGGCCTGGTCGCCGCCGACGTGACGCAGCTGGTCGGGGTCGCGGGCTTCATCTCACTGTTCTTCTTCCTGACGCTCTACATGCAGAACGTCGAGGGCTACTCGCCGATCCGTGCCGGCCTGGCCTACGTGCCGATCACGGTGGCCGTCGGGATCGGGGCCGGGGCGGCGCCGAAGCTGATCGGCAAAGTCGGCACCCGGCCGGTGGTGGTGACCGGCGCCGCGATCGCGTCGGTCGGCATCTTCCTGCTGGCCCAGCTGAAGGTGCACGGCTCGTATGTCAGCGGCCTGTTGCCGGGCATGGTGATCATGGCGGTCGGGCTCGGGCTGCTGTTCGTCGGCATCTCCACGGCGGCCAACGCCGGCGTCCCGCACCACCAGGCGGGCCTGGCCGCGGCGCTGTTGAACGCCTCGCAGCAGGTCGGCGGTGCGCTCGGGCTCGCGATCTTCGCGGCGATCTCCACGGCGCGGCTGAATCACGAGCTGAAGGCCGGTGTGCAGCCCGCGGCGGCGATGACATCCGGCTTGTCTTGGGCACTGACGGCCTGCGCGGTCGCGGTAGCGTGCGCGGCGGTCATCGCGCTGCGGACCCGCAACGTGCACAGCGAAGCGGAGGCCGAGGCGTTGGCCGAGGTGGAGGAGTTGGTCACGGCCGGCTGAAGCTGCCGGAACCCGCGAAGCCTCATCAACAAAACAGGCCCGAAGGCTCTGACGATGGCGTCTGCTATCGTAGAGTTTTCGGGCACAATCACATAACCAGAAAACTGGTACGTGCTTGATTCTGAGGCAGCGGGAGGCGTTTTGTCAAGGGGTACGGAAGAAATCCTCCACGAACAGCGCTATCTGGATCTCCTGTACACCCGCCTCGACGCTCTGCGCGCGCATGCGCAGGGCCAGCTCGCGGGGGTGCTTCAGGCTTCCGGAGGCACCCAGCAGGCCCGGACCGAGCGCGACGGCATGGCTTCGGTCGGCGCGGGCCGGCTGGCGCAGCTGGACGCGGCCGAGGAAGGGCTCTGCTTCGGCCGCCTCGACCTGGACGGCGGCGAGCGCCGCTACGTCGGCCGGATCGGCATCCTGGACGACGACGGCGACTTCGAGCCCTTGCTCCTGGACTGGCGGGCCCCGGCGGCGCGGCCGTTCTACGTGGCGACCTCCGCGGCGCCCCAGGGCGTGCGGCGGCGGCGCAGCATCCGGACCCGGTTCCGGACCGTCGTCGGGGTCGACGACGACGTCCTGGATCTGGACGTGGCGGCCGACGGCGACGCCTCCGGCCTGGTCGGCGAGGGCGCGCTGCTGGCCGCCCTGACCGCCGGCCGCACCGGCCGGATGCGCGACGTGGTGGAGACCATCCAGGCCGAGCAGGACCACGCGATCCGCTCGGAACTGCGCGGGGTCCTGGTCGTGCAGGGCGGCCCGGGGACCGGCAAGACCGCGGTGGCGCTGCACCGCGCGGCCTACCTGCTCTACACCTACCGCGAGCGGCTGGCCAAGCGCGGCGTGCTGATCGTCGGGCCGAACCCGACCTTCCTGCGCTACGTCTCGCACGTGCTGCCGGCGCTGGGGGAGACCAGCGCGGTGCTGGCCACGGTCGGGGAGATGTTCCCGGGCGTGCGGGCCTCGCGGGCCGACTCGGCGGAGGTCGCCGAGATCAAGGGCCGGGCGGCGATGGCGGACCTGATCGCCGGCGCGGTGCGGGCCCGGCAGCGGGTGCCCGAGGACGTGCTGGAGGTCGTGTACGAGGGTGTGAAGTACCGCCTGGACCGCGAGACCTGCATCGCCGCCCGGGAGCTGGGGCGCAAGGCGAGCCGGCTGCCCAACCTGGGCCGCAAGGCCTTCGCCGAGCACGTCATCGACACCCTCGCCGGGCAGGTCGTGGACCGGCTGAACGACGACCCGCACCGCCAGGAGACGCTGGCGATGGTGAACCTGATCGCCGAGGAGCTCGGCGAGGATCCGGCGGAGATGGCCGACGGGGTGTTCCTCGGCCGGGCCGACCGCGAGCAGATCGCGGCGTCGCTGGCCGAGGAGCCGAGCGTGCAGGAGGCGCTGGACTGGCTCTGGCCGCAGCTGACCCCGCAGCGGATGCTGGCCGAGCTGTTCGCCACGCCGGAGTTGCTGCGCGAGGCCGTGGAAGAGGTCGGCGGAGCTTTCGAAGGCGGCGGTGAAGGTACCGGTGAAGGCGCCGGCGCGCCGCTGTTGACGGACGCTGAGATCGACCTGCTGGTCCGCACCCCCGGCGGCTGGTCGGCGGCCGACATCCCGCTGCTGGACGAGGCCGCGGAGCTGCTGGGCGACTCCGACACCGCCGAGGCGGCGGCGCGGGCCGAGGCCGAGCGCCGGGCCCGGATCGCCTACGCGCAGGGCGCGCTGGAGGTCGCCGAGGGCTCCCGGTCGATCGACCTGGAGGACCCGCGCGAGGAGATTGTCACCGCCGTGGACCTGGTCTCGGCCGAGATGCTGGCCGAACGGTTCGAGGAGCGCGACGAGCGCAGCGTGGCCGACCGCGCGATGGCCGACCGGACCTGGACCTTCGGGCACGTCATCGTCGACGAGGCGCAGGAGCTGTCGCCGATGGCCTGGCGGCTGCTCATGCGGCGCTGCCCGGCCCGGTCGATGACGCTGGTCGGGGACGTGGCGCAGACCGGCGACCCGGCCGGCGCGGCGTCCTGGGGCCAGGTGCTGGCCCCGCACGTCGGCGACCGGTGGCGGCTGGCGGAGCTGACGGTGAACTACCGGACCCCCTCGGAGATCATGGCGGTCGCCGCCGAGGTGCTGCAGCGCATCGACCCGCACCTGTTGCCGCCGCGCTCGGTGCGCTCCAGCGGCGAGGAGCCGTGGCGGGTGTCGGTGCCGACGTCTTCGCTGGCTGAGAAGGTCGCCGAGCTGGCGGCGCGCGAGGACTCGGCGCTGGTCGCCGACGAGGGCGACACCGGCCGGATGGCGGTGCTGGTGCCGAACGAGCGGCTCGCCGAGGTGGCCGCGGCGGTGTCGGCGCGGCTGCCCGAGGCGGGCTACGGCTCCGACCCGGACCTGGAGCGGCGCACCGTCGTGCTGCCGGTGCGCCAGGCGAAGGGGCTGGAGTTCGACACGGTGCTGGTCGTCGACCCGGCTGCGATCGCCACCGCCCAGCACGGCGAGAACGATCTCTATGTCGCGCTCACCCGAGCGACGCGGCGGCTCGGGATCGTCGAGGTCACACCGTGAAGACGATCTTCCCGAACGCCTCGCCCCGCTCCATGCGCTCGAAGCCGGTCCGGGCCTCGGCCAGCGGCAGGACCGAGTCGATGACCGGCCGCACGTCGGTCACCTCGCACATCTTGGCCAGCGCCCTGAGCTCGTCCAGCGAGCCCATGGTGGAGCCGATGACGCGCAGCTGGAGGAAGAAGATGCGGGTCAGCTCGGCCGGCGGCATGGCGCCGGAGGTCGCTCCGGAGATGACGATGGTGCCCTCCGGGCGCAGCGACTTCACCGAGTGCGACCAGGTCGCGGCGCCGACCGTCTCCAGCACGGCGTCCACGCGCTCCGGCAGGCGGGCCCCGGACTCGAACGCGGCGTGCGCCCCGAGCTCCACGGCCCGCGCACGCTTCTCCTCGCTGCGCGACGTCGCCCACACCCGGAAGCCGGCGGCCCGGGCCAGCACGATCGCCGCGGTCGCCACCCCGCCGCCGGCGCCCTGGATCAGGACCGTGTCACCGGGCTTGAGGCCGGAGTTGCGGAAGAGCATGCGGTAGGCGGTGAGCCACGCGGTGGGCAGGCACGCGGCCTGCTCCCAGGACAGCGCGGCGGGCTTGGGCACCAGGTTGGCCTTCGGGACCAGGACCCGCTGCGCGAAGGTGCCGTCGTAGACCTCGGTGAGGATGGAGGGCTTGCCGTCCCGCGGATCGACCACGGAGTGGATGATCACCTCGTTGCCGTCCTCGTCGATCCCGGCCCCGTCGCACCCCAGGACCATCGGCAGCTTGTCCTCGCTGATGCCGACGCCGCGCAGGGTCCACAGGTCGTGGTGGTTCAGGGACGCGGCTTTGACCGTGACCGTGGTCCAGCCCGCGCGGGGCGCGGGCTCGTCGCGCTCCCCGAGCTCGAGGCCGGAGAGGGGGTCCTTGGAGTCGATGCGCACGGCGCTCACTGCGAACATGGGGCCGAGCTTAGACCGCGGGCGGTGGTGTGATCCGGCGGCTGTGCGCGCCGTCACGGGGCGGGGTTTCGGGTGCTTCGGTCGGGCGCTTGCTCCAGGTCTTCATCAGGCCCCTCCGTCTCAGGCCGGCGGCGCGGTCCGGTAGACGCTGCGGATGGCGCGGACGTCGGGTGCGACGTCGAACACCGATGCCGGGATGTCGGCGGACAGCGCGGCGAGCTCCTTCTTCACGCGCTTGGCGATGCCGGTGCCGAGCATGAAGCGGGTCGGGGTAGCGGCGCGCTGGGCGCCGTCGAGGAGGCGGAGGGCGCCGGGGCTGCCCAGGTCGGTGTAGCGGAGGTTGAGGAAGGCGAGGTGGTGGGGCGCGGCGGCCAGGGCGGTGGCGATGGTCGCGGCGCCGGACTCGTCGAGGTGGTTGTCGGCGGCGGCGAGGATGGCCGCGGCTTTCACACGGCCGGCGTCGATCAGCTCGACGCCGGCGGTGGCGGCTGCTGCGACCAGGTCCGCGAGGGCTTCCGAGCCGATGTCGTTGCTGGCCACGCCGAGGCGCCGCAGGGCTCCGGGCGGTGCGGTGCGCAGTGCTTCGGCGAGGAGGCGGGCTCCGGGGTCGCCGAGGTGTGCGGCTGAGACGTAGAGCTCTGCTACTGCGCCTGCGGACAGCAGCCTCGCGAGTTCCTGTGCTCCTTCGGCACCGAGCTTGTTGCCGCTGAGGTAGAGGCGTTCGATGGCGTGGGTGTCGGCGGTGTTGCTGCTGGCCTCGCGGCCCGCGTCGATCATGGCGTCCACCAGCGTCGCGACTTCCGGCGCGGCCAGGCCGGTCTGTGTGAGGTCGATCGTGCGCAGGACGGTGCCGGCGCGGACCGTCTCGGCGACGGCGCGCACGCCGTCCGCACCGACCGGGTTCCGCTTCAGCCACAGCGCCTTCACCACGCCGGGGGAGGCGATCAGCCGGCTCGCGATCTCGCAGACACCGCCGCCGCCGATGTTGTTGCAGCCCAGGTAGAGCGTTTCGACGCGGGCTGCGACGGCCTTCGGCGCCACCGCGGCCACGCCTGCGTCGCCGAGCCCGTCGGTGCCGAGCAGGAGGTGCTTCACCGGGCCGCCGCCCTCGGGCAGGGCGTCGGCCACGGCGGCGGCGCCGAGCGGGCCGAGGTCCTGCTTGCACATGTCGAGGCGGCCGTCGGGCAGCGCGGTCCCGGTGGGGAAGGCGGTGCGGGCCTGCACCGGTTCGCCGCGCCGCAGCCAGGCCAGGACCGGCGCCAGCTCCTCGGCGGGGCGTGCGGGGGAGGAGTCGTTCACCATGCCACCGCCCGATAGTCCTTCAGGAACACGCCGTACAACGGCTCGCCGTTCTCGCCGCTGACGATCGGATGATAGATCCGGGCCGCGCCGTCGACGATGTCCAGCGGCGTGCGGAAACCGGCCTCGGCGTGCCGCGTCTTGCTCGGCATCGGCTTCTCGTCGGTGATCCAGCCGGTGTCCACGCTGCTGAGGTAGACGCCGCGGCGGGCGAGCGCCTCGGCGCTGGTGCGCGTCAGCATATTGAGGGCGGCCTTCGCCATGTTGGTGTGCGGATGCCCCGCGGTCTTGTTGCGCACCTCGAAGCGTCCCTCGACGGCCGTCACGTTCACGATGTAGCGGCGCGGGAACGGCGAGCCCGTCATCAGCGGCAGCAGCCGGTCGGCGAGGAGCGCCGGGGCGACGGCGTTGACGAGGTGGACTTCGAGCAGTTCGACGGCGTCGAGCCCGCCGAGCTCCGCGGACCAGGAGTTGCGCGGCGAGGGGTCGGGGAGCAGGCCGTTCTCGTCGACAGCCAGCTCAGGACTGTGCGGAACCGAACCAGCGCTCGCACCCCGATACCCCGCGATCGGCGCCAGCTCCCGAAGCCCACCGCCCAGCTCGGCCGCGGCCCGCCGATCGGCGGCGATCAGCGGCGCGTAGGAGGACTCGGGGCGCCGCACGGTCTGCGCGGCGTTGTTGATCAGGACGTCCAGAGGCTCACCGGCGGCCAGCAGCTCATCGCAGAGCTCGACGACCTGCCGCGGATCGCGCAGATCGAGGCCGGTGACGGTCAGCCGATCGAGCCACTTAGCGCTGTCCTCGACCGCCCGGAAGCGCCGCACGGCGTCATACGGAAACCGCGTGACCACCCGCACCGCCGCCCCATCGCGCAGCAACATCAGCGCCACCTGGAACCCGATCTTCACGCGCCCACCGGTGACCAGCGCCCGCCGGCCGTCCAGCGGCGTGCGGGCCGAGCGCCACGCCAGGTTCTCGGCCGCGCAGGCCGGGCAGAGCTGGTGGTAGAAGGCTGAGACCTCGGTGAAGTGCTGCTTGCAGACATAGCAGCGGCGGGGGCGCAGCAGGGTGCCGACCGAATCCGCAGGCTGAACAGATATGCCAGGCACGACCAGCGATATCTCCGCCTGCTGGTCCGCGCGCCCGATCACTTGCGCGCTCGTCACGGCCGCCTGGCCTGCCACTGCCGACTCGCCTGCCCGAGTGCCAGCAGTTTGTGCCGCAGCCGCCTGGCCCGCCGTCGACTCGCCCGACCGCGTGTCCGTGTACTGCGTCGCGCGCCCGCTTGCCAGCGCGCTCTCCGCAGCAGCCTGGTGTGCTGCGGCCGCCGAGCCGCCCGCCAGAGTGCCTGCATGCTGTGCCGTTGCCTGGCCTGCCGCCGCCGCCTCGCCCGACCGCGTGTCTGCCGTAAGCGCTCCCGCAGCCGCCGGCGCACCGCCCGGCACCGGCACCACCAGCGCCGCATCCTCCCGCCGCGCCGCGCCCCCGGTCGCCGAAGCCGCCAGCACCGCCCGGTCCGCGGCCTCGCGCCGCAGCCGCTGCTCCTTCTGTCGGCGCCGGCGGCCGTCGCGGACGAACGACTCCGCGACGCGCTCCACGCGCAGCCGGACCGGGTCGTCGAGCGGCAGGGCACTGAGTGCCGACAGTGCGCGGCTCAGTTCCTCCGGATCCATGCGGCCCTCGTCCTCCCCAGGTGGCCCCGGCCGGATTCGAACCGGCGTTCCCCGCGTCGCTTGAGTGGATCTGAGCGGTGCGCCTGCCTCTGCGCTACGGGGCCGTTCACGGAATCCTGGCGGAACCCTCCCGCGCCTTGCAAGCCGCGAGGATGCCGACCCAGAAGGCCTGCGCGTCCTCCGAGGCGCCCACTAGGTACGTGGCGCGCAGCTTCGGGGGGAGGTGCGCGGCGAGGCGGATCACCACCTCCTTCTGCTTCTTCAGCTGCGACAGCTCCGCGTTCGCGAACACCTGGTGCACCACGTCGGAGGCGTCGTCGCCCTCGGCGTTGCCCGCCACCGCCTGGGCCAGGCGGCGCTCCCAGGAGTCCACGTCCTCGGCCAGCTCCTTCAACCCCGTGCGCTGCGATCCCGCCAGCCGCGCCGTCAGCGCGCCCAGCGGCACCGGCGCGTACTCGCCGTCGCCGAGGTAGACCAGCCCCTGCTGCAACGGCAGGCCGCGGCCGTGCAGGCGGATCAGGCGCTCCAGGGTGCGCTTCGTGATCCAGGCGCGGCCCTCGTCGTCGATGTCGTTCTTCCACCACTCCAGCACGGTCTCGGCGACCGCCCCGTACTTGGCGATCAGCCACTCGTTCGCCGGGATGTCCTCCGGCGTGATGTCCAGCGAGGCGGTGAAGCGGGAGGCCTGCGCGATGTTGTTGCGCGAGACCAGCAGCTTGCGGCCCACGTGGTACGGCGGGTTCTGCAGCGCGATCTGCGCCCGCAGGCCGCGGATCGGACGCCCCGCCACCGACCACTCCTGCGTGATCTCCATCAGCCGGGCGAACGCCGCCTTGTCCTTCGGCCGGTTGTACTCGTCCCACACCACGGCCTTGGGCTCGTCGCCGGTGAAACCGGCGGCCAGCAGGTTGTCCAGGGTGCCGTCGGGGGAGGGCACCGGGGCGCACAGGTCCTCGACGTTGGTCACCGGCAGCGAGAAGTACAGCGGGTCGCGCCGCAGCACCTCCTGGATCAGCGTCCTGACCACCTCGGTCTTGCCGCAGCCGGGCGGGCCCTGCACCAGCACGCACCACCGGTTCTTCAACGCCGCGCGCACCAGCCGGCGCACCGGGTCGGCGATCGTGGCGCGGTTCGGGACGTCCAGCGCCCCGGCGATGGCGTCCAGGATCTCCGCGGTGCGGTCCACCTCCTGGGCCCGCGTGCCCTCGGCGGGCGGCAGCGCCAGCCGCAGCCGGGTGCCGTTGAGCAGCGGCAGGCCCCAGATCAGCGGGAACCCCTCGGCGGCGTTGGCCAGGATGTGCTCCAGCGTGCGCGGCGAGAGCAGGCGGCGGATCTCCGGGGGCTGCGCCGCCCAGACACGGAAGACGCCGGTCAGGTCGAACTGGCCGAACTTGCGGCGCAGCGCGTCCCGCCACGCGGTGTCGTTCGCCGTCACCCGGATGGTGACCATCCGGTCCAGGATGGCGAAGTCGCTGCGGCGGGCCGCGGTCTCGGCCAGCGACTCGTTGTCGGCCAGGAAGACGCCGATGCAGCCCAGCGCGCGCAGGTCGTGCTCGCCGAGGGTCCAGTTGCAGGCGATCTGCATCAGCTGCGACTGGATCGCCGGGCCCGCCTGCAGCGAGTCGTCGATCAGCAGCACGAACCGGCGGCCCGGCTTGAGCTGCCGCATCACCAGCTGCCGCAGCACCAGCTCGCCGGTGTGCGGGTCCCGCACCGGGGCGTTCACCAGCAGGTCGTCGGGGGCCAGGTTGGCGGCCGGGACGTAGACCAGCTCGGTGTCGTCGTACGCCTGCTTGATGTGCGCGGCGAACGTCGCGGTCTTGCCGATGCCGTGCTCGCCGAAGATCTGCCCGGTCTGGCCCAGGTCGATCATCGCGTCGATGAACGCCTCCAGGGCCGACGGCCGGGCGGCGGCCCGACCCGCGGCGGATCCGGCGGCCCCGGCAGCTCCAGCGGCTCCGGCGGCGCCCGCAGCTCCGGCCGATCCAGCCGCCCCTGCGCTCCCGGCCGCCCCGCCCGCTC
>NZ_JAACYW010000102.1 GCF_015356825.1 Catenulispora rubra | reverse complement strand
GGCGATGGGGCCGCTGACCGAGGGGGACCCGCGGCGGGTCGGTCCGCATTCGACGGTCGGCCGGCTCGGCGCCGGCGCGCTGGGTCCGCTGTACGGGGGGTACTCCGACGCCGGCCGGCCGGTCGCGGTCCGGGCGCTGCGCCCGGAGCTGCTGGCCGACGCGACGGTCAAGGCGCGGCTCGCGGCGGACGTCGCGGCGGCGCGCACGGTCACGGTGCCCTACGCGGCCCCGGTGCTCGGGGTGGAGCTGGACGGCGAGGCGCCGTGGCTGGCGTCGGCGTTCGTCGCGGGGGTGCCGCTGCCGAAGGCGGTCGCCGACCACGGGCCGCTGCGCGAGCCCGCGCTACTAAGCCTCGCAGCCGGGCTCGCCGAGGCGCTGGCGGCCGTGCACGCCGCCGGCGTGATGCACGGTGATCTGCGGCCGGGCACTGTGCTGCTGACGCCTGAGGGCCCGTGCGTCGTGGACTACGCGCTGGTGCGGGCCTTCGACGGTGCTGCGGGAGAGCTCGGCGTGGCCGGGTTCCTGGCGCCGGAGCAGGCGCTGGGACGGAAGGTGACGCCGGCGGCTGACATGTTCGCGCTGGGCTCGACACTGTTCTTCGCCGCGACCGGCCGTCCGCCGTTCGGCGAGGGGACACAGGACGAGGTGAAGAAGCGGGTCGCGAAGTCCTCACCGGTGCTGGGGAAGCTGCCGGCGGCGCTGCGGGAGCTGATCCGCGGGTGCCTGCAGAAGGACCCGACCGGGCGTGCGCAGCCACAGCAGGTGGTGGAGTACGTGCGGCGGCGGGCGCCGATCCCGTTGGCGGGCGGGTGGTTGCCGCTGGCGCTCGCCGAGGAGGTCCGGGCGGCTGCCGCGGCGGGGTTGGGGTCGGCCGGGGATCCGGATACGAACGCGACGATTGTTGTCGCGCCGAGGGTGCCGCAAGCTTTCGCGGCGCAGCAGGCTGATGGGGGAGTGGCGACGGGGCAGCGGCAGGCCGATGCGGGAGTGGCGTTCGCGGGGGCTCCGCCTGTGCCTGGCGGGCAGATACCTGGGTTTGCGCAGCAGCCTGATTCTGCGGCGGCGTTCTACCAGCAGCCCGGCGCGCCCGGCGGCCAGCCCGCCCCGAGCCGCCGCAACCTCCTCCTCGCGCTGACCGGCGGCGCGGTCGTCGCCGCGGGCGGAACTGCCGCAGCGCTCGGACTCGGCGGCAGCTCCGGCACCACGACCACCGCCGACGCTCGGCCGTCTACCGGTGCTGTCGGCGCAGTGCCGTCCGCAACCAGGCCTTCTGCCTCCGGCTCCGGGTTCACCGCCCGACTCCCGCTCCCGAAGAGTGGGCCGCTCCCGCCGCCGACTGGAGCCGCCGGCACCCTGCAGGGTCCTGACGCCAAGCCCTTCTGGTCGCTCCCCGGCGGCGGGGTCTCCTCGCTCGCGGCCGGCGACGGGGTGCTCGTCGTGTGTGGCGAGTCCGGCGTCTCCGGCTATGACTTCGGGGCCAATCCGAAGTGGGGTCCTGTGCGGGCTTCAGGCGTCCGGGGCTCCGGCAACGGCGTCGTGGACTCCGGTGTCGTCTATCTGATCGTCGCGTCGGACCGGGGCGGCGCCTCCGCCGGAAGTGACCTGCTCGCGCTGGACGTCGAGACCGGAACGCAGAAGTGGCGCGCCGCCACGCCCCAGGGCCCCTGGCTCGACCTCCGGGTCGGCGGGGCGTTGGGCGGCATGGTGTTCGTCGTCGGGACGGCCGGGGGTGTGCCGGTCCTGTGGGCCGTCGATGTCATCAGCGGCCGAAGTCTGTGGCAGAAGAGTGGTGTGGACTTCGCCACGCTGGCGGTGCCGTCGAGCGGCGCGCAGATCCTCACCGCCGGCTCCGGCGATCCGAACACCGCCGGCGCCGTCACCGCCCTGGACATCCGCAGCGGCGACCAGGCGTGGAGCCGTCCGCTGAAGACCTTCGTGGACTACGGCCGCGTCTCGCTCAACAAGATCGCTTCGGCCGGCGACCACTACGTCCTGCTGCTCTCCGACCGGCCGGAAGCCGACACCCTGACCGGCGGCAGCGCCGACGGCGCCCTGAACACGTGGAGCGTCGCGCTCCCGGTGCCGCCCGAGGACGCCGGCAGTATCGCGCTCATCACCTTCCTGCCGGACGCGAACTCCGTCGTCGTCCTCTCCCGCCACGGTGTCTACGCCGCCGACGCGCAGACCGGCCGGCTCCGCTGGCAGTCGCAGGGCACGGAGTCGTTCGCGACCGCCTCCGACGCCGGCGCGCCGCAGTCCGCGGACGGCAATGTCTACGTCCCCGACCAGCAGGGCACCTGGTGGGCCGTGGACTTCGCGACCGGTCGGACGCGCTGGAAGTACACCGTCCCCGGCTTCGACCGGAGTGCGGATCCGGTGTGGATCGCGGTGCCCGGCGGCGTGGTCGTCTCGGCCGGTGGGACGCTGGCGCTGGTCGCGGCGGACGGGTGAACCTGTGACGGTCGCCACATCACGGGCTGTGTCCGGCGCTCCGAGTTAACCCTGACGCCGGGTGCGCGGGCACTGACGGTAAGCAGGAGGATTCCCGACCCCGTACGATGGGTAGGTATCCCCTTCTGCCAAGGAGCGCTCAGGCATGCCCACACGCGACAACATCAGGAACGTGGCGATCGTCGCGCACGTCGACCACGGCAAGACGACGCTGGTCGACGCGATGCTGTGGCAGTCCGGCGCGTTCGGCGAACACCAGCACGTCGACGAGCGCGCCATGGACTCCAACGATCTGGAGCGCGAGAAGGGCATCACCATCCTCGCCAAGAACACCGCGGTGCACTACCGCGGTCCCGACGGGGAGGACGTGATCATCAACATCATCGACACCCCCGGGCACGCCGACTTCGGCGGCGAGGTGGAGCGCGGCCTGTCCATGGTGGACGGCGTGGTGCTGCTGGTGGACGCCTCGGAGGGGCCGCTCCCGCAGACCCGCTTCGTGCTGCGCAAGGCGCTGGCCGCCAAGATGCCGGTGATCCTGCTGATCAACAAGGTGGACCGGCCGGACTCGCGGGTCGACGAGGTCATCGACGAGACCTACGAGCTGTTCATGGACCTGGACGCCACCGAGGAGCAGATCGAGTTCCCGATCGTCTACGCCATCGCCCGCGACGGCAAGGCCACGCTGACCAAGCCGGTGCCCGCCTCGTCCGGCTACGGCCAGGGCGGCGAGCTGGACTCGGAGAACCTGCTGCCGCTGTTCAAGACCATCCTGGAGACCATCCCGGCCCCCTCCTACACCGAGGGCGCGCCGCTGCAGGCGCACGTCACCAACCTGGACGCGTCCAACTTCCTGGGCCGCATCGCGCTGTGCCGGGTGCACCAGGGCGAGATCCGCAAGGGCCAGCAGGTGGCCTGGTGCCGGCACGACGGCACCATCGAGCGGGTCAAGATCACCGAGCTGCTGATGACCGAGGCGCTGGAGCGCAAGCCGGCCGAGTCCGCCGGCCCCGGCGACATCATCGCCATCGCCGGCATCCCGGAGATCATGATCGGCGACACCCTGGCCGACCCGGAGGACCCGCGGCCGCTGCCGCTGATCACCGTGGACGAGCCGGCGATCTCGATGACCGTCGGCACCAACACCTCCCCGCTGGTGGGCCGCGGCCCGACCAAGGGCACCAAGGTCACCGCGCGCCTGGTGAAGGACCGCCTGGAGCGCGAGCTGGTCGGCAACGTCTCGCTGCGGGTGCTGCCCACCGAGCGCCCCGACGCCTGGGAGGTGCAGGGCCGCGGCGAGCTGGCGCTGGCCATCCTGGTGGAGACCATGCGCCGGGAGGGCTTCGAGCTCACCGTCGGCAAGCCCCAGGTGGTCACCAAGACCATCGACGGCAAGCTCAACGAGCCGGTCGAGCGCCTGACCATCGACTGCCCCGAGGAGTTCCTGGGCGCGGTGACCCAGCTGATCCAGGGCAACCGCAAGGGCCGCATGGAGACCATGACGAACCACGGCACCGGCTGGGTCCGCATGGAGTTCGTGGTCCCCTCCCGCGGGCTGATCGGCTTCCGCACCGAGTTCCTGACCCTGACCCGCGGCACCGGCATCGCGCACGCGGTGTTCGAGGGCTACGAGCCCTGGTACGGCGAGCTGCGCACCCGCACCTCCGGCTCGCTGGTGGCCGACCGCGCCGGCGCGGCGACCCCGTTCGCGATGATGAACCTCCAGGAGCGCGGCACGATGTTCGTGCAGCCCACCACCGAGGTCTACGAGGGCATGATCATCGGTGAGAACTCGCGCGCCGACGACATGGACGTGAACATCACCAAGGAGAAGAAGCTCACCAACATGCGGTCGTCCACCTCGGACGTCACCGAGACGCTGATCCCGCCGCGCCAGCTGTCGCTGGAGCAGGCGCTGGAGTTCATCCGCGAGGACGAGTGCGTCGAGGTCACGCCGGACACCGTGCGGATCCGCAAGGTGGAGCTGAACGCGCAGGTGCGCGGGCGCTCGCGGGGCAACGCGGCCAAGGCCAAGGGCTGAGCTTCGGCTGAGCTTCGGGGGCTGACAAGCCTCTGGAACGAAAGAACCAAAGAACCAAGGAACCAAAGAACGGCGGAGCGGCCGCCGCGGGATCTCCTGCGGCGGCCGCTCGGTTTTCATGTCAGCGCCTGCTTCCTTGTGCGGTCTACGGCCCTTGATGGGCTCAGCCTCCGGCGGGACTCGACTGCCCGCTCACGAAAGGCTTCACCTGAAGCTCGCCCTTCTCGCACACCGGCGTCGGGCTGTCGAGCGTGATGTGTGCCCACGCGCTGTCCCCCGGCAGCTGCGCCTGCGCGTGCACCGTCGTCGGCTCGCACTGCCCGTTCTGGGACTCGCCGGGGCCGGGGACGTTCGCCGAGTAGCGCATCTCGGCGTGCACGGAGGCGCCCGGGGCGACCGTGATGGTGGTGACCGCGACCGAGTTGTCCTTCACGACATACGACGGCAGCGTGCGGTCGTTCGAGGCGAGCAGCGAGATGGCGGGGAAGCCGGCGACGGTGCAGCTGCGCGCCGAGGTGTTCTGCAGCGTGAGGTCGGCGGCGACGTGGCCGGCGCCCTGGCTGTCCGGGACCACGCGCCAGGTGCCCGACGGCATCTCGGCCGTGGTGCAGGCCGAGCCGGTGTGCGTGGCCGAGGAGCTGGAGGTCGACGGTGCGGTGGTGGCGGAGCTCGACGCCGTGGAACTGCCGCCGGCGGTGCTGGACGCGGAGCCCGGGGCGGAGCCTCCGGCCGGGTTGGAGCCCGATCCCGACGAGGACGTGGTCCCCGCCGAGCTCGTGGTCCCCACAGTGGATCCGCCGCTGACGGCGCTCTTCGAGGAGGTGCTGGTACATCCGGTCGTCAGGGCGACGGCTCCGAGCGCCCCCGCTGCGACCAAAACGGAAATACGGTTCATGGAACCCAACCTTTCCGGGTGACTACGGCAAGTAGACGCCGAGTAACCCGGCCAGGTTGCCACTAACCCGAATCAACTCATGGTCATCTTCGCGTGACGCCAGGGTCCTGCGAGGCATCGCCTGCCAGAGCCCTGCCAGAGTCCTGCCGGGCATCGCCCCGGCGTCACGTCGGGCCGCGCCTAGCTCCCGGCGAGCGCGCGCTTGAGGAAGTCGACCTGCAGCAGCATCAGGTTCTCCGCGACGACCTCCTGCGGCGTCATGTGCGTCACCCCCGACAGCAGCAGCGTCTCGTGCGGACGCCCCTCGGCCAGCAGCGCCGAGGACAGCCGCAGCGTGTGCGCGACCACCACGTTGTCGTCGGCCAGGCCGTGGATCAGCATCAGCGGCCGGTGCTGCTCCGCCCAGCCGCTGGGCTCGGTGCCGACCACGACCGAGTTGCGGCGGTAGACCTCCGGCTCGGCGTCCGGGTGGCCCAGGTAGCGCTCGGTGTAGCAGGTGTCGTACAGGTGCTGGTCGGTGACCGGCGCGCCGACCACCGCGGCGTGGAACACGTCCGGGCGGCGCAGGGCCGCCAGCGCCGACAGGTAGCCGCCGAAGGACCAGCCACGGATCGCCACCCGGGTCAGGTCCAGGTCGGGGTTCTGCTCGGCCGCCGCCTGCACGGCGTCCACCTGGTCCTGCACCACCGGGCCCGCGAAGTCGCGGTAGATCGCGCGGTCCCACTCCGGCCCGCGGCCCGGCGTGCCGCGGCCGTCCACGACCAGCACCGCGAAGCCCTGGTCGGCCAGCCACTGGGAGCCCAGGTGCATGTTGTGCGAGGCCAGCGCGCGCTGCGCGTGCGGGCCTCCGTAGGGGTCCAGCAGGATCGGCAGCCTGGTCCCCGGCACGTGGCCGGTCGGCAGGACCAGCACGCCGCGCAGCGCCCGCTCGCCGAGCCGGACCAGCGTCGCGTTCAGCTTCAGCGCGGGGGTCTCGGAGACGTTGCGGACCGTGCACAGGTCCTTCGCGTCGCCGTCCTCGTCCAGCCGCATCACGCGGGCGGTGGAACCGGGCTCGGAGAACGACGCCGAGCTGATCACGGCCAGGTCCGCGCCGAACACCGCGGAGTGCACGCCGAACGTCTCAGTGAGCTGACGCACCACGCCGTCCCGCGAGACCAGGAACACGTGCACCTGGGCCGGATCCTCGGCACTGGCGCTGAACTGCACGCCGTGCTCGCCGACCGCCAGCACCGAGCGCACCTGGAGTTCCGGCGGGGTCAGCGGCTCGCCGTCGAGCAGGACGCGGTTCGCGCCCTCCCGGGCCCCGACGGTGACCAGCGCGGCCGAGGGCTCCTCGTCGCCGTCGTCGGCTCCGCTGATCCAGGCGGGGACGCCGGAGACGATGTCCACCCAGCGCGGGTCCGACTCCTCGCCGTGCAGCGTCACCATGCCGGTGTCCGGGTCGAGCAGCGCGTAGGTGACGCGCGTCTGCCCGCGGTTCATCAGGCCCAGCACCGGATCGCCGCCCGCCGACCAGTGGACCGTGGTCAGGTACGGCGAGGAGTCCTCCCACGCCACGTCCACCCGCGAGCCGTCCAGACCGAGCACCACGCCGGAGACCGCCGCGTTGTTCGTCCCGGCCGCCGGGTAGCGCACCGCCGCCGGCTCCTTGCCGGGGTTCGCGGGGTCGGAGATGAACCAGGTCTGGATCGGCGCCTCGTCGGCGCGCTCGGCGAACAGCCGATCGCCCTCCGGGGCCCACCAGTAGCCGCGGAACCGGTCCATCTCCTCGGCCGCGATGAACTCGGCCAGGCCGTAGGTGACGGTGTCCGTCTCCGGCTCGGCCAGCGCACGGTCGTCGGCGCCGTCCAGGCCGATCACCCGCATCGCACCGCCGGCCACGTAGGCCACGTGCGTGCCGGCCGGGTTCGGCCGCGGGTCGGCCACGCCGCCCGGGGTCGGCAGCTCGCGTACGGCCCGCGCCGGGTCCGTTTCTGTGAGGTCGGCCACGAACAGCCGGCCGGACAGCGCGAACGCCACATGCATCAGATCGGCGTCGACCGCGAAGCCGACGATGCCGGCCGCGCCCTGCCGCGAGCGCTCGCGCCGCGCCTTCTCCTCGTCGGTCAGCTCCTCGCCCGCACCGCCGAGCAGCGCGATCGGATCGGCCACCAGCCGCTCTTCGCCGCTGGTCGGATCCAGTACCCACAAACAGGTCGCGGTGTCCGTGCCGTGCTTGCCGCGCAGGAACGCGATCCGCGTGCCGTCCGGGGCGATGCTGAAGGCGCGCGGCACGCCGAGGGTGAAACGCTGGGTCCGGGCCGAATGCCGGGGGAACGAGGGGGTGTCAGCCATGCCGTCATGCTATTCGCCCCGGCGCCGCCGGGCTGTTCCCCGAGCGGCGGGGAAGGTATGCGTACCCTTGCCCTATGACCGCGAACACGACCGCGCAGTCGGCGGGCGCCACGCCCCCCGCGAGCCCCACGGCCGCCCGGCGTCTGCTGCTCGTCCACGCCCATCCGGACGACGAGGTGATCGGCACCGGCGCCACCATGGCCGGCTACGCCGCCGAGGGCGTGCACGTCACGCTGGTCACCTGCACCGCCGGCGAGGAGGGCGAGGTGCTGGTGCCCGAGCTGGAGCACCTGGCCGCCGACCGCGAGGACCGGCTGGCCGACGTGCGGGTGGTGGAGCTGGCGAACGCGATGACCGCGCTCGGCGTGGCCGACCACCGGTTCCTCGGCGGCGTGGGCCGCTACCGGGACTCCGGGATGATGGGGACGCCGGCCAACGACAAGCCGCACGCGTTCTGGCACGCCGACCTCGACGAGGCCGCCGGGCACCTGGTGAAGGTGGTCCGCGAGATCCGGCCGCAGGTGCTGGTCACCTACGACGAGAACGGCGGCTACGGCCACCCCGACCACATCCAGGCCCACCGCGTCGCGATGCGCGCCGCCGAGCTGGCCGCCGACCCGGACTTCGCGCCCGGGCACGGCGCGGCCTGGGAGGTCACGAAGATCTACTGGACCGCGCTGCCGAAGTCGTCCCTGGCCGAGGGCATCCGCCTGCTGAAGGAGGCCGGGGACACCAGCGGTTTCCTGGCCGTGGACTCGGTGGACGAGCTGCCCTTCGGTACCGACGACGCGTTGGTGACCACCGGCATCGACGGCAGCGCGTACATGGAGAACAAGCGCGAGGGCATGCGCGCCTACCCCACGCAGATCTCGATGAAGGAGGGCTTCTTCGCGCTCTCCAACGCGATCGGCATGAACTTCATGGCCCACGAGTTCTACCAGCTGGTCAAGGGCGTCGCCGAGCGCTCGGACAGCGAGTTGGAGAAGGACCTGTTCGCCGGCCTCGGGATCGCGGACGGGGCCGCTGCCGGGGTTTCCCAGGACTGATGGACGTTTCGGGCACAGCGGAGGTCGGCGTGTCGGTGGTCGTGGTGCTGGCCGGTCTGGTCGGCCTGATCGGTCTGGTCGGGGCCGCGTGGCTGGGCACGGAGTCCCCGCGCGGGCGCGCGCTGGTGCTCTCCGGGCTCGGCGGGGCCGGGGCCGTGGTCGGGCTGATCGGCTCGATGATCCAGGGCTACACCGTGCGCGTCGGCGGCTCCGGCCCGCGCTTGCTGGACGCCGGGGACCCGACCTCCGCCTCCCAGGGCGGCTCCGGCGGCTTCGCGTTCCCGCTCGGCTCGCTCATCGGCCTGGTGTTGTTGAGCGCGCTGCTGTTGGTCGGCGGGGCGCTGCTGCGCGCCCCGCGCGCCGTGGGGATCCCGGTCGCCGGCTGGCTGCTGGTCGTCGCGACGCTGATGTTCGGCGTCGGCAACAGCGGCACCGTGATCCTGGCCAACACCTCTTCGGCGCAGATCTTCGTTTACGGCGGCCTTGTCATCGCCTTCGGAATCGCGGTGCTGGTGTTCCAGTGGCAGCTGACCGACCGGCTCGCCGAGAAGACCGCCGGCCGCTCGCGCTGAGCCTCTGAGCGTTCGCTCTGTCGCAAAACCGTCAAATCCGGCTTTTCGGGGACCGGACTTGAGGCGGAATCCTCCTCGCTCGATCGAGTGAAGCCTCGCCGGATTCCGGCGGGTCAGCGCCGCAAGGCCGTGGCAATGTCACCCGTACGCCCCTGTGACCACCGCTGATCACAGTACTGTGATCGGAGCAACACTCTCGGTGGCCGGTGGCGCGCTGCTAGATGGCACAGCTAGTAGGCCCTGCCCGATGGCCCTGCGCGACCGACCTTGACAGAGGCGACCGATTTTGAACGACGAGTTTCCCCGACGCCAGGCAGACGACGTTGATCCGGACCGGCAGCCCGACTACGGGTTCGGCGGTGCGCCGCTGTTCCGCGACGAGGTCCCGCCGCCGGCCGAGCCCGCGTTCGGGGCCGGCCCGGCCTCGGTGCCCGGCCCCGGTGCGACCGGGTTCCATGACGCCTCCCTGTTCCGCGACGGGGCCGAGCCGGTCGCCGGGCAGGCGCACGGCCTGGACTACGGCGGCGGGGGCGACTACGGGACCGGGATCATGTCCGGCTTCGGCGGCGGTGCCGACACGCTGAGCAGTTCCGGTGGTTTCCCGGCGCAGCGCTTCGCCGGTCCCGGCGACGTGGCCGACGTGGCCGACACGGCTGGCACGGCTGGCACGGCCGGCCGGGAAGCGTTCTCGCACGCGGGCCCGAACGCCTTCAGCGGTGGTGCGGCGGCCGGCGGTGCTGGCGGTGCTGGCGGCGGCGCCAGTGGTGGAGAGCCGGAATGGGGCCCGAGCGAGGGCCCGCTGCGCGTGGTGCCCGCGGATCAGGCCAGCGCGCTGCTGCGCATCAAGCTGCCGGACGCCCCGCCGGTCCCGTCGACCACGCTGCGCGGCGACGCCGCGATCGAGGAGGTCGTCGAGGCCTCGCAGATGCTGCACCGGGTGAGCCCGGCCAAGGCGACCGCGCTGCCCGGCGACGTGCTGGCGCTGACCACCGCGACGATGGTGGTGCCGATGCCGGGCGCCGCGTTCGGCGGGGTGCGGGCCGTGCCGCGTTCGGCGCGGCTCACCGCGTCGGTGCCGCCGGACCTCGCCAGCCGGGCCGAGGCGGACCTGCTGTCGGACACGGTCGAGCAGTTCTTCGGGGACTTCGACGCCATCGGGCGCGAGTTGGAGGCGCAGCGCGCGAGCGGCGTTCAGGCCGCCGCGGCGGCGACTGTGCCCACGCAGAGCGGGGAAGCGGCCGGAGCCGCAGCGTCGCAGCCGGCGACGCTGCCGAACCAGTACGGCCCCAGTGCTCCGCCCGGGGGCCGCTACGGCGTGCCGACGCAGGTTCCCGGCTACGAAGCCGCGCGCCGGAGCCCGGTCGGGATGCGCTACCTCGGCGGCATCTTCCACGACTCGTCCGGGGAGTCCTCGTTCTACGACCCGTCGACCGAGTCGCTGGTCCCGATGGGGGCCGCGGCGATTTCGGCGTCGGACTTCCGGCGGACCGCGCCGGCGGTCGCGCGGCCGGTTCCGCCGCCGCGGATCGGGGCGCAGGCCAAGCCCGCGCCGCGCACCGCGGCCATGCCCGCCCCGACGCGCGGCGGCCACACCGGCTACACCCAGTACGCCGACGGTGCCGACGACACCAAGGTGCTGTCCAAGGTGCTGCCGAAGGAGCACTGGTCCGACCACCACCCGGACCACCACCGCTCCCGGCGCGGCCGTCGGCGCGGCCGGGTGGCGCTGGTTTCCGCGCTGTCCGTGACCCTCGCATGCGGCGCGCTGTACGGCGCCGCGCTCGCCTTCGAAGGCCAGGTGCCCAAGGGCACGGTCGTGGACGGCGTCGCCATCGGCGGCATGACGCGCACCGCCGCCGAGGCCAAGCTGTCCGCGGCCCTCGGCTCGACGCTGAACGCGCCGTTGCGCCTCACCGCCGACGGCACCACGTTCCAGCTCGCGCCGGACCAGTCGGGGCTGCACATCGACTACGCCGGAACGGTCGCAGCGGCCGCCTCGGGGCGCTCCGACCCGACGGTGGCCATCCCGGCGCTCGCCGGTAGCGGTCGCGAGGTTCCCTTACAGGTGAGTGTCGACCGCACGGCGCTGAAGACCGCGCTGACCAACCTCACGACCGGCTTCGACAAGCCGATGGTGGACGGCAGCGTGGTCTTCCCCGGCGGCGTCCCGACGCCGATCGCCCCGCGTCCCGGTCGGCAGATCGACGTCGACGTGGCGGTCGACGCGGTGGTCTCGGCGTTCGACAACGGCGTGTCCTCGGTGCACCTGGCGAGCATGGCGCCGGCAGCCCCACTGCCGACTGCTCCGGTGGCATATGCGATGGCGCCTGCGAAGACTGAGCTTTCGCCGACGCATCACACCGCCACATCTCGGGTGAAACAGTCCCCTGCGACTCCTTCCTCACCCTCGTCCACACCTTCCGCGCCGGTTTCCCCGAGCGGGACTGCCGGCATGCCGACAGGCAGCGCGCCGGCCGGCCCGATCCCCGCAGCACCGGCGCCGGCGATCCCCGCCCCGGCCGCTGTCCCAGCCTCTGCCCCGTTCACCGGCTTCCCGGCCCCGCCGGTCGCGCTGGCCGTCCACGACATTCAGCCCACTGTCACGCCGGCCGCCGTCGCGCAGGCCATGCAGGACTTCGCGCGGCCCGCGATGTCCGGCTCGGTGGTGCTGATCACCGGGAGCGTCCACACCGTCCTGAAGCCCGCGATCCTGGGCCGCCACCTGGCGATCGAGCCGGACGGCCACGGCGGCCTGACCCCGAAGCTCGACGGCGTCGGCATCCGGGCCGAACTCGACCACGACGCGCTGGCCAAGCTGGAGCAGGCGCCGACCGACGCCTCGTTCACGGTCTCCGGCGGGAAGCCGGTCCTGGTCCCGGGCAAGAACGGCCTCGGCTACGCCCCCGAGGCGATCCAGAGCGCGGTCCTGCCGGTGCTGACGAAGGCCTCCTCGGCGCAGCGCATCGCGACGGTGCCGATCGGTCCGCTGCCGCCGGCCTTCACCACCGAGGCCGCGCAGGCGCTCGGTGTGCACGACGTGATGGGCCTGTACACCGCGCCGTTCAGCCCCACCACGCAGCGCACGGCCAACGTCAAGCGCGCCGCCGACCTGGTGCGCGGCCAGATCCTCCAGCCGGGCCAGGTGTTCAGCCTGAACCAGATCCTCGGCGCGCGCACGACGGCGAACGGCTTCCTCCCCGCCGCTCAGTCCGGGACCTCAACCCCGGCGCAGGACGTCGGCGCGGGCACCTCCCTGGTCGCCACCGCGCTGTACAACGCCGAATACCTGGCCGGGCTCAAGGATGTGGAGCACCACCCGCACGCGACCGTGACCGACCACTTCCCGCCCGGGATGGAGGCCGCGATGGTGTACCCGGACGTGGATCTGAAGTTCCAGAACGATTCCGGCGCGCCTGTCTACCTCTGGACGAGCTCCACGGAGAACGCGGTGACCGTCGCAGTGCTCGGACAGAAGGCGTACGACTCGGTCCAGACCGAGACCTCGCCGCACTACGCGCTGGTGCAGCCGAAGACCACGTACTCCTCGGCCGAGCCATGCGTCGCCGGCGACGGCGTCCCCGGGTTCCAGGTCGACGTCACCCGCACCCTCACCAAGAGCGGCCAGGACCCGATCCGCCAGGTGTTCCACAGCTCCTACGCCGCGCAGGACAAGGTGATCTGCGGCGCGCCGGGCAGCAACGGCGCCTCGGCGGCCAACGGCGCCACGGTCGGCACCCCCACCGGAACGCCGACCGGCGGCGCCGCGACCCCGCAGTCCTCCGCCACCGCGACGCAGGGCACCGCCAGCAGCCCGAACGCCCCCAGCCCGACCGGCGGCGCGGGGTCCGGCACGCCGGTCGAAACCCCGGCTTCGAGTGCTTCGGACGGTTCGCTGTTGGGCGGCTTGCTGGGGGCGCCGTCATCGCGGCACTGACGGTATGTGGTGATGTGGCGCGCAGTTCTACTGAGGTTTCTCAATTCTTTGCGACGACGTCCACGCAGCAGGAGACGAACTCCTGGACCGCCAGATCGGCGTCCTCACCGACCCGCCACGCGACCGCGACCGTGCTCGCGCTGATCCCGTCGACCGGCCGGAACACCAGGCCCGGCCGCGGGTAGAAGCGCGAGGCCGACTCCGGGGCCAGGGCCACGCCGTCGCCGTTGCCGATCGCGGCGAGCCATTCGTCGGGCTGGGTCACGACCGCGCCGATGCGGACCGGCGTTCCTCCCGGTCCGGTGACGTCTTCGCCGCCGAGCCAGTACTCGCGCCAGGCGCCGGTGCGCGCCGGTGCCGCGACGAACGCCTCGTCGCGCAGGTCGGCCGCGGCGATCCGGGCGCGTCCGGCCAGCCGGTGGCCGGCGGACAGGATCACACAGCGTGGTTCGCTGAGCAGCTCCCTGATATGTAAACCCGCAGTGTCCGGCACCGGAAGCCGCAGGATCGCGGCCTCCACCAGACCGTCGGCCAGTCCCGCGCTCGGATCGCCCCAGTCCGCCTGCCGCATGCGGATCTTCCAGCCGGGACGCCGGCGCGCGAACTCGGCGACGATCTCCGGGGTGGCCTCGTTCGCGGCCGCTGCGAGGAAACCCACATGCAGTGTTTTCTCTGACATGCGTGCGGCTGCTTGGGTCTTGCGGATTGCAATATCCCACTCACTCAGCAGAGTTGGGACGCGGGCGGCGAGCGCGCGCCCCGCCGCCGTCAGGGTCATTCCGGCGCGGGATCGGGTGAACAGTTTCACGTCCAGCTGCGCCTCCAGCTGTCGGATCTGCTTCGTCAGCGCAGGTTGGGACACGTAGAGCCGCTGCGCGGCCCGGGTCAGCGTGCCCTCCTCGGCGACGGCCGCGAAGTACCGCAGCAGCCGGGTGTCCACATCCATGCCACCAGGTTATAGAAGCAGGTATTGGCGCTGTATCCGGTGGCCTGTCGAGGCTGGAGGCATGACCATCGTGTATGTCCTCGTCCTGGCCCTCACCATCCTCGCCAACGCCTTCGAGGGGGTCGCGGGCCTGGTCGGGGCGGCTTTCATGAAGCAGAACGCCGAACAGGTCGGCGTGCCGTTCTCCTGGCTCCCGATCCTCGGCCTGCTCAAGGGGGCCGGCGCCGTCGGATTGCTGTTCGGCCTGGTCGGAGTGCGTGCGCTCGGGATCGCCGCCGCGGTCGGGCTGGTGTTGTTCTTCGTCGGGGCGCTCGTCGCGCACGTCCGTGCTCGGGTCTTCCACAACATCGCCTTCCCCGCCGCGTTCGAGGCGTTCGCGATCGCTTCGCTGGTGCTGCTGATCACTCACTGAAACGACCGGACTGTAACGGTTGACATGGGCCGAACATCGGACGGAGGTGAACCAGTCGCCCGACGGTGCCGTTGTCAACATAAATGAGGGCTCTTAGGATCCGGCTATGGGGACGGCCGGCGGTGGATTCACAGCGGATTCCGGGGGGAACCGATGGCAGGGCGGGTTTCGTCGTGCGCACGCACGGCTCGGAGGGGGTCTTGTCCGATATCGCCGCCCATCCTCGGATCAAACCTCTGATCTCGCCGCCGTCGCCGCGGCCAACGCCGCCGTCCTCGTCCCCGGTTCGGGTGCCCGTCCCGGACCTCTCCCCACGGCCCGTCCCCGCGCCGGCGCCCGCGACGGCGCAGGCCCGTCGGCGGCCGCCCGCCCGCGTCCCGGCGCGCGGGGCAAGGAAGGCGGCCCCGTATGACCAAAATCCTGCACGTCATCACCGGCCTGGCCTCCGGCGGCGCTGAGCGCCAGCTGGCCACGCTGTTACAGCACCTGCCCGAAGAGTGCGAGGTGGCGTGCCTGACCGAGGGCGGCCGCGTCGGGGAGCGGATCCGGGCCGACGGGTTCCGGGTGCACGACCTGCGCATGCCGTCCAACCGCGACATGGCGTCGTTGATGCACCTGGTGAAGCTGGTCCGCGACGGCGGCTTCGACATCGTGCACACCCATCTGTACCGGGCCCACCTGTACGGCCGGCTGGCCGCGCGGATGGCCGGGGTACGCGCCATCGTCGCCACCGAGCACTCGTTGGGCAGGGAGCTCATCGAGGGGAAGCCGAAGGACCGGCTCGGCGTCCGGGCCATGTACCGGGCCTCCGAGCGCATGGGCCGGGTGACGATAGCGGTCTCGCAGGCCGTCGCGGACTACCTGCGGGCCTGGCGGATCGAGCGGGTCGAGGTGATAGAGAACGGCATCGACATCCGCGAGTTCCGCTTCGATCCGAACGCGCGCACCCTGGTGCGCAAGATCCTCGGCATCGACTCCGGCGCCTTCGTGATCGGCGGTGTCGGCCGGCTGGACCCGGACAAGCACTTCGAGGTGCTGATCGAGGCGGCCGGCCGGATCGACGGCGCGATCGCGCTGATCGTCGGGGCCGGCCCGGACCGCGCGCGGCTGCAGCGGCTGGCGCACGAGTGGATGCCCGGCCGCGTGCACTTCACCGGGGACGTCGGCGGCGGGATGCTGGAGATCAAGGACCTGTTGTCGGCGATGGACGTGTTCGCCTCGCCCTCGCCGTCGGAGACCTTCGGGCTGGCCCCGCTGGAGGCTGTGGCCTGCGGGCTGCCGGCCGTCTACTCTGACTCCCCCGCGCTGGACGGACTGTCGGGCCTCGGGGACCGCGCCGCCCGGGTGCCGTCGCGGCCGGACGCGTTCGTCGCCGCGCTGCGCGAGGCGGCGGACCTGACGCCGGTGGACCGCTCGGCACCGCCCGGCGCGCTGGAGCGGTACGCGGTCGCCGAGCAGGCCGCGCATGTCAGTGAGTTGTACCGATCGGTGCTGGCCGGATAGCCGTCGCGGGCGTCCGGTGCCGGTCTCGTGCCGATCGTCACCGGGCGCCCGGCGCGGTTCTCAGTGTGGTTCTCTGTGCGGTTCTCACCCCTTGGGCCATGACAGCTGTCATGCCGATTTCACGAGCTTCCACAATGGTTGCGGCCCTGGTCACGGTGGTGTCATGGATCTCGAACGGGGAGACGTGAGACCCGCACACACCACTGAGGACACTGGGGACGACTGAGATGCCACGAGACACTCGAAGCCCGGACGGGGCGGTAGTCGAGTTCGAGAACGTGAGCAAGACCTTCCACTCGCCCAAGGGGCCGGTGCACGCCGTCAACCACCTGACGATGGCGTTGCAGCCCGGCCAGACCATCGCCTTCCTCGGCCCGAACGGCGCCGGGAAGTCCACCTCGCTGAACATGCTGCTCGGGCTGAGCCGGCCCGACTCCGGCAGGGTGGCGCTGTTCGGCGGCACCGCAGCCGACGCCATCAAGCACGGCATGGTCGGGGCGATGCTCCAGTCCGGCGGCCTGATGAGCGACGTGACGGTGCGCGAGCAGGTCGAGCTGTGGGCGAAGCTGCACCCGCGGCCGATCCCGGTCGCCGACGCGTTGAAGCGGGCGAACATCGCCGACCTGGCCGACCGGCGGGTGGACAAGCTGTCCGGCGGGCAGCAGCAGCGCGTGCAGTTCGCGATGGCGATCATCGGCGACAGCCCGCTGATCGTCCTGGACGAGCCCACGACCGGGATGGACGTGGAGAACCGCCAGGCGTTCTGGGCGACCATGCGCGAGCGCGCCTACGAGGGCAAGACGGTGCTGTTCGCCACGCACTACCTGGAAGAGGCGGACCAGTTCGCCGAGCGCGTCATCGTCATCAACAAGGGCCGGCTGCTCGCCGACGGCTCGGCGGCCGAGATCAAGGCCAGCGCCGGTGCCAAGCGGCTGTCGTTCCGGCTGCCCGGCGTGCCGGACGCGGTGCTGCACCGGCTGCCGAACCTGGTGCACGTGGAGCGGCAGGCGGACATCGTGCGGCTCCAGTCCTCCGACTCCGACGCGACGCTGTACGCGCTGCTGGACGCCGGATATCGGCCGGCCGAGATCGAGATCCAGGCGCTGGGTCTGGAGCAGGCTTTCTTGGCGATCACCGCCGAGGACAACTCTGTCGGGGACACCGACACTGCGACTATGGAGGCGGCGCGATGAGTGCCACGCTGACGCTCACCAAGCTGGACGTGATGCGGGTGATCCGCAACGGCCGCTACCTGATCTTCGCGATCGCGATGCCGGCGGCGCTGTACCTGATCGTCGGCAAGCAGACCACGCAGGCCGACGGGGTCGACTTCAAGGCCTATTACATGCTGGCGATGGCCACGTACGGCGCGTTCGCCGGGGCCCTGATGAACAACTCCATCCGGATCGCCACCGAGCGCAAGTCCGGCTGGACCCGGCAGCTGCGGCTGACGCCGCTCCCGGGGTGGGGGTACGTCTTCGCCAAGGTGGTCACCTCGCTGGCCACGACCATCCCGTCGGTGCTGGTGGTGTTCGGGATCGGCGCGTTCCTGAACCACGTGGAGATGCCGGCCTGGAAGTGGGTCGTGAACGCCCTGGTGCTGTGGATCGCGTCGATGACCTTCGTCTCGCTGGCGGTGGCGATCGGCTACCGGTTCGACCCGGAGACCGCGCAGCCGGCCGTGATGCTGGTGTTCTTCCCGATGGCGATCCTGGGCGGCCTGTGGTTCCCGCTCGGCGGCACGCTCGAGAAGATCGGCAAGTGGTTCCCGACGTACCAGGCGCACAAGCTGGGGACGGACATCATCAGCAGCGGCAAGGTCTCGGCGACCTCGATCGCGGTGGTGCTCGGCTGGGGCGTGCTCTTCGCCCTGCTGGCGGTCTTCTCGTACCGGTCGGCGAAGGAACAGTGATGTGACCGGCGGGGTCCCCGGTCCCGGTCTGCCGACTCGCTGACCGGCTGACCGGCTCGGGACCCGCCGGGTTGCGGAGGGAACCCGTAGGCGAGGCACGATACGGAGGTGATGGACGTGTGGAACGAGCGGTCGGCCGAGGGGCCGTCGGCGACGGCCGAGGAGGGGATGGCCGGCGCCGCGGAAAGGGCCGGCCGTTCGGCCTACGCGGACCCGCCGCTGACGCTGCAGACACCGCGGGTCGGGGAGCCCGGCAAGTACAAGTGGCTGTTCGCCGCGGTCTGGCTGATCTACCTGATCCAGCCGTTGCATAACTCGGTCCACGCGGACCGCTCGCTGGGCTGGAAGGTGCTGAACTTCGCGGTGGTCGGGGCCTTCGCGGTGCTGTACTGCGGGCTGGCGTACGCGGTGTACCCGAAGTCCGGGGAGATCGGCATGCCGGTGCGCAACACGCGCGCGGTGCTGCCGGTGCTGACCGTCATGGGCATCGTGGCCTTCGGCACGAGCGTCTGGGTCAACTCGGACCTGGCCGGACTGTGGATCTACGTCGGCACCGGCGCCGGGCTCGGGCTGCCGCTGGAGCGGCACCAGGCGCTCAAGGGCATCACGGTGGTGGTCGTGGTGCTGGCGTTCTGCGAGGTGATCTCCGGCGCGAACTCCTCGGACTGGCTGCTGCTGACGCTGCCGACGTTCTTCGCCGGGATGGCCACCACCGGCATCCGGCAGATGGCGATCCTCATCGGCCAGCTCCGCGAGGCCCGAGCCCAGGTCGCCCACCTGGCGGCGAACGAGGAACGGCTGCGCCTCGCCCGCGACCTGCACGACCTGACCGGGCACTCGCTGGCGACCATCACGCTCAAGGCGGAACTGGCCCAGCGCATGCTGCTCAAAGCCCGCGACGCGGCCCCGGAGGGCCCGACCCCGGGCCTGGACGCGGCGCTGACCGAGGTCGCCGAGATCGAGCAGGTCTCCCGCCAGACCCTGACCGACATCCGCCACGCGGTGAGCGGCTACCGCCGCGCGACCCTGGCGGTGGAGGTGGCCTCGGCCCACCTGGCCCTGGACGCGGCGGGGATCAAGCTCGACGCGTCGCCCGACGTCGCCGCCGCGACAGGCGAGTTCGACGCCCACAGCGAATCGGCCCTGGCCTGGTGCCTCCGCGAGGCGGTGACGAACGCCATCCGCCACAGCGCCGCGGAGCACGTGCACGTGACCCTGGTCCGCACCGCCGACGAGATGGTGCTCACGGTCCGCAACGACGGCCGCGGCCTGGCGGCGACGGTCGGAGGCACGGACAGCTGCGGCGGCCACGGGCTGACCGGACTGCGCGAGCGGCTGGACGAGGTCGGCGGACGGCTGTCGGTGGGCGGGAACGACGGGGATTTTCGGTTGGTGGCGGCGGCGCCGGTGAAGGGCTTTGGGGTCTAGGGCGGCGCGCGGCTGGCCGACGGTTGCAGGGATGGGGCTCGCGGCGGTGCTGGACGATTGCGCACGAGCCTGCCTGGCGTGCTGGCCGGGCCTGGCGGTTGCGGCGATGGGGCGAGCGGCGGCGCCGGATGATGGCGCGCGAGGGCGGATGATGGCCAACACAGCAGCGCATTTTGCCGAAGCGGCTGTCTGCGGCGGCGGGATGAGGCTGTGTGCGGCGTTCGTGCATGTGCGCGTGAGGCTATGCGGCAGTCGGGCGTGCGCGGAAGGGTCTGTTTGCGGCGCCGGGCGGCTGATTTCCCACCACCGCGCCCGAATCGTTCCCGATAGGTTGGCCCCATGACCACCGCGCCCGCCGATGTCGTCCGCCTCCTGCTCGCTGAGGATCAGGCCATGGTGCGCGGCGCCTTGGCGACGCTGCTCAACCTTGAGGACGATCTGGAGGTCGTCGCGGAGGTGGGGCGTGGGGACGAGGTGCTGGCGGCGGCGAAGGCGGCTGATGTGCGGGTCGCTTTGTTGGACATCGAGATGCCGGGGATGTCCGGGCTCGATGCCGCCGACGCGCTGCATCGGGCGCTGCCGGAGGTGCGGATCATCATCCTGACCACGTTCGGGCGGCCCGGGTTCCTGCGGCGCGCGATGGAGTCCGGGGCGTCGGCGTTCCTGGTGAAGGACGCGCCGGTGGCGGAGTTGGTCGCGGCGATCCGCAAGGTGCTGCGGGGGGAGCGGGTCATCGACCCGGATCTGGCCGCCGCCGCGCTGGCCGCCGGGGAGAACCCGCTGACGCCGCGCGAACGCGACGTCCTCGCGGCCTCCGCCGACGGCTCGACCATCGCCGACATCGCGCGGCGGCTGCACCTGTCGGAGGGCACGGTGCGCAACTACCTGTCGGCGTGCATCCAGAAAACCGCCGCCCGGAACCGCACCGAGGCGGTCCAGGCGGCGCAGCAGCGGGGCTGGTTGTGAATCGTGAACCGGGTTCTTCGGGCCTGAGGCTTACGGGGCCTGTTTGAACGCGGCCACCAGGGCTTCGCCGAGCTTCTCGTTCAGGCCGATTGTCCGGAGCTCCTGGGGATCAGGCAGTTTCGAGAGGTTCTTGCCCTCGGTGTGGAACCCGAAGTAGTAGTGCGTGGTGGACAGGTCGCGGATGGTGAAGGCCGCCATATACGTGCCGTCATACGCGGGCGGGCTGCTCGCCGGCGACGACTGCCACTGGGCGTCGCGTCCGAGGAACCGGGCGTCGCTGCACTGGATCGGCTTGTCGCAGTCCCAGGATTCCTTGTAAGGGTCCTGGCTGACGTCGACCTGCAGGTTGTAGGCCCGGCCGGACGGCTCGACGACATCGAACATGACGCCGAACCCGGACCCGCTGAACTTCGCCTGCGGGTTGAAGACGTAGGCCTTGGCGTTCTTCACCGTGCTGCCGGCGGGAAGTGCCGCCTCGAAGGCTTTGACAGCGGCCTGCGCTGCCGGCCGGTCGTCTTCGAGCGGGGAGTCCGGGTTGGTGCCCAGCGGCTTCGACGGCATCAGCGTCGTGGGAGCCGTGGTGGTCTTCGTCGTGGTCGTCGGGCTGGCAACCGCGCCCGGACCCGCGTGCCCCACCACGAAGACCGCCGTGACCACCGCAGCCGTGGTCACGCCGGCCCCGCCGGCCGCCAGCACCCGGTGCTGCGTCCGCCGACGCCGTCCCAGGGCCCGGGCGCGATGGTGCAGGTCGACCACGACCGGCACTACCTCCGGCGCCGCCGCCGCGAGCCAGTGCTCGATGTCCCGCCTCTGGCTGTCCTCTTGCTCGGCTTCCCGTTCGTGTTCCTGCCCGTGTTCCTGCCCGTGTTCCTGTCCGTGGTCGTGCATGCCCGGCCTCCTCACGAGGTGAGATCCAGCGCCTGGTCCCCGAGGACCGAGCGCAACTGCTGGAGACCACGGTGGGTGTGCGACTTCACCGAGCCGTCGGAGATGCCGAGCGCCGCGGCCGTCTCGGCGATGCTGCGGTCCTCCCAGAACCGCAGGACCAGGACGGCCCGATAGCGCGGTGTGACCTCGGCCAGCGCGGCCAGCAGGGTCAGGCGGACGTCGCTGGCGGTGCCGATGCCGGCGACGTCCGGGACCGCCGCGCTCAGGATCTCCCGCTTGCGACGGCGCCGGTAGGTGTCGACGAAGGTCCGGAACAGCATCCGGTGCACGTAGGCGTCGATCTGCTCCACGCGCTGGATCCGGTTCCAGCCCAGGTACACCTTCGCCAGCGCGTTCTGCGTCAGGTCCTCGGCCAGATGCCAGTCCCCGCACAACAGATACGCGGTGCGCAGCAGCCGCTGCTGCCGTGCGAGGACGAACTCGTCGAACTCCCGCTCGCGCGCTTCCCGCATCCACCGCTCCCTCCATGGTCACCCCACTGACGAAGCGGCGGACGGGGAGGGTTGCGTCACGCGCCGAGCGACTTCGGCTGAGCCGCGGCTCACGTCGGGGACAGCAGAAGTGGAGAATTTTCATCCGTTCCGCTCGGGACGCTACAGTGCGCGCCATGCGAGCCGATGCCGAGGACAACCGCCGCGCCCTGCTGGAGGCGGCGCGAGAGATCTACGTCGAGGAGGGTACGTCGGTCGCGCTCGACAAGGTCGCCAAGCGCGCCGGGGTCGGCATCGGGACCCTGTACCGGCGCTTCTCCGACCGGGACGCGCTGCTGCGCGGGGTGCTCGTCGACCTCTTCGAAGGCATGTCGGCCGCCGCCCGCCGCGCGCAGGCCGCCGCCCGGGCCGCCCCCGACGGCCCGCCGGCCTGGGAGGCCCTGGTCCGCGCGGTCGCGGGCCTGGGCCTCGGCCCGACCCTGCCGGTGATCTTCCGCGAACGCTTCGACCTGATCGACGACCCGGCGGTCTCCGCCGCGATGCGCGAGGCGATCGACGCCGTCGAGGGCGTCTACCTGCGGGCCCAGGAGGCGGGGCAGCTGCGCGCCGACATCAGCTTCCTGGAGGTCCAGCTGCTGGCCGGGATGCTCTCGCAGAGCGGCCCCAGCCGCCCGCCGATGACCGACCCGGAGGCGCTGACCGACCGCCTCGTCGGCATCCTGCTCGACGGCCTGCGCGCCGGCGCAGGCAACCGCGCACTGCCCGGCGAGCCGACGGTGTTCAGCCCCCTGGACCCCGACGACCGCGCTGCGGTGGAGCGGGCGATCGCCGAGGAGAAGCAGCGGCGGGGGTTGGGGGGTTAGCGCCTCAGAACGCGAACACATCCCCGGTCGCCCGGGCCAGCCATCCGCCATTCGTGTACTTGTGACCCCACGCCACCCGAGCCCCCTCCCACGTCCCGGCCGCCCTGACCTCCACCGGCGCCACGACCGCCGGGGCCAGCCACGTCGGATGCACCGACAGCGCGTCGAGGTTCCCGTGTACCGCCGCCAACTCCTCGCACGCCGAGGTCGCGTCCTTCAGCCCGCCGAGGCCGTGGACCACCGGCGTCGCGTCCCCTGTCGAGGTGGACGTGCACAGCAAGTACGTGACCTGCGTCTGCCCGCTCGTGGCGTCCACCCGCTTGAGGTGCAGGCCGCCGAGCACGTGGACCGTGAACCCGTCAGATGCCTGAGCGGCCCCGGCCCCGGCGGTGAGCCCAGCCGCGGAAAGCAGCGCTGTGACGGTGACGGCTGCGAAGCGGCGCATCGTCGATCCCTTCGTCGGAGGTGCCGTCGGCCACGGACCGGCCGGCGGACAGCACCTCCCAGCGTCCCGCGAACCGCCCCCGCAAAAGCGGAAGACCCGCCGAATTCACTCTCGGCGGGTCTTCGCGGCACAATAGGGCAAGTAGGCCAAACATGGCAAGCGAATCAAATCACCCGACGAGTGATCAGCGCCCGCTTCACCTCAGCGATCGCCTGCGTGATCTGGATCCCGCGCGGGCACGCCTCGGTGCAGTTGAACGTGGTCCGGCAGCGCCACACGCCCTCGCGGTCGTTCAGGATCTCCAGGCGCTCGTTCGCCCCGTCGTCGCGGGAGTCGAAGATGAACCGGTGCGCGTTGACGATCGCCGCCGGGCCGAAGTACTGGCCGTCGGCCCAGAACACCGGGCAGGACGTGGTGCACGCCGCGCACAGGATGCACTTGGTGGTGTCGTCGAAGCGGTCGCGGTCCTTCTGCGACTGGATCCGCTCGCGCGTGGGCTCGTTGCCGTGCGCGATCAGGAACGGCTTGACGTCGCGGTAGGCCTGGAAGAACGGCTCCATGTCGACCACGAGGTCCTTGAGCACCGGCAGGCCCTGGATCGGCTCGACGGTGATCGGCTTGCTCGGGTTCAGGTCCTTCACGAGCGCCTTGCACGCCAGCCGGTTCTTGCCGTTGATCCGCATCGCGTCCGAGCCGCAGACGCCGTGCGCGCAGGAGCGCCGGAACGTCAGCGAGCCGTCCTGCTCCCACTTGATCTTGTGCAGCGAGTCCAGGATGCGTGCCGTCGGGTCCGCCGTGACCTGGTAGTCGACCCAGTGCGGGGCGGCGTCGACTTCCGGGTTGTAGCGCCGGATGCGGACCGTGATGGTCATCATCGCGATGCCGGCCTTGCCCGAGGCCGACGTCTCGACGTGGTCTTGCACAGTAGCGGTGCTCATCAGTACTTACGCTCCGTCGGCTGGTAGCGGGTGACGATGACGGGCTTGTAGTCCAGGCGGACCTTGTAGCCGCCCTCGCCGTCCTTCTCCCGGTAGGCCATCGTGTGCTTCTGCCAGTTCACGTCGTCCCGCGTCGGGTAGTCCTCGCGGGCCTGCGCGCCGCGCGACTCGGTCCGGTTGCGGGCGCCGAGCACCAGGATCTCGGCCAGGTCCAGCAGGAAGCCCAGCTCGACGGCCTCCAGCAGGTCGGTGTTGAACCGCTTGCCCTTGTCCTGGACGGCGACGTCCCGGTACCGGCGCTGCAGCTCCTTGACGTCCTTCTCGGCCTGCGCCAGCGTCTCGTCGTTGCGGTACACGCCGGCGTTCTGGTCCATCGTGGTCTGCAGCTCGGACCGGATCTGCGCCACGCGCTCGTGGCCGGTGGAGGTGCGCAGGCCCTCGACCATCGACACCACAGCCTGCTCCGGCTCGGCCGGCAGCGGCTTGAGCTCGGCGTCGACCGTGTACTCGGCCGCGTTGATGCCGGCGCGGCGGCCGAAGACGTTGATGTCCAGCAGCGAGTTGGTGCCCAGGCGGTTGGAGCCGTGCACCGACACGCACGCCACCTCGCCGGCCGCGTACATGCCCTTCACGACGGTGTCGTTGTCGGCCAGCACCTCGCCGGAGACGTTGGTCGGCACGCCGCCCATCGCGTAGTGCGCCGTCGGGTACACCGGCACCAGCTCCGTCGTCGGCTCCACGCCGAGGTAGGTGCGGGCGAACTCGGTGATGTCCGGCAGCTTCTCCTCGATCTGCTCGGCCGGCAGGTGCGTCAGGTCCAGGTAGACGTAGTCCTTGTTGGGACCGGCGCCGCGGCCGTCGCGGACCTCCAGCACCATGGAGCGCGCGACGATGTCGCGGGGTGCCAGGTCCTTGATGGTCGGGGCGTAGCGCTCCATGAAGCGCTCGCCGTCGGCGTTGCGCAGGATGCCGCCCTCGCCGCGCGCGCCCTCGGTGAGCAGGATGCCCAGGCCGGCCAGGCCGGTTGGGTGGAACTGGTAGAACTCCATGTCCTCCAGCGGCAGCCCGCGGCGCCACACGATGCCCATGCCGTCGCCGGTCAGGGTGTGCGCGTTCGAGGTGGTCTTGAAGACCTTGCCGAAGCCGCCGGTGGCCAGGATGACGGCCTTGCCGCGGAAGATGTGGATCTCGCCGGTGGCCAGCTCCAGCGCCACGACGCCGGCGGCGTACTTGGTGCCGTCCGAGTCCTCGTGCAGCAGCAGGTCCAGGACATAGAACTCGTTGTAGAACTCGACTTCCTGCTTGACGCAGTTCTGGTACAGCGTCTGCAGGATCATGTGGCCGGTGCGGTCGGCGGCGAAGCAGGACCGGTGCACCGGCGCCTTGCCGTGCTCCTTGGTGTGCCCGCCGAAGCGCCGCTGGTCGATCTTGCCCTCGGGGGTCCGGGAGAAGGGCAGGCCCATCTTCTCCAGGTCCAGGACGGCGTCGATCGCCTCCTTGCACATGATCTCGGCGGCGTCCTGGTCGACCAGGTAGTCGCCGCCCTTCACGGTGTCATAGGTGTGCCACTCCCAGTTGTCGTCCTCGACGTTGGCCAGCGCGGCGCACATGCCGCCCTGTGCCGCGCCGGTGTGGGAGCGGGTCGGGTACAGCTTCGTCAGCACCGCCGTGCGGCTGCGCTTGGAGGCCTCCAGGGCCGCGCGCATGCCCGCGCCGCCGGCGCCGACGATGACGGTGTCGTAAGTGTGGATCTGAGGTGCCATGCGCGCGCCTAGCCCTTGATGCTCGGGTCGAACGTGAAGATGACCAGGGTGCCGAGGAAGATCGTCAGCACGGAGGCCGTGTACAGCAGGCCCTTGAGGATCGCGCGGGTGCGGTCCTTGTCGGCGTAGTCGTTGATGACCGTGCGCATGCCGTTGGTGCCGTGGATCATCGCCAGCCACAGCTGGAGCAGGTCCCAGAACTGCCACCACGGCGAGGCCCAGCGGCCGGCGACGAAGGCGAAGCCGATCTTCTCCACGCCGCCGTCGGTGACCATCATGATGAACAGGTGGCCCAGGACCAGGAAGACCAGCAGGACCCCGGAGGCCCGCATGAACAGCCAGGAGTAGAGCTCGAAGTTGCCCCGGGTGACCTTGCCCGGGCCCTTGCGGCTGCGGAAGCGCTGGGAGCGGCCGGGGTTGCCGGTGCGCGGCGGCTCGAGGGCGACGTGGGAGGAGGACATGGGACCGGTCACCACCCGAACCACTCGTGGAAGGTGTGCTGCATCATCGGCTCCAGGAAGCCGAGCATCAGCACCGCCCACAGGCCGACGACGGCCCAGAGCAGCTGGCGCTGGTACTTCGGCCCCTTGCTCCAGAAGTCGATGGCGATGATCCGCAGGCCGTTGAAGGCGTGGAACATGACGGCGCCGACCAGGCCGACCTCGAGGAGGTTCACCACGGGGTTCTTGTACGTGCCGATGACCTGGTTGTACGTGTGCGGACTGACGCGGACCAGCGCCGTGTCGAGCACGTGTGCGAACAGGAAGAAGAACAGGAGGACGCCGGTGACGCGTTGCGCGACCCAGCTCCACATGCCTTCCCGGCCGCGGTAGAGGGTGCCCTTGGCACCCTGGGCTCCGCTTGCCATGCCCAGCCTCTCAGGTGGTGAAGTAGCTGACGAGACGGCTACCGATACCGTGCGCAGCAGTCACGACGTGCGGACAGGCTTCGATGCCAGCGGTCATGCTAACGATCATCAAGTGGACAAAACGGACCCGCAAGCCGAGTGTGACCAACCCCTCAGGGCTCGGACGCCGAATGGGTCGTGTTAGGCCTTGTGAGGGATTTGCCAACGTTTTCGTTGGCTTAAATGCGTCAGGGATGCGTCGCGGACAGGTCGCGAGTGCGCAGGTTGCGGCCCGGCAACGACCGCGGGCGCGATGGGTATTGCGGAAACTAGAACACGTTATTACGGTGCCCCTACACCGGAAGCTGACAACCCGTCAGAAGACTCGGCCGGGAGGCGCTCGCATGTCCGTCACGACCAAGCCCGCGATCCCGGTGAACCGGGACTTCACCGATCCGGACCTGTACGAGGAGCGGATGCCGTTCGAGGAGTTCGCCGAGCTGCGGCGGACCACGCGGCTGTGGTGGTGCGCCACCCCGGACTCCCAGCAGCCGTTCGGCGACGACGGGTACTGGGTGGCCTCGCGCCACACCGACGTCAAGTACGTCTCCACGCACCCGGAGCTGTTCGCCTCCTCGCCGAACACCGCGCTGGTGCGCTTCGGCCCCCGCGTGACGCGCGAAGACCTGGACATGCAGAAGGTCATCATGCTGAACGCCGACGCCCCCGACCACACCAAGATGCGCAACATCGTCCAGCGCGGCTTCACCCCGCGCTCGATCAACGCGCTGGAGTCGGTGCTGAAGGAGCGCACGCGCCGGATCGTCGCCGAGGCGGCGGAGCGGGGGAGCGGGAACTTCGTCACGGACCTGGCCAGCGAGCTGCCGCTGCAGGCGATCGCCGACCTGATCGGGGTGCCGCAGGAGGACCGCTGGAAGCTGTTCGAGTGGTCGAACACGATGACCGGCTACGACGACCCGGATCTGAACGTCAGCGAGGAGGACGGCAAGAACGCCTCCATCGAGCTGCTGGTGTACGCGATGGAGCTGGCGGCGAAGCGGCGGGAGCACCCCGAGGACGACATCGTCACCAAGCTCATCCAGGCCGACCGCGGCGACGGTTTCGGGAAGCTGAACGACGACGAGTTCGGCTTCTTCGTGATGATGCTGGTGGTGGCCGGCAACGAGACCACGCGGAACGCGATCACGCACGGGATGCAGGCGTTCTTCGACAACCCCGCGCAGTGGGAGCTCTATAAGAAGGAGCGGCCCAAGACCGCCGCGGACGAGATCGTCCGCTGGGCCACGCCGATCATCTCCTTCCAGCGCACCGCCGTGACCGACACCCTGGTCGGGGACGTCGAGGTCAAGGCCGGGCAGCGGGTGGTGCTGCTGTACTCGTCGGCGAACTACGACGAGAGCGTGATCTCGGAGCCGCACACGTTCGACATCTTGCGCGACCCCAACCCGCACCTCGGGTTCGGGGGCGGCGGGCCGCACTACTGCCTGGGTGCGAACCTGGCGAAGATGGAGATCAACCTGATGTTCGAGGCGCTGGCCGAGCTGGCGCCGGGGCTGGCTCCGGACGGCGAGCTGCGGCGGCTGCGGTCGGCGTGGATCAACGGGATCAAGGCGCTGCCGGTGCGGTACGTCTGAAGGTGCGCTTGAAGGTATGTCTGGACGTGCGCCTGAAGGCTGGGGTCGGTAGGGGTTCCGCAGGCGGCGCCGGGCTGGTGGCATGGGGGGCAATCGGCGGTTGACGCACGCCTCGGATCTGCCCGTTGGTGCCCTTGCGGGGTACCGAATAACCTGCGGTCAGGAGGCCGCGTTCCTCGCCGCGAGCCCCTTAGCCGTTAGGAGCGCCGAAGGTGTCATCGCTGAGCGAGTCCGGCCTGCCGATCGAGCCCGTGTACGGCCCGTCCGCGCTGAGCGGCTGGGACCCGGCCGCCAAGCTGGGGGAGCCGGGGGCCTTCCCGTTCACCCGCGGGGTGTACCCGACGATGTACACCGGCAAGCCGTGGACGATGCGGCAGTACGCCGGCTTCGGCACCGCGGCGGAGTCCAACCGGCGCTACCACCAGCTGATCGACGCCGGGACCATGGGGCTGTCGGTGGCCTTCGACCTGCCGACCCAGATGGGCTACGACTCCGACGAGGCGATCGCGGCCGGCGAGGTGGGCAAGGTCGGCGTGGCGATCGACTCGGTCGAGGACATGCGCGTGCTGTTCGACGGCATCCCCCTCGGCGAGGTCTCCACGTCGATGACGATCAACGCCCCGGGCGCCGTCCTGCTGCTGATGTACCAGCTGATCGGCGAGGAGCAGGGCGTGCCGTCGGACCGCCTGACCGGCACCATCCAGAACGACATCCTGAAGGAGTACATCGCCCGCGGGACGTACATCTTCCCGCCGAAGCCCTCCCTGCGCCTGGTGTCGAACGTCTTCCAGTACTGCCACCGCGAAGTCCCGAAGTGGAACACCATCTCCATCAGCGGCTACCACATGGCCGAGGCCGGGGCGACGCCCGCGCAGGAGATCGCCTTCACGCTCGCGAACGGCATCGAGTACGTGCGCGCGGCGCTGGCGTCGGGCCTGGACGTCGACGACTTCGCGCCGCGCCTGTCGTTCTTCTTCGTGGCCCGCACGACCCTCCTGGAGGAGATCGCGAAGTTCCGCGCGGCCCGCCGCATCTGGGCCCGAGTCATGCGCGACGAGTTCGGTGCGAAGAACCCGAAGTCGCAGATGCTGCGCTTCCACACGCAGACGGCCGGCGTGCAGCTGACGGCGCAGCAACCGGAGGTCAACCTGGTGCGCGTGGCGCTGCAGGGCCTCGGTGCGGTGCTCGGCGGCACGCAGTCCCTGCACACGAACTCGTTCGACGAGGCCATCGCCCTGCCGACGGAGAAGGCGGCCCGGCTGGCGCTGCGGACGCAGCAGGTGATCGCCTACGAGTCGGACGTCACGAAGACGGTCGACCCCTTCGCGGGCTCCTACGCCATCGAGGCCATGACCGACGAAGTCGAGACCGCCGCCCTGGAACTGATGGCCCGCGTCGAGGACTACGGCGGCGCCGTCGCGGGGATCGAGGCAGGCTTCCAGAAGCAGGAGATCGAGCGCTCGGCGTACCAGATCACGCAGGAGATCGACAGCGGGAAGCGCACGGTCGTCGGCGTCAACAAGTACACGATCGACGTCGAGGAACCCTACGAACCACTCCGCGTGAACCCCGCGATCGAAGCACAGCAGGCGGAACGCCTGGCGAAGCTGCGCGCCGAGCGCGACAACGCGGCGGTGACGAAGGCCCTGGACGCGATGAAGCGCGCCGCGGCGACGGATACGGAGAACGTGCTGTACCCGATGCGGGAGGCTTTGGCCGCGCGGGCCACCGGCGGCGAGGTGAGTCATGCGCTGCGGGAGGTGTGGGGGACTTATGTGCCGGCGGATGCTTTTTAGTCACTCTTTGGGGTGGCGAATGGGGCGGATTCGGTGCGATCGGGTGCGATTCCGAGCCTCGTTCAGCTATAGTCAAGAGTGCAGTAAGGGCCCCCCGGGGGACCCGAGCTAGCTTGCAGAAGGCCGCGGTCAATGACCGCGGCCTTCTGGTTTGTCGTCAGACTTCCTGCGGACCGTCGGGGTCGATGTAGTCCGCGTACCAGGTCCAGCAGTACTCCTTACCCGGCCGCTTGACCACCGACTGGTAGGCGGCGTACGCGACGATGTCCGCCATCTGGACCCATTCGCTCAGATCCGACGGCTCGAAGAAAGGCCCTGCGATGAGCTGTCGTCCGCTGAGGTTGAGGCTTCGGACCAGGCGGCCGTATTCGCGGCAGCTGCCGTCGCCGTTGCCATCGATGATCATGAATCCATGATGGTCGGCCAGGAAGAGCCTTCGGTCCACGCCGAGCACCAGCTTGCAGAAGGTGTCGCGCATGACATCTGCGAAGCCGCTTCGCCGGTGCGGTGATCTCCGGTAGACGGCTCCCACTTTGATTCCCGGCAGATCGCCGATCGTCTTGAGGGCGTCGACGAAGATCTCATGGCGCAGCGCTTTGGACTGGTTCACTTTTTCCTCCGTGGAAGGGTGGCCGCGACCGCCCAGGAAATTGACCGAGTGGATCTCGGTATCGACTGGAATGTGATGGCGGTCGAAGACCTCTTGGCGAAAGCGGAGCCAGACGGCCAACGCGTTCGGAAGTTGGTCGGCATCGACCTCGATCCAGGAGTAGACGGCGATGCCCGTCATGCTGTCTCCGGAATCGTCGACGTAGTACACGCGGAAACTCATGCGGCAGACGCTAAAAGTGTTCGAAAGGCCCAAGTCCAGCATTCCGGACGAGCGCCACTCGAACGTGTATTTCCCGTCACCCTCACCCCGCCTGACCTTCCGCTACCCTCGGGCAACCCCGCCGCGCGCTTCGGGCTCTAGTAGGGCGGAAGGGGGTCGCGATGCGGCGAAGTGCGATCGCGGGGGCTGGTGCCGAGGGCGGTGCCGGGGACGTGGGGGTGGGCGCTTTGGCTGAGGTCGATGTCGACCTTGATGCCGAGTTCCAGGCGTACATGGCGGCGCGGTGGCCGGTGTTGGTGCGGACGGCTTTTCTGCTGACCGGGGATCGGTTTCTGGCGGAGGATCTGGCGCAGACGGCTCTGACGCGGGTCTACGCGTCGTGGCGGCGGGTGCGGCGGGCTGATGACGTCGACGCGTACGTGCGGCGGGTGCTGGTCAACGCGAACTCGGGGCGCTTCCGGAAGCGGCGGGTCGCCGAGCACCTGGTGGCCGTGCCGGTCGACGGGCGCTCGCATGTGCCGCACGAGCCGATCGCGCAGCGGTCCGCGCTGATGGCGGCGCTGGCGGAGCTGCCCGCGCGGCAGCGGGCGGTCGTGGTGCTGCGCTACTGGGAGGACCTCTCGGAGCGGGAGGCCGCCTCGGTGATGGGGTGCTCGGTCGGCACGGTCAAGAGTCAGGCCTCGAAGGCGCTCGCCCGGCTGCGGGCGAGTGCGGTGCTGGTCGATCGCGACTCCAGTGCGGTGCAATCCGGAAGGAAGGAACCGGAATGACTGACCAGTCAGGGTACGAACACAGGCACGACCACGCGTACACCGACCTGCACGACGCCTTCGGCGCCGAGGTCGCCGACCTCGACATCGGCGCGACACCGGTCGGCGCGGTGATGAGGGGCGGCACGACGTTGCGCACCAGGCGGCGCCTCACCGCGGTCTCGGGAGTGGCGGCGCTCGCCGTGCTGCCGGTCGCCGCGGTGACGATCTTCGCCGGCGCTGGTGGTGGAGCCGGAGCCGGACCCGGGACATTGCAGTCGGCGGCCAGAACCAACAGCACCGGCCACACCGGCAGCACCGGCCACACCACCCCCGACCAGGCCGAATCCTCGGCCCCGGCCATCACCAAAGGCCTGACCCCCAGCGTGTCGATCATCCTCCCCCAACTGACCCCGAACATCGGCGCCCCGAACCCCAACGACCTCTACACCGTCGTCGCCAGCGGCACCATCGACGGCAAGCACTGGCGCCTGGTCCGCGACGTGTTCGTCGTCTCCAAGAGCCAACCCCTGATGTCGGGCCTCGGCCACCACCTGCCGATCGCCGAGAAAGGCAAGGCCAACACCGCCACCTGCGCCGACACCGGTTTGCAGTGGGGCACGAACCCACCCGGATCGCAGCCGGACTTCGACGCCGGCGGCCAGTGCGGCGGCGACGTCGAGTCTGTACGCGGCCCGCTGTCGTCCGGCGAGGTCGCGCATGCCAGCGGCCTGTCGCTGTGGTCGCTCATCGGCCGCGTCGACTCGGCGAAGGTGGCCTCGGTGTCCGTCACCATCGGCGACCACACCACCGCCCGGCAGCCGATCTCCCCGGTCCCGGGCGAGAACGACGGCTACTACGTCGTCCTGTTGCCAGCACTCAGCGAGCAGGACCAGCAGGCCATGAAGTACTACACGACCTACGACGCCGGCGGTCACGTCGTGGACCACGTGCAGTTCGGCTGATCGACGCCCCAGCCGATATCTGAGCGCCGACACCCCGACCGACATGCGCGGAGCGGTCTCAGGCCAACTCGACTGACCTGAGACCGCGACTACCATGGTCGCAGATCTGCGCACACAGATCTGGCATAGCCATGGGTTTGAAGAGATGCAGATAAGCGCGTTCCGCGCCAGCTCCACCAGCGATCGGCGGCGTCAATGGGTGTCAACATGGGGATCGGCAAGTACGGCCGACGTGTCGCGGCGAAGGCCAAGCGCGAGGTCACCGGCATGTTCCGGGCCAAGCCGTACGATCCCCGGCACCCGCTCCCGCCGGTCCGCGACATCGCCCCCGCCGAGCACGTCGGCGCCGCTGGGGAGCCGGTCTGGTCGCCCAAATCCGGCGGCACCTGCGCCAGCAGCGACGTCGAGGGCCGCATCCGCGCCTACGCCTCGGCCAACAGCGTCAACCGCGGCACCGGCATCGACTTCATGGTCTCGGTGAACCCCCCGCAGCGCTTCACCATCGAGGTGTTCCGGGTCGGCGCCGAGGATGTCAGCGTCCTGAAGACCGAGGCGCTCGACGGCGCGGCCCAGCCGTGGTCTTCGCTCGACCTCAGCACCCGCACCATCACCTGCGACTGGACTCCGACCTGGCACCTCGACGTCCCGGCCGACTGGCGCAGCGGGATCCACGTCGCGAAGCTCCGCACCGACGACGGCCTGCAGACCTGCGTCCCCTTCGTGGTACGCGACGACGCGGGGAGCCACGACATCCTCGTCGGGCTGCCGTTCCCGACGTACCAGGCGTACAACGAGTACCCCAAGGACAAGAAGACCGGCGCGAGCCTCTACTACGCCTGGGAAGACGGCAAGATCTATACCGAGGGCAAGGCCGCGACGAAGGTCAGCTTCGAGCGGCCGTACCACGTCACCGGGCTGCCGGCGAACTTCGACCTGGACACGTCGTTCGCCAAGTGGGTCGAGACCTGGGCCGACGCGCACGGCAAGAGCGTCGGCTACGCCGACAGCGCCGACCTGCACGACGGGACCGTCGACCCGACCCGATACCGGGCCCTGATCTTCCCCGGCCACGACGAGTACTGGTCGGCGCCGATGCGTGACGCGCTCGACAAGGCGCTCGCGAACGGGGCGAACGTCGCGTTCCTGGCCGCGAACAACGTGTACTGGCGGATCCGGCTGGAGGACGGCGGCCGGACCGTCGTCTGCTACAAGAACCGGCCCGACCCCGGCGCGGCCTCGGCGAACGAGCGGACCGCGCAGTGGCGGCAGACCGGGCGTCCGGAGCAGGCGGTGCTCGGCGCGCAGTACGTGTCGACGCTGAAGGGCACGGCGCCGCTGGTCGTGGACAACGCGGAGCACTGGTTCTGGGCGGGGACCGGGGTTCGGAACGGCGAGCAGATCCCCGAGCTGCTGTGGGGGGAGTGCGACCAGGTGCAGCCATGGATTCAGAGCCCTGATGGGGCCGAGATCCTGGCCGCCTCTCCGTACACCGGACAGGGGCAGCCGCGGATGCAGCACACGGTCTTGCACCGGACGCCGGCCGGGGGGCTGGTCTTCGACGGCGGCACGTTCCACTGGGCGAAAGGCTTGTCCGCACACGGGATCGCGGACTCGCGGATCCAGCGTGCGACGGCGAACTTGCTGGAGCGCATGCTGGGCTGATCGTTGGCGCGCGTCTGCGGTCAGTATCGAATCAGGATTCTGTTGTCGCGGCCGTCGGGCCCCGGCGCGAAGTCGACGGAGGGCGGCGGGACGCCGTCGAGGCCGCCGACATCCGTGCCCGACAGCGATGCTCTGGCGACGGCTGCGCGCATCCGCAGCGACCACAGATCGGTGCGAAGCAGGACTTTGCGATATGCGCCGGGGTCGACGAGGCCCGCGTGCAGATCCAGGCTGGTCGCGAAGTCGGTGGCGGTCAGCGGTTCGACGAACGCGGCGTCGGCGGCGAACCCGGTGGGCAGACCGTTGCCCGCGAAGGGGCGGTCGAACGACAACGCGCGGGCCCGCCGCACATCGGCGACCGGCCACGGGTTCGCGGCGGTGTACGCGGCGAACGGGAGCACCACGAGCGTCGGGAACCCGGCGGCCAGCGGCCCGCGCACGACGAAGGGCACGTAGGCGCTCCGGCCGCGCATCGCCACGACCGACAGGAGCGGCGCGTCGACGGTGAAGCGCGCGACGTACAGGCCCGGCGGCCAGGACTCGGGGATGTCGAGCAGGAGCGAGGGCTCCCAGTCGCACCAGGTGAGGGGGATGCCGACGTCGCCGGCCTGCCTACCATCGCCGCGCTCCGAACTCAGCTCGGGATCGAATCCGCCGCCGGCCGGATCCGCCACAGCCTCGCCCGGCGCCGAGCCACTCCCGCCGCCGAAGCCGTCGCCGACCTGCCTGCCCTCGTCCTCGTAAAGACCCCCCGCCACCCGCACCCAGGCAACCAC
>NZ_JAACYW010000101.1 GCF_015356825.1 Catenulispora rubra | reverse complement strand
GGCGTGGTTGCGGCAGGGGCGGGCGGCGGAGGCGGCCGAGAGTCTGGACGAGGCGCTCGGGCTGTGGCGGGGGGAGGCGCTGGCCGATGTGCTCAGTGCGCCGTTCGCCGCCGCGGCCGCAGCGCGGTTCGCTGAGCTCCGGCTCGCGGCTGTCGAGGACTGTTGGCAGGCTCGTCTTCAGGCCGGGGTTCTCGGGGTGGACAGTGTCGCAGAGCTCGAAGAGCTGATCGCGGCGCATCCATTCCGGGAAGGTCTGCGGACACTGCTGGTGCGGGTGCTCGCCGCCAGCGGGCGCAACACCGAGGCGCTGACGGCGTTCGAGCAGTACCGACGGATGCTGAGTCAGCAACTCGGCGCCGATCCGGGGCAGGAACTGTTGGACGCGCACGTCGCGGTACTCAGGTCCGGTGCGCGGGTGCCGGGGATGCACAGGCCAGGGACACAGAGACCTGGGACACAGAGGCCTGGGAGGGCCCCGGGCTCGGCCGGGTCCGGGCCCGGTTCGGCGCCGCCCTCGACCGGCCGGGCGCCGATGGCTGAAGCGTCGGCGGCTGAAGCGTCGGCGGCGCAGCCGGAGACGGCGGACCGGTCCGACCGTCCCCGGGGCAATCTGGTCCTCCCGCTGAGCAGCCTGGTCGGCCGCGCCGACCAGATAGCGCTGATCGACGACCGGCTCCGCGGCTCCCGCCTGGTGACGCTGGTCGGCCCGGGCGGCGTCGGCAAGACCCGGCTGGCCAAGGCCGTGCTGGCCGAGCGGGACGAGCGCACCGCGGGCGGCACCTGGCTGGTCGAGCTGGCCTCGCTCACCGAGTCCGGCGACCTGGCCCGCGTCGTCGCCGACACCGTCGGCCTGCGGGAGCTCAGTCCCGCGGACCGCGGCCCGGACCGCGGCCCGGACGGCGCCCCGGACGGCGCCGCGGTGCTGGCTCGGCTGATCGAGGTGCTGGGCCGGTCCCGGACCCTGCTGTTGCTCGACAACTGCGAGCACCTGCTGGACGCCGTCGCCCGCTTCGTCGAACAGGTCCTGAGCCACTGCCGCGACCTGCGCATCCTGGTCACCAGCCGGGAGGCGCTGGGGCTGCCGGGCGAGGCGTTGTGCCCCGTGCCGCCGCTGGCGCACCCGGCAGTGGGGGTCACCGTGGAGCAGGCCGCCGGGTATCCGGCCGTGCAGCTGCTCCAGCAGCGGGCCGAGGCGGTGCGACCCGACTTCCGGCTCGCCGAGGACAACATCGCCGCCGTGGTCGAGATCTGCGCCCGGCTCGACGGCCTGCCGCTGGCCATCGAGCTGGCCGCCGCCCGGTTCCGCTCGATGCCGCTGCCGGAGCTGCTGACCCGGCTCGACGACCGGTTCCGGCTGCTCGGCGGCGGCAGCCGGACGGCGCTGCCGCGGCACCAGACGCTGCGCGCCGTCATGGCGTGGAGCTGGGGACTGCTCAGCCCCGAGGAGCGGAGCCTGGCCGAACTGCTCGCCGTCTTCCCCGGCGACATCACGCTGGCGGCGGCCGAAGGGGTCTGCGAACGGGCCGGGGTGCCGGCCGAGACGGTCGTCGATCTGCTCTCGGCGCTGGTCGACAAGTCCCTGCTGTCGCTGGCCGACCAGGTCCGGCCGCGGTACCGGATGCTGGCCACGATCCGGGAGTACGGGCGCGACAGGCTCATCGAGTCCGGCCGGATCGAGCAGGCCCGGCGCCACCACGCCGCCTACTTCCTCGACCTGGCCGAGACCGCGGCCCCGCAGCTGCGCGGCGCCGACCAGGTCGGCTGGATCCGGCGCCTCGACGGTGAGCGGGAGAACCTGTCCGCGGCCTCGTCCTTCGCCGCCGCTTCGGGCGACGCCGACACCACGGTCCGGCTGGCCGCCGCGCTCGGGATGCTCTGGACCATAGGCGACGACCACGCCGAGGCGGCGGCCAGGCTGCACGCCGCGCTGCGGGTGCCGGGAGCGGCCCCCGAGCTCGCGCGCGCCGCCGCGGCGGGCTTCCACCTGATCAACACCCTGTTCGGCGGCGGGTCCGCACGCGCCGGGCTTCCGCTGGCCGAGTACCGGGCGCTGGCGGCATCCGTCGCCGAGGTGGACGACCCGGTGGCCGTGCTGCTGGAACCGGCTTTGGCGGTGGTCGTCGACGACGAGGGCTGGGGGCTGTCGGCGATCGACCGCCGGCTGCCGGACCGCGGGCGGTGGACCGCGGCGATGCTGTGGATGCTGCGCGCGTTCCTGCTCGGCAACCACGGCGACATGGGCGGCGCCCGGGACAGCCTGCGGGAGGCCACTGAGGCGTTCCGCGCGGCGGGCGAGCGCTGGGGGCTGGCCATGGCGCTGACCGCGCTGTCCGAAGCCGAGGTGCTGCTGGGCGGTCTCGACGGCGCGGTCGCGGGCCTGCAGGAGGCGATCGGGCTGCTCGCCGAGATCGATCCCGGTGACGCCGCGGTGTTGCAGCGTTCTGCGTTGGCCGCCGCGCGCCAGCGTGCCGGCGACATCCCGCGAGCGCGCGCCGAGCTCCAGGCGATCGTCGGCACCCGCCCGGAGGCGGCCTCGGCCCGCCATCTGGTCTTCGCCCGCATCGCCTTGGGGAACCTCGCCCGCTACGAAGGGGACCTGGTTTCCGCGAGGGAGTTCTATGACGCCGCGGAGGCCGACCTGGAGCACGCTCCGACCGTGGGCCCGCTGTTCCGCGCCGCACTCGGCGTGGCCCGCGGCCACCTGGCCGTCGCCACCGGGGACGCCGCCGCCGCGGAGCCGGAACTGCGGGCGGCGGTGGCTCTGGCCGCGAGCGTGCCCGACATGCCGATCGTGGCCACCGTCGGCGTGGCCGTGGCCGAGCTGCGTGCCGCGGCCGGCCGGCCGGGCGAGGCCGCCGCGCTGTTGGGGGCGGCGCACGCGCTGCGGGGGGCGGCGGACAATGAGAACCCTGATGTGGCCCGGGTCGCGTCCGTGCTGGCCGCGGCACTCGGCGCGCCGGCCTACGAGCAGGCCTACGCCGACGGCCGCGGACGCGGCCGCCGGGTGGCGCTGGAACTGATCGAACAGGCGGTGGGCTGACGCCCTTGGGAGCCGCCCGCCGCCCGCTCAGTGCAAAAACGCTTAGTGCAGAGCGCTCAGTGCAGAGCTCTCAGTGCAGAACGATGTCCCGCCGCCGGAACTGGGCCACCCCGACCACAGCTGTCGCGACCGCGAGCGCGCCGAGCTCCAGCAGCGGCAGCGCCTGGACGTGGCCGCCGGGCAGCCGCGGCACGTGGCTGAACGGGGACACGGCCATCACGCCCCGGCTGAGCCGGAGCAGGTCGCCGAACTGGCCGAGCAGCACCGACCCGAGCAGGCACACCCAGACCACGGCGCCGAAACGCGGCAGCAGGCCGAACAGGGCGATCCCGATCCCCGCCAGCACCGCGGCCGCGGGCACCTGCACCAGCGCCCCGGCCAGGGCCCGGCCCACTTCGTGCGCCGGCCGGTGGTCGCCGATCCCGTGCGCGATCCCGGCCGCCAGGCCGGTGACGGCGAGGAACAGCACCATCCCGGCGTATGCCAGGACCAGGTGCGCGCCCATCCACCGCGAGCGGGTCACGGCGGTCGCCAGCACCGGGTCCGCGTGCACGTCCAGCTCTTCCGAGCGCAGCCGCGACACCGACAGCACGGCGAACACCGCCGCGGCCGCGCCCGCGGTGCCGAACACCCACGCCAGGTAGTCGTCCACCACCGCCCCGCCGCCGCCCAAGCGCGCCAGGACGTCCGAGGCCTGCGAGTTGCGGCCGACCGCCGTGGAGACCGTGCCGGCGATCGCCCCGAACACCGCTCCGGCGACCGCCGCGGTGATCGTCCACGCCAGGAACGCCCCCCGCTGCAACCGCCACGCCAGACCCAGCGGTCCGGACAGCCGCGGCCCCGCGACGGCCGGTCCCCGGCGCGGCCGGCGCAGCCCGGCGCCGATGTCGCGCCGCCGGCTCAATCCGGCCGCCGCGGCGGCCAGCACCAGCGCCCCGGCGACCGGCAGCGCCAGCGTCCACCAGCGCTCACCGGCATAAGCCCGCACCTGCTGGGCCCAGCCGATCGGCGAGAGCCAGGACAGTTCCGCGGCCGCACCCGAGGTCTGGGAGTCGCCGAGGGCGCGCAGCCCGAACGCGACGCCGAACACCGCCAGGGCGGCGCCGTTGGCGGTGCGGGAGTGCTCGGCCCACTGCGCGGTGACCGCGCCGACCCCGGCGAAGAACAGGCCGACCGCCGCGACCCCGGCGCCGTAGGCGAGCGAGCCCGGTACCGGCAGCCCGGTGGCGATCAGGGCCCCGGCGATGGCAGCGCCCATGATCACGTCGATGCCCGCGACCACCCCCAGGGTGGCGGCGAGCCGGGCGTGCCGGCCCAGCACGGTCGCGGCCAGCAGTTCGGCGCGGCCGGTCTCCTCTTCCTTGCGGGTGTGGCGGACCACGAGCATGCAGGAGAACACCGCGATCAGCACGAGCACGGTCGTCTCGGACTCGTTCACGGTGATCCCGCCGAGCGTGTGCACGCCATAGCCGGGACCGCCCAGCACGCGCGATGAAGGGCTGCCGCCCACGGTCGCCGCGTACTGGTCGCGGCCGGACTGCGTGGGATACAGGCCCTTGACGGACACCGCGCTGGACCAGACGAGCCCGACGGCCAGCGCCGTCCAGATCGCGACCCGCAGCCGGTCGCGGCGCAGCATCAGCCGGGCCAGGGACCGGGAGGCAGTCAGGTGCTTCATGAAGCGCCTCCGGGGACCGGGATGCGCGCGCCGTCGCTCCGGTAGTGCCGCAGGAACAGCTCGTCCAGCGTCGGCGGCTGGCAGACCAGGCTCTTGATGCCGCGGTCGCTGAGGTATCGCATGACCTCGCCGAGCGCCGAGGGCTCGGTGTGGCACACCACCTTCGTTCCCTCGATCTCCGCGCTGTGCACGCCCGGCATCCCGGCCAGCAGCTCGGGCACCGTGTCCAGCTCGGCCTCGATCCGGGTCAGCGTCAGCCGGCGCAGCTCGGCCAGCGTCCCGTGCTCGGCGATGCGGCCCTCGCGGATGATGCTGACCCGGTCGCACAGCCGCTCGGCCTCGGCGAGGATGTGGCTGGCCAGGAACACGGTGCGTCCGGCCGCCCGCTCGCGTATCACGCACTGCTGGAAGACCTCCTCCATCAGCGGGTCCAGCCCGGAGGTCGGCTCGTCGAGGATCAGCAGGTCCGTCTGCGAGGCCAGGGCCGCCACCAGGGCGACCTTCTGGCGGTTGCCCTTGGAGTAGGCGCGGCAGCGTTTGGTGGGGTCGAGCTCGAACAGCTCCAGCAGCTCGGCCCTGCGCCGCTGGTCGCTTCCGCCGCGCATGCGGCCGAACATGTCGATCACCTCGCCGCCGGACAGGGTCGGCCACAGGTTCACGTCCGAGGGCACGTAGGCCAGACGCCGGTGCAGCTCCGCGGCGTCGGCCCACGGGTCCCTGCCGAACAGCCGCACCGAACCGCCGTCCGCCCGCAGCAGCCCCAGCAGGATCCTGATGAGCGTGGTCTTCCCGGCGCCGTTCGGTCCGAGGAAGCCGTGCACCTCACCGATCCGCACCGCGAGGTCGACCCCGTCCAGTGCCGTGGTGCTGCCGTAGCGCTTGACGAGGCTCTGGGCTTCGAAAGCGTATTCCATGGTGGGAGTCTCGCCGAGAGTGCTCACAAACAGCGCGCAAAACGCTGTCGGACCCCATCGAACCGGCTGCTCAGCCCGTCCCCGTCCCAGCGGCCCGAATCGCCTGCTCGAACCGCCCGCCGGCCCGGCTGCTGCGAACCGGCCGGTGCTTCCCGCAATTCCGAAGGCGCGCCGGGCATTCGCCTGTTGAAAGGCTGGCTCCGCTGTTCGGCAAGTCAACTCAGAAGATGCTTTATCAGAGGGAGTGATGAGGATGCGAACGCTGCGAGGCGCGCGCCGAGTGCTCATGGTCGGGGCGGCGGCGGGGTCGCTGGTCGTCGGGACGGCGGTGGCCGCGCAGGCGCACACGCCGGTGCGGCTCGGCTGTTCCGACGTGGTGCCCTGGATGTCGCCGGAGGCGGTGAACGGCACCAACCCCGTGCTGTTCTTCGGGTCGCTGTCCCACTCGTGGTCTGTGCGGTCCTTCCAGGAGCACTACAACGCCGGAGACCCGCTCATCCTCGGGCTCGGCATCCCGGACAAGGCCCCCGAGAACGCGCTCGCGACCGCGGCGCTGCCCACGGTCTACCAGGTGGCGCCAGATGGGAAGGTCACCCAGTACGCCCCGAACGTGCGCATACCGCTGCACGCCGATGAGACCAACCAGGACTACCTGATGCTCAACCTGACTCAGGGCACCGCCACGGAGACCGGCGTCTACTCGTTCATCGTCGCCGGCGGCGCGACCGAGCGGTTCTTCGCCGGCACCGGGGTCGAAGGCGGTCCGTTCGACGGTGTGCTGCGCGGCACCGTCGCGACCATCGACCAGCTCGACGCCTGGTACAACACGCCGGCGAGCCCGATGGACTGCCCATTGTAGATCCCTGATAACGCACCGCGGTCAGCTTTCGGCCGGCCCCGCCTGCGGGGCCGGCCGAAAGCATGTCAGGACGGCGACGGACACACCACCGCGCGCCCGGAGACGCGTCCGGCACGGAGTTCCTCATAGGCGGCGGCCGTGTCCTCCAGCGGATACCGCGTCACCTCCGCCCGCACCGCGCCCATCCGGGCCAGCTCGATGACCCGGGTCAGGTTCGGCAGCGTGCCCCAGTACGTCCCCGAGACCGCGACCGCGTGCGCCGGCGCCGCGAACCCGGTGGGGATCCGCGCGCCTCCGGTCCCGACGATCGTCACGTCGCCCCCGGCGGCCACGCACTGCGCGGCCAGCGCCACGGTGTCCTCGGCCGCGACGAAGTCCAGGACCGCCTCGGCGCCGATGCCGTCGGTCAGTCTCCTGATCTCCCGCGCGGCCGCCCGGCCGGCCGGCACGGCGTGGTGCGCGCCCACCCCGGCGGCCAGCGCCAGCTTCGCCTCGGCCGCGTCCACCGCGACGACCTGCGCGCCGGTGACGGCGCGCAGGAACTGGATCGCCAGGTGCCCCAGTCCGCCGGCGCCGATCACCACGGCGGTCGCGCTCGCGCCGAGCTTGGGCAGTGAGCGTTCGATCGCGTGGTAGGCGGTGACCCCGGCATCGGTGAGCGGCGCCGCCTCGGCCGGGTCCAGCCGGCCGATCGGGACGGCGTGCCGGGCCGCGTCCACCAGCAGGTACTCGGCCAGGGAGCCGGGGGAGCCCAGGCCCGGCGGCCGGATCCCGAGCCGCCCGGCGCGCGGGCAGTGGTTCTCCCGCCCCGAGACGCATACCCGGCAGGTCCCGCAGCCCCAGGGCCCGTACACCGCGACCGCGTCGCCGACGGCGTGACCGTTTCCCGCCGAGCCGCTACCGGCCGGGGTGCCGCCCGCCGAGGCACTGCCCGCCGAGCCGCTGCCCGCCGCGGTGCCGTCGACAGCGACGCCGGCGGCGACGTCGGCGCCCTCGCCCACCGCGGCCACCACGCCCACACCCTCGTGCCCCAGCGTCATCGGCAGTCGGAAGCGCCGTGCCAGGGCCGTGGGGCTGCTGTCGGTCAGTTTCAGGTCGGTCCGGCACAGGCCCGCCGCGGTCACCCGCACCAGCAGCTGGCCGGGTCCCGGCTCCGGCTCGGCCACCGACACCAGCCGGGGCCCGCCACCGTCCGCGCCGAGCTGGATCGCCTTCATGGCTGCCAGCCCCCTTCCGTCCTCGTCGGGTTCAGCCGGCCGCGGTCGCGGCGGCGGCGACCGGGCGGTTGCCGGACTTGCGCGCCCGCCTGGCGTCCTCGAACTCGGTCAGGCCGGCGTCCACCGCGGCCAGCAGTTCGCCGATCTCCGCCTCGGTGTACGTCAGCGCCGGGAACAGCTCGATCGCGCTCGGCCCGGGATGGACCAGGGCGCCGTGCCGCCGCACGGTGTCCACCAGCCGGGTGATGTGCCCGCCCCAGAACGGCCGGTCGCGCTCGGCGCGCAGGTGCAGCCCGCGCATGCAGCCCCGGCCGCTCAGCTCGGCCACCGTCTCGTGCCGTTCGGCCAGCTCGCGCAGGCCGGTCTCCAGCAGCGCGGCGTTGCGCCGCCCCGACTCCAGCGCTCCCAGGGCGTCGAACTCGCCGAGCGTGGCGGTGATCGCCGCGCACGACGGCGGGGTGCCGGCCTGGGTCGAGCCGTGCACGAACATCGTGTCCGCGGCCTCGAACGCGGCCCAGATGTGCGGTCCGGCCAGCAGCGCCGCCGCGCCGCAGGTCCCGTTCGTCAGCCCCTTGGAGGTCAGCAGGATGTCCGGCGGCTCGGGGAACTCCTGCGAGGCGAACAGCGGCCCCACCCGGCCGAACCCGGACGCCACCTCGTCGCAGACGAGGATGAACCCGTGTTCGCGGCGCAACCGCAGGATCGCGCTGATCATCTCCGCCGGGATCTCCCGGCATCCGGTGCCCATGACCGGCTCGATCACCATGGCCGCGACCTGCTCGCCGCACTGGTGCATCAGCTCTTCCAGCTCGGCCGGGTCGAAGGGGTCGACGTGCCGGAGCAGGCTCCGGTCCACGCCGTACAGCTCCTGGCCCAGCTCCTCGCCGCTGAGCGCCATCGCGCCGAAGGTCTGGCCGTGGTAGCTCTCCTTCAGGCCGACCACCAGGCGCCGCTGCGGCTCCTTGATCAGCGCGGCGTACTGCCGCGCCAGCTTCATGGTCGCGTCGTTCACCGCGCTGCCCGAGGTGGAGAACAGGACCTTGGCGAAGTGCTCGGGCCCGGCGGCGTCGATCAGGGCGCGCGCGGCCGCCTGCGAGTAGTCGTGGCTGTAGCGGAAGGAGGGCAGGTACGAGGCGTCGACCAGCGCGTCGGCGACGGCCTGGGCGATGACCCGGTTGCCGTAGCCGAGGTTCACGTTCCACAGTCCGCTGGTGCCGTCCAGGACTTCGCCGCCCTCGGCGAACACCAGGCGGTGCCCGTGGGCGCTCTTCACGATGCGGTGCGGCGTGCCCTGCTCGCTGGGTGCCAGCAGCAGGTTCCACGCGGGGTAGACGGTGTCGGTCATCGGATCCTCCGGGTTATGGGGTGATCAAGGTCATGAGGTGGTCGACGCGGTTCGCCGCTCGGGCGCTCACGCCGGGTCCGGGGCGGCCACGCCCGCCCAGCGCGCCACCCGCTCGGCGATGTAGGCCAGCCGGTCGGGGTGGGCGATGGCGTAGTGGTCGCAGGGGAACGACTCGAATTCCAGGTCGGGGCAGGTCTTGCGCCACTGGGGGACCGGGTCCTCCCGGCCGGGCTCGTCGGCGGCCAGGAACAGGAAGCCCGGGCGGGGCAGCCGTCCGGGCCGGTAGGCGGCCAGCAGGGCCCACTCGTGCTCCATGATCCGCATCAGGCGCAGGTAGCCCTGCAGATCGACCTCGGCGGGCAGCAGGCCGTGCTCGACCGCGGTGTCCCGGGCGGCCTCGGCGGTGCGGCCGGCCTCGGCCGCGCGCACCGCCTCGGCCGCGCCGGCCGGCGGCGGCGCCGCGGCCAGCACGGTCAGGAACGCCATGTGCCGGCCCTGCTCGGTCACCGGCAGGTGCATCTCCCGCAGATCGCTGTCGATCATGAACAGCCGCGCGTCGTGCCCCTGGTCGGCCAGCTGCCGCGCGACCTCGTAGGCCAGCGTGCCGCCCATCGACCAGCCGCCCAGGATGTAAGGGCCCTGCGGCTGGGCCCGTTGCAGCTCGTGCCGGTAGGCCGCGGCCATGCTCTCCAGGTCGGCGGCGAACGCCTCGTCGGAGGTCTCCAGCAGGGCCCGGCTCTGGAACGCGGACACCGGGCCGGGCCAGGCCCGCGCCAGCGGCGGGTACTGGGCGATCGAGCCGCCCATGATGTGGAACAGGAACAGCGGCGTGCCCTCCCGCTCGGTCAGCCGGACCAGGCACGACCCCCGGTTCTGCGCCTGCCGCGCGCGCCCGGCCAGCCCGCGGACCGTCGGGGTCTCGAAGACCTGGCCCATCGGGATGTCCACGCCGAACTCGGTGCGCAGCCGGTTGACGACGCGCAGCACGGTCAGCGAGTTCGCGCCGAGCCCGAAGACGTCGGCGTCCGGATCCACCGCGGGCAGCTCCAGCACCTCGGCCCAGATCCGGGCCAGCCGGTCGACCAGTTCGTCGTCGCCCACCGCGGCGGCCTCGGCCGCGGCCGGCGCCGGCACCATGGCCAGCGCCCGCGCCACGTCCACCTTCCCGTTCGCCGACAACGGCAGCCGGTCCACGACGTGCGTCAGACCCGGAACCATGTAGTGCGGCAGCAGGGCCCGAAGATGGGTCCCGAGCTGCTCGTCGTCCACCCACAGCGCGTCCTCGGGCACGGCGAAGGCGACCAGGCGCCGCTGTCCGCTGTGCGTGCCGTCGACGCACACCGCGCACTCCCGGACCGCCGGATGGGCCCGCAGCGCCGCCTCCACCTCGCCGAGCTCGATGCGGAAGCCCTGGATCTTGACCTGCCGGTCCACCCGGCCCAGGAACTCGATCGTGCCGTCGGGCCGGTACCGGCCCAGGTCGCCGGTCCGGTACAGCCGCGAGCCGGTGCGCGGGTGCCGGATGAAGCGCTCCTCGGTGCGCTCCGGGTCGCGCCAGTAGCCGCGGGCCACGCCGTGCCCGCCGATGTATATCTCCCCGGCGGCCCACGGCTGGCGCAGCTCCAGGCGCTCGTCGAGCACCGTCATCGTCTGGTTCCGCAGCGGCCTGCCGTACGGGATGCTCCGCCAGGCCGGGTCCACCTCGGTGACCTCGTGCAGGTTGGACCAGATCGAGGCCTCGGTGGCCCCGCCCATCGCCAGGATCCGCGATCCGGGCCGCAGCCGCCGCAGCCGGTTGGGCAGCGCCGGCGAGATCCAGTCCCCGCTCAGCAGGAACCCGCGCAGTGGCGCCACGCCCACGTCAGGGCGCTGTTCGGCGACCTCGACCAGCATCTCGGCCAGCGCCGGCACCGAGTTCCACACCGTGGCGCCGTGCCGGGCCGCGGCCTCGGCCCAGCCCAGCGGGTCGGGCCGGGGCGAGGCCTGCGGGATGATCACGGCGGCCCCGGCCGCGAGCGGGCCGAACACGTCCCACACCGACAGGTCGAAGCTCAGCGAGCTGATGGCGAACACCCGGTCCCGGGGCGCCAGGCCCACCCGCTCGTTGATGTCGACGACGGTGTTCAGGGCCGCGCGGTGCTCGATGGCCACACCTTTCGGCCGGCCGGTCGAGCCGGAGGTGAAGATGACGTAGGCCAGGTCCGCGGCGTCGCCCTCGATCTCCGGTGCGGCCTGGGACGCCGGCGGCGTCGTGTCGACGTCGAGCCGGTCCACGTCGGCGCCCAGCGGCTCGCCAGGCGTGCTGTGCGACTGGGCCAGCACGAACCGCGCCTGACAGTCCTGGAGCAGCTCCGCGATCCGCCGAGCCGGCGTCCCGGCCTCGATCGGGCAGTACGCGGCGCCGGCGCGCAGCACCCCGAGGACCGCGACCACCTGCTCCCAGCCCTTGGCCATCACCACCGGCACCAGGTCGCCCGACCCGGCGCCGCGCTCCCGCAGCCACAGCGCGACCGCCCGGGATCTGGCCTCCAGCTCCGCGTAGGTCAGGGTGCGTCCGTCCGTGACCACCGCCGGAGCGTCCGGCCGTTGTCCGCACTGCCGCAGGAATCCGTCCTCCAAGCGTCCGGCCGGACCGTCGTCGACCGCGCGGTTGTCGGCCCGGATCAGGGCCCGGAAATCCGCGGCGAGCAGATCCGGTTCGGCCTCGGCGCCGCCCGGCGCCGACAGCGCCTCCAGCAGCCGCCGGTAGGTGCCGGCGACCAGATCCGGCAGGCCGGGCGGGAACGCGTCGTCGACGAAGTCCAGGTTCGAGGCCACACCGCCGTCGCGGGTGTCCCGCAGCTGGTTGTCGACCAGCACCTGCGGCGTGTGCTGGATCCGGCCCAGGAACCGGAAGATCGGGCCGCCCTCGGACGGCAGCGTGTCCCAGCCCGGCCCCTGGTTGCTGGTGAACACGTACGGCAGCGCGGCCCGCTGCGACCAGCCGTTGCGCGCCGACAGCTCCCGCGCGATCCGCACCCCGGTCACGTCGCTGTTGGCCATGTCCTTCCACAGCCGCTTCTGCAGCCGCTGCGCCCGCTCCCAGAAGCCCGCGTCCCCGCGCATGTCGACTTCCAGCGGCAGCGTCGCAGTGCGCTGACCCACCACGTCCTCGCCCGGATGCCGGGTCACCAGGTTCAGGTGCACGACGTTCAGACAGAAGTGCGGACTGGCCGCCCACGCCCCCAGCGCCTCGGCGTAGACGTGCAGCATGGCCGTGGTCGGCAGCACCCGGTGCTTGCGGAAGTTGGCACAGAACCGCTGCCACTGCTCCTTGTCCAGATACGTGGTGCGGCCCTCGAACCTGACCGCCGCGATGCTCTTGGGCTGCTTGGCCAGCGGCAGCTGCGGCGCCTCGGGCAGCAGGTCCAGCCGGTCCTCCCAGTAGCGCCACTGCGCGGCGAACTCCTCGGTCTGCTCGTAGTCCTTCAGCGCCGTCCGCCATTGCCGGAAGGTCTGCCGGATCGGCGGCAGCTCGACATCGGGATCGACGTAGAACAGCTCCCAGTCGTCGATCACCGTCCTGATGCTCGGAGCATCCAGCAGCAGCAGGCTCACCCGCAGGTGGACCCGCACCCGGTTGTGGCGCAGCCGGCTGACCGTGACGTCGAACAGCGGCCAGCCCGTCGGGTCGATGCTGCGCTCGCACAGCCGCTCCCGCACCCGGCGGACCGCGTCCTCCTGCTCCGAGCGCGCAACGACGGTCAGGTCCTCGACCCGGATACGCAGGTCGGGCAGCTTCTCGGCGGGCATCACCCGCTGCATCCCGTCGTCGGACATCACCGTCCGCAGCTGCTCGAAGCGGCGGACCACCGCGACCATCGCCCGCTCGGCGCGCGCCACGTCGAAGTTCACCGAGTCCAGCTCCACGTAGTACTGCTGCTGGCCGCCGAGCTCGATCAGCTGCGTCTTGCCCACGACGTAGGCGGCCTGGATGTCGGTCAGCGCGAAGGGCTCGCCGCTGCGGTCGTCGACGGGCTCGCCGGCGGGGTCTTCAGCGGGGCCGTCAGCGGCCTGCGCGGCCGCGGGGAGGTTCGTGGTGTCCGTCATGGCTCGTCATTTCCTCTACTTGCAGCGGGGCGCACCTGTTAGGGGGCCGCCGGGTGGAAAGTCGAAAGGTCCGAGACCAGGTCGCGCAGGACCGGCTCGGGGTCCTCGTGCAGGAAGAAGTGCCGGCCCGGGTAGACCCGGACCCGGCAGCCCGCGCGGGTGTGCTCGCCCCAGGGTTCGATGTCCCGCCGGTCGGCGAAGCGGTCCTGGGCTCCGCCGAACACCGACAGCGGGACGTTCAGCGCCGGCCCCGGCCGGTACTCGTACGTCTCCGCGGCTTCCATGTCCGCCCGGAGCGTCGGCAGCAGTCCGGCCATCACCTCCGGGTCGGCCAGCAGTTCCGGGGGCGTGCCGCCCATGTCCCGCAGCCGCTGGTACAGCGCCTCGTCCGGGGCGGCGTGGATCGGCGGGACGCGCGAGGGCAGCTGGGGTGCGGTCCGGCCGGACACCAGCAGCCGTACCGGTTGGCGCAGATCCAACCGGGCCAGCTCCCGGCAGGCCTCGAAGGCCAGCAGCGCGCCGAGGCTGTGCCCGAACACGGCGAACGGCCCGTCGGCGTCACCGCTCAGGATCCGGGTGACCGCCGGCACCAGCTGCCCCAGGCGGCGGGCCGGGCGCTCCCGGTGCCGGTTCTCCCGGCCGGGCAGCCGGACCGCGACCACCTCGATGTCCGGGGCCAGCCGGCGCGACCACGGCAGATAGGAGACGGCGCCGCCGCCGGCGTGGGGCAGACAGTACAGGCGCAGCCGGGCCCGGCCCGGCGCGGCGGTGCCGGGCCAGCGCACCGCGTCGACTGTGAGCGGCCGCGCCTGCGACGCGGGGGATTCGGCGGTGATCAGAGCATCCATTCGGCAACCCTCTCCGCGATCATGACGCAGCTCAGATTCGTGGGGGCGCTGGGCAGGGTCGGCATCACCGAGGCGTCGGCCACGCGCAGCCCCTCCAGGCCGTGGACCCGGCAGTGCTGGTCGACGACGCTCAGCGGGTCCTCGGCCGGACCCATGCGGGCGGTCCCGGCCGGATGCCACATCGGCGCCACGAACCGGCCGATCGCGGCGCGCAGCCGCGCCTCGTCGGCGACCAGGCGGTCGGTCCAGATCAGGACCCGGTCGGTGAGCTTGCCGAACTCCGGCGAGCCGACGACCGACCAGGCCTGGCGTACCCCCCGGACCAAGCGTTCGACGTCGTCGGGATGCTCGGCCAGGTTGAGCGTGATGTGCGGCGGCGTCGCGCCGGCGGGGTCGGTGAGTGCCACACTGCCGCGCGAGGCGGGGGACAGCAGGACCGCCGACACCACCGCGCCCGGGCGGCCGCGAAGCGCGCCGTCCAGGCCTGAGGACGGGGCCTGGGTCACGTTGGCGGCCAGGAACAGGCCGATGTCGGCGCGACCGTCCGCGCCGGCGGTGCGCGCCGCGACGTGGTGCCACGGCGCGCCGGCTACGCAGACGTCCTCGTGCGGCCGGATCCAGATCGCGACCACGGGGTGATCCATGAGGTTCGCGCCCACGCCCGGCAGATCGGCGACGACGTCGATGCCGAGCCGGCGCAGCAGCGCCGCCCGGCCTACGCCGGAGCGTTGCAGGATCAGCGGTGTGTTGACCGCTCCGGCGCTGAGCGTGACCCGTTCGGCGGCGATCCGCCGGATGCGGCCGGCCAGCCGCACTTCGACGCCGGTCGCCCGGGACCCGTCGAACGTCACGCGGGCGACCTCCGCGTCCGTCCGCACCACCAGGTTCCGGCGCTCCGCCGCCGGCCGCAGGTACGCCTCCTCTACGGACTGCCGTCGGCCGCCGACGGCGTTGGCCGGGACCGGCCCCACGCCGACCGCGGTGTCGTCGTTCAGATCGGCCGCCGCCGGGATTCCCAGCGACCGGCACGCGCTGTGGAAGGCCTCGGCGCAGGGCCCGAACTCCGCGGCGGCGGGACGGCTCAGGTACACCGGGCCCCGCGTGCCGTGGCCCGGACCGTCGAAGTCCGCGTCGGTCTCCAGCTTCACGAAAGCGGGCAGGACACGGTCCCAGGACCATTCGGGGTTGCCCGCGGCGGCCCAGGCCTGGAAGTCGGTGGACAGCCCGCGCAGCGCGATGGCGCCGTTGATCGCCGAGGAGCCGCCCACGACCCGGCCCACCCGGTACTCCGTGGCGCGGGGCCGGTCGGCCGGACCGTTCACCCGCGCTCCGTACTCCCAGTTGTAGCCCTCGAACACGGCGGCGCCGAGCGCGTCGCCGTCGTGTTCGGGGCCGAGCCGGGCCGGGCCGGCCTCCAGCACCAGGACTCGGCGGCCCCCGGCGCCGTCGCCGGACCCGGACCTGGCCCCGGATCCGGAGCTGGTCCCGACCCCGGCCTCGGACAGGCGCGCGGCGAGGGCGGCGCCGGCCGAGCCGGCGCCCACCACCACGTCGTCCCAGGTCCGGTCCCAGACCTCGGTCGGGCTCACGGACCGTCCACCCCCTGCTCCCGCAGCGCGACTGCCAACTCGGCGATGGTCGGGTTGTCGAACAGGAACTCCAGCCCCTCGTCGGCGTCGCCCTCCATCCCGAGTTCGTCGCGCAGCCGGCCCAGGATGTTCACGGCGTGCAGCGAGTCGCCGCCCAGGACGAAGAAGTCGTCCTCCACGCCGAAGTCGTCCTGTTCCAAGGCGTCGCGCCAGATCTCGTACAGGCGCTCCTCCAACGCATCGCGCGGGGCGGTCGCCTCCTGCGATCCGCTCTCCTGCCACGGCGAGGGCAGCGCGGCCTGGTCCACCTTGCCGTTCGGGGTGAGGGGGATCCGGTCCAGGAACAGGTAGTGCCGCGGCACCATGTAGTCCGGAAGCACCTGCTCCAGTCCCTTGCGCAGGGCATCGCCGCTCGGGACCCGGCGCGCCGCGCCCGCCGATCGGGCGACCAGGACGTGCTGCGGCTGCCCGCTGACCGTCGAGGCGCCCTCGGGGATCGACCGGACGTCGGAGTAGCCGGCGGCCAGGATGTGCTCGCGCCACTGGGGAACGGACAGCAGCGGCGTCCGGCCGGACTCGTGCTCCTGGGCCAGACCCTCGATGAAGCCGACGCTGATCATCTGGGTCCGGGTGTTCGCCGTGCCCTCGATCATCACCAGCAGGCCGTCCGGGGCCAGCAGGGTGCCCAGCGAGCCCAGGGCCCGGCCGACGTCGGCGGCGTCGTGCATGACGTTGGCGGCCACGATCACGTCCACCGAGCCGGCGGCGAAGCCCTGGCCGGCGGGGTCGCGGTCGATGTCGAACCGGCCGTAGTCCACGGACGGGTGCTGCCTGAACCGGTTCTTGGCCTTGGTGAGGAAGTACGTCGAGACGTCGGTGAAGGAGTACCGCGTCCGGCCCGCCGGCAGGGCGGCCAGCACGCTCCGGGACGTCGCGCCGGTCCCGGCCCCGACTTCCAGCACCCTGATCGGCCGGTCGCCCAGGGCCTCGGCGTGCGCCCGCACGACCGCGGCGGTGACCCGGTTCTGCAACCGGGCCATGGGGTTCGTCGCGTACAACGCCTCGGTCACCCGGTCGTCCCCGTCGGGGAGCAGCAGCCCCAGCGGATTGACCTTGCCGGTGAGCAGGCCCGCCGCGTTGTCCGCGCACGTGATCAGGTATTCCAGCAGCGCGGCGTGGCTGGGATCGACCCGCAGGCCGTCGAGCCGTCCGCGCAGCTCGGCGTCCAGGACGGCGTGGTCGAAGACCTGCCGGCAGCGGTATCCGCCCTCGTCCGCCGCCTCGAGCAGCCCCGCCTCGGCCAGAGTCGCCAGCCAGCGGTCGAGCAGTCCGGTGTACGACGGCTTCACGTCGTAGGAGTCCACGAAGTCCTTGCTCGACACCGCCACGGCGCTGTCGTGGAACGCGCCGAGTTCGGACAGCGCCCGCGCCATGATCGCCGGGCACAGGTCCTCGACCAGCTGCGAGGTCTCCTGGTACTCGGCCAGCAGCGAGGTCAGCTCGCCGACGCCGGTGCGCAGCTCGGCCTCACCGGCGGCCAGCACCGGCTCCCACTCGGCGATCGGGCCGGCGTGCTCCCCGGCGTCCCCGGCGTCCCCGGCATCCGCGGCGGCGGCCGGCACCACGTGCGCCATCAGGGCCCGGTGACCGGTGCCGGGGTTGACGCCGACGCCGACCACGGCCTGGCCGACTCCCGGCAGCGCGCTCAGCGCCGCCGTGACCTCGCCGAGCTCGATCCGGTAGCCGTTGATCTTGACCTGGGAGTCCTGCCGGCCGAGGAACTCGATGTCCCCGCCGGGCAGATACCGGCCCAGGTCGCCGGTCCGGTACAGGCGCTGCCCGGTGTCGGGGTGGGTCACGAAGCGCTCGGCGGTCAGCTCCGGGTCGTTCCAGTAGCCGCGGGCGACCCCGGCCCCGCCGATGAAGATCTCGCCGGCCGTCCACACCGGGCACGGTTGGAACGCGGTGTCGTAGACGTGCATGGTCTGGTTCGCCAGCGGCCTGCCGTAGGGGATGCTGGTCCAGCCGGCGGGGACCGGGTCCGGGATCGGGTGGAAGATCGACCAGATCGAGCCCTCGGTCGCGCCGCCGAGGCCGACCAGCCGGGCGTCCGGGCAGCCGCGCCGGATCGCCTCGGGCAGCCGGACCGGGATCCAGTCGCCGCTGAGCAGGACCAGCCGGATCGACGCCGGCTGCCGGCCGGCGGTATCCGGGGCCTGAGTCCACAGCTGCATGAGCGCCGGCACCGAGTTCCACACGGTGACCGAGTGCTCCGCGACCAGCTCGCGCCAGCGGCCGGGGTCCTGGGTGGCGCCGGCCGGCGGGACGACCACCGCGCCGCCGGCCGCGAGCAGCCCGAACACGTCGTAGACCGACAGGTCGAAGGTCAGGGCGGACAGGGCCAGGACCCGGTCGGCGGGGCCGACCCCGAACCGGCGGTTGACGTCCACGATCGTGTTCACCGCCGCCGCGTGGTCGACCGCCACGCCCTTCGGGGCGCCGGTGGAACCGGACGTGAAGATCACGTAGGCCAGGTCGGTGCCGGCGGCCACCGGGTCGAGCGGGTCCTCGGCGCAGGCCGCCACCTCGGGATCGGACAGCGTGACCAGCTCGACCCCCTGCGGCCAGACCAGCTCGCGCCGCAGCTCCGGGCTGGTCACGACGATCCGCGCGCCGCCGCGGGCCAGCAGCTCGTGCCGCCGGGCCTGCGGCCACTGCGGATCCACCGGGAGGTATCCGGCCCCTGACAGGCTGACCCCGAGCACCGCCGAGACCTGGTCGGCGCCCTTGCCGAGCAGCACGCCGACCAGCGTGTTCGGGGCGGCCCCGAGCCGGCGCAGCCGCCGGGCCAGCCGCCGCGAGCCGGACAGCAGCTCGCGGTAGGTCAGGGTGCCCTCGGCCGCGATCACCGCGACCTCGTCGGGACGCTTCGCGGCAGCTTCCTCGACCAGGCCGCCCAGAGTCGCCGCGAGGGCCTGGTCCGTGCCCTCGCCGGTGGCGTTCGCGGCGTCGCGCTCGGCCCGCTGCCAGGCCGGCAACTCGGCCAGGCACTCCTGCTGCTCCCAGGCCTCGGGCTCGTCCAGCAGCCGGGTCAACACCCGCTGGTAGGCGGCGAACATGTCGTCCAGTTCCTCGGCCGGGAAAAGCTCCTCGATCGCGTCCCAGCTGAACACCAGCTCGCCCTGCTCCTCGGCGACCTGGTGGTCCAGCCACACCTGCGGAGTCTGCGAGACCCCGTAGACGCGCTCGCCGAAGAACAGCACGGCGTCCGAGGGATCGTCCTGGCCCGAGGCCAGGAACAGGGCACTGCTGAACACCACCGGCATGGCCGCGCCGGGACCGCCGCCGAGCCGCCGGTTGCGCTCGCGCAGCAGCCGCACCCCGCTGAAGGACTGGTGCGACAGGTCGCGCATCAGCTGCCGCTGGATCCGGTCGGCCCGGTCGGCGAAGGTGTCCTGCTCCTGGCTGCGCACCGCCAGCAGCGTCACCGAGCTGAAGTCGCCGATCACCCCGTTGATCTCCTCGTGCACCTGGGGCCGGTTGAACAGCGTCAGGTTCATCGTGAACTCAGGCTGCTGCGACCAGCGGCGCAGCACCTCGGAGAAGGCCGCCGTCAACGCCGCCGAGGGCGTCAGCCCCCGGCTCTGGGCCACGGCCTTGAACCGGCTCCACCGCTCGGCCGGGACCCGTCCGGTCCGCCGGGTGAACCTCGCCCCGGTCAGCCCGGACGTCGGACCGGCCAGCGGCGGCGTCGGCGCCGGCGGCAGCCGGTCCAGCTGGTCCAGCCAGTACTTCTCGTCGCGCCGGTACTCCTCGCCGTCCCGGGCCGCCACCTCGTTGAGGACGTAGTCGCGGTAGGAGACGCCCAACGGCTCCGGATCCCACTGCGGATCCTCGTAGAACCGCCGCCACTCCCGGAACAGCAGGTACAGGCTCGAACCGTCCACCGCGATCACGTCCACGCCGACGTGCAGGCGGATCGTCCCGGCCGGCAGCAGGCTGGCCCGGACCTCGAACAGCGGCCAGCGGTCGGTGGGCCGCACCTTGTGGTCCATCTCGGCGCGGGTGTGCGCCAGCCGCGCCTCCTGCTCGGCCGGCGGCAGCTCCCGCAGGTCGGCGACATCGAGTTCGTACACCGGCGCCTCGGCCAGGATCCGCTGCCGCCCGTCCGGTTCGACCACCATGCGCAGCATGTCGTGGCGCGCGATGACCTTGTTCAGGCTCTCGGCCAGCCGGGCCGGATCCAGGCCGGCGCGCTCGAGCTCGAAGTAGTAGTGGCACGCGACCCCGCCCAGGTCGATCGCCGAGCTTCGGCCGACCCAGTACGCGTGCTGCAGATCGGTCAGCGGGAACGGCTCGTGGCGGTTCGCCGGGTCCGGGCTGACGCGGGTGGTCCGCTCGCTGACCGTGGTCCGCATCAGCAGGTCGATCAGCTCGCCGCGAGCCTGGCGCAGCCGGTCGGCCAGCTCCGGGCTCAGCGACCCCGGCGGGGCGATCACGTCGAGCTTGTCCTCGTTCAGGCGCAGCCGGATACCGTGCTCGCGCAGTTCGGCCAGAAGGTCCTGGATCATCGCGTCCTCGCAGGGGTTGCCTGGTCCAGGCCGGCGGTCGGCTGGACGGTCGGTCGGTTGCCGTTCAGTGCTTCGGCGACCCGGGCCAGCGCCGCGGGCTCTCTGAGCAGCGAGTAGTGCGTGCCCTCGACACCGGTCGCACTGACCTGTCCGGTGCTCAGGGCCGACCAGCCCCAGTCGGGTTCGGCCAGGCCGGGGTCGTCGGCGAACTCGCTGACCACGTTGCGTGTCGCGCGCACGACCGTGACGTCCGCGCGGATCGGCGCGGCCGCGTGGCCGTTGCAGGCGGCGACCACGGTCCGGAAGACGTCCGCCGGGCCCGTCAGGTCGGCGGGGTCGGGTGCCGGGCGCGCGCCGTCTTCGGGAACCAGGGCCAGGGCGGCCGCGAGCCGCAGTCCGGAGGGTGCCGCGGCGACGGCCGCACGCTGGGCGTCGGTGACGGCGGCCGCGTCGAACCCGATCTCCAGGTCCTCCAGGAACCACAGCAACAGCTGCGTGTCCTGGACCGGCCGTGCGGTCAGCGGCGCCGGGGCGTCGATCACCGCGAGCCGTTCGACGGACCGGCCCGCCTGCTCCAGCCGGTGCGCCATCTCGGCGGCGATCACCGCGCCGGAGGACCATCCGGCGAGCCGGTACGGCCCGTCCGGCTGCACCTCCAGCAGCGCGTCGACGTAGAGCTTGGCGAAGTCCTCGACCCGTTGGGCCGCCGGTCGGTCCGCCGGCGCCTGGAACGCATACACCGGACCGTCCAGCCGTTCGGCCAGCTCGCGATAGCACAGGACGGTCCCGCCGGCCGGGTGGACCAGGAACCAGGGCCGACCGGCACCCGTCTTCAGCGTCACCAGCGGCGTCCAGTCGTGGTCCACCCCGTCCGCCAGCCACGCGGCCAGCCGGGCGACCGTCCGCTGCTCCAGCAGGACGCCGAGCGGCACCCGCCGCCCGATCCGCTCGGCGATCTGCCCGATCACCCGCAGCGCGGCGAAGGACTGCCCGCCGAGTGCGAAGAAGTCGTCGTGCACACTGACCGGGCCGCCCTGCAGGATCGCCGCCCAGATCTCGGCGATCACCGCCTCGACCCCGGTGCGCGGTGCCGTCCGCTCCTGGACCGCGGCCCGGTCCGGATCGGCCGCCGCCAACGCGGCCCGGTCCAGCTTTCCGTTGGCGGTCAACGGCAACCGGTCCACCACGACCACCCGGCCGGGCACCAGATGGCCCGGCAGCCGGGCGGCCAGACCGGCGCGCAGTTCCTCGCCGACCGGCGTCCGGGGGTCCGGACCGACGACATAGGCCACCAGCTGCTTCCCGGCGGCCGCCCCCCGGGCCAGCACGACGGCCTGCTCGACCCCCGGCTCGGCGAGCAGCGCGTGCTCCACCTCGCCCGGCTCCACCCGGAAGCCCTGGATCTTCACCTGGAAGTCGCCACGACCGAGGAACTCGATCTCGCCGTTCGGCAGATAGCGGCCACGGTCGCCCGTGCGGTACAGGCGCTCGCCGGTCCGCGGATGGCTGAGGAAGGCGGCGGCGGTCTTGGCCGGATCGTTCAGATAGCCCAGCGCGACGCCGGTGCCGCCGATGTAGAGGTCGGCCTCCACCCACGTCGGCGCGTCCCGCCCGGCCGGGTCCAGGACGTGCCAGGTCTGCCCGGCCAGCGGCGTGCCGTAGGGGATGCTGGTCCAGTCCGGGTCCACGTGCTCGATCTCGTGGTGGATGGACCAGATCGACGCCTCGGTCGCGCCGCCGAGCGAGACGACCCGGGCGTTCGGGGCGATCCGGCCGATCCGCTCGGGCAGATCGACCGGGATCCAGTCGCCGCTGAGCAGGACCGTGCGCAGAGCCGGGAAGCGCACGTCCCGACGCGAAGCCTCCTCGGCGAACAGCTGCATCAGGGCCGGCACCGAGTTCCACACGGTCACGCCGCGCGCCGCCACCTCCTCCACCCACGACGCCGGATCCGGGGACGTCGGCAGGGCCAGCGCGGCCCCGGCCGCCGCCGCGCCGAAGACGTCGTAGACCGACAGGTCGAAGCACAGCGACGAGGCGCCGAACAGGACGTCGTCCGGACCGACGCCGAAGCGCTCGTTGATGTCGGCGACGGTGTTGGCCGGGCCCCGGTGGCTGAGCATCGCCCCCTTGGGGTGGCCGGTCGAGCCCGAGGTGTAGATCACGTAGGCGAGGTCGTCGGGCGTCGGGGCCGGCTCGCCGGCGGCGGCGTCCGACGAGCGTGCGGCCGGAGCCGATCGCTGCTCCCGGTGCTCCCCGTGCTCCCGCTGCTCCCGGTGCGCCCGGTCCGAATCCGCCGAGTCGACGCACACCAGCGGCAGCCGGCCGGTCGCGGCGGCCTCCTCCCGAAGCGCCTCGCAGGTCACCACGGCGCACACGTCGGCGTCCGCGAACAGGAAGCTGCGACGCTCTCGCGGCCACGCCGGATCGACCGGCACATACGCCGCACCCGACTCCAGCACCCCGAACACCGCGACCACCTGGTCGGCGCCCTTCGGCAGCAGCACGGCGACGGTCCGTCCCGGACCGGCTCCCAGCTCCCGCAGGCGCGCGGCGACCGTCTGGCTGCGCTCGTACAGCGTGCCGTAGGTCAGCGTCGTCGTCCCGGAGGCGACCGCGGGCCGGTCCGGCGCCGTCGCGGCCTGGACCGCCAGCCCGTCGTGCAGCAGTGTCCCCGGATCGGCGGCCGGCGGCGTGCCGTTCAGGAGCCTGCGAAGCTCCAGCTGCTCGCTCGGCACCAGGTCGAAGGCGTGCAGGTCCCAGTGCTCCGGGTCGGCCGCCAGCCGTTCCAGGGTGCTGCGGAACGCCGCGAACATGGCGTCCACCAGGCCGGCCGGGAACATGTCCTCGATGACGTCCCAGACCACCCACATCCGGTTCTCCGCCAGCCGCCAGTACTCGGTGTCGATGAGTGTCTGCGGCGTCTCCAACAGGCTGTAATGAGGCAGTCCGGCGTTCCCGACGAACAGCGCGCTGCCGATGGCGAACGGGCAGCTGGCCCGGCCCGGCGTCCCCCGCACCTGGTTCAGCGTCTGGAGCACCTTCACGCCGCTCCACTGTGCGTGCGCCACGTCGCTCATGAGCGTGGCCTGCAATCGGCGGACCCGCTCGCGGAACGGCTCGTCCGGGCGCAGGTCGACCTCCAGCGGATACAAGGACGCGAAGTTGCCCAGCACGGAGGACATCTGCGGGTGCAGTTCGAACTGCCGGTGCGTGATCATGTTGTTCAGCAGGAAGTGCCGGGACCCGCTGAACGCCGACAGCACTTCGGCGTGCACGGTGACCAGCGCGCTGGTGGTCGTCACCCCGTGTCGGGCCGCCAGCTCGGTCAGCCCGGTCCACACCGGCTCCTGCACGACCCAGCTCCGGCGGCACAGCTTCGAGCGGCCCCGGGCCCGGCTGCCGGCGACCAGCGGGACCGCGGGCGCCTCGGGCCAGCCGGCCAGCCGCTCTACCCAGTAGTCCCGGGCCTTCTGGCCGGCCGGCGACTCCTCCAACTCCGCCAGGCCCAGCACGCAGTCGCGATAGCTGATCTCGACGTCCGGCAGCGGCTGGTCGGGATGCTCCAGGTAGTGGAGCGCGTCGACGACCAGGCCCAGACCGCTCGGCGCGTCGGTGAACAGGCTGTTGTTGTTGTAGTGCAGCCGTGCCCGGTTCTCCCCGTACAGGCTGATGTGTGGTTTGACCCAGGGCCACCGGTCGTGCGGCGGTTCGGTCCGTTCCATCGAGGCCCGGATCTCCTCGATGGCGTGCTCGGCGGCCTCGGCGTCCAGGCCGCGGAAGTCCGAGACCCCGATCTCGACCGGCTCCGGGTCCCGTACCACCTGCAGCCGCAGGTCCTCGCGCACCACGACGATGTTCTTGCGCTGCCGTTGCAGAGCCTTGTTGAAAGCGTCCTGGAACGCGGCTGGGTCCAGATCCTCCAGGTCCATCTCGATGTACTGGTGCGGGCGGACGTGGAACTCGAAGCCTTCCCGGCTGCCGATGATGAACGACTGCTGGAGGTCCGAGGCCGGGAAGGGCTCGTAGAGGTTCGCCTCGTCGGGCACGATCCGAGGCCCGGGTCCGGCCTGCGGCGCGGCGGCCGACAGCCACGCGATCAGCGCCGGCTTGTGCGCCACGATCAGCGCGCGCAGCTCGGGGGTCAGGGCGTCCCGGGGCGCCGCGACGTTCAGGCCGTCGCCGGCCGGCTGGAGCTTGATCCCGGCCCGGGCCAGTGTGCCCACCAGCGCCGGGATCGGATCCACGGACTCCTTGGCGGGTGCTTCGGCGGGTGCTTCGGTCGGTGTTTCGGCCGGTGTTTCGGCCGGTGTTTCGGTCAGTGTCCCGTTCGGTGCTTCGGCCGTCGTGCGGCCCGCCTCGTCGGCGTTCACAGCGTCACCACCTGGTAGTCGGCGTCGTCCTCGAACCGGTCGCCGTCGCCGGCGATGACGCTGCGCAGCGCGATCTGCTCGCATACCAGCTCCGCGATCTGCGTCGCGGTCCCGCCGCCGAACAACGTCTCGGCGGACACGTCGACCCCGAAGTCCGCGGCGATGCGCCGACGCAGCCGCACCGTGGACAGCGAGTCCAGGCCGATCGTGTTGAGCGGGGTCGCCGCGAAGCGAGGCCGCAGCGCGTCCCGGTCCGCCGCGGACAGCCCCAGCAGCTGGGCCAGGCCCAGGAACAGTCCCTCCAGCACGGCCGTGCGCGCCGCACCGGGATCGCCCAGGACCAGGTCCGCGAGCTCGTCGGCGTCGTACCGCGGACCCTCGCGGTCGCCGTCGGCGCGCCCCGCGCCGCGGAAGTCGGCCAGGAAGGACGAGGGCCGACCCGGGTCCCGGCCCGCCGCCTGCCGGTCCCAGTCGATCCGGGCCACGGCGACGTGCGCCAGCGGCCCCGGGACCACCTCGTCGAGGGCGGCCAGCGCCGAGCGCGACCGCAGGCCGTCCACGCCGACCGCGGCCAGGCGGTCGAGCAGACCGCGCTCGGCCGCCATGCCCGCCTCGGCCCACGCGCCCCAGCTGACGCTGGTCCCGGCCAGACCCTCGCGGCGCCGCTGCGCGGCCAGGGCGTCCAGGAAGGCGTTGGCCGCGGTGTAGGCGGCTTGGCCGGGGGAGCCGATGACCGACGCGAGAGAGGAGTAGAGGACGAAGAAGTCCACCGGATCCGAGCCGTCGCCGAGCGCGCGATGCAGGTTCCAGGCGCCGCCGACCTTCGGTGCCAGGTTCCGGCGCACGCCGGCCGCGTCGAGGTTCACCAGCGGGGCGTCCGCCGAGACGCCCGCCGCGTGGACGACACCGCGCAGGGGCGGCAGGTCGCGGCGGATGTCGGCGAGCAGGGCCTCGGTCTGAGCGCGGTCTGCGATGTCGGCGCTGCGGACGACGACGTCCACACCGGCGGCCCGCAACCGCGCCACCTGCTCCGGTACCGTCCGCGGTGTCGTGCGGCCGACCAGCACCAGGGTCCGCGCGCCGCGCTCGGCCAACCACGCCGCCGTCGCCAGTCCCAGGCCGCCCAGACCGCCGGTGACCAGATACGACGCGTCGGGACGGCACGAAATCCGGTGCCGCGCGGACTCGTGCGCGCCCTGCCGGAGCCGGGCCAGGTACCACCGGCCGGCTCTGACCGCGAGCTGCCCGGAGCCGCCGAGTTCGGCGGCGCGCGCCAGCAGTTCGGCCGCCGGCGGCGGCGCGCCGTCGGGATCCAGGTCGATCTGGACGCAGCGCAGGTCGGGGTGCTCGGCGGTCACGGCCTTCGCCGCGGCCGACAGGACCGACTGGGACGGGACGGGGGCCGGACCGTGGGCCAGGGGGCTGGTCGCGCCGGTCGAGCAGATGACGAGCCGGGGGTCGGAGTCGCCGTAGCGGCGGAGGAAGTGTTTGAGGAGGAGCAGGATTCGGCCGGCGAGGGCGTAGGTCTGCTCCGGGATCGTGTCCGGGTCGGGCTTCGGGTCGGCGAGCCCGCCGTGGATGATGAGGCCCCGGACTGTCGGTGTCGTCTTGACCAGGTCTGAAAAGAAGCGGTCCAGGCCGGTCTCGGAATCAGAGCGGGGCTCGGTATCGGCGATCGGCACGACTCCCTGGAGCTGGTCGCCCCAGTCGCGGACCGCTTCGGGGTCCACGCCGAACAACAGCCAGGGACCGGGATCCTTCGCGGGGACGTCCGCGCTCCTATTGGCGTCCGCCGGTACGGCATCGGCCGCACCGAGCTCGGCCACGGGCTGCCACTGGACGTGGTACAGCCCCGGCTTCGGATCGACCAAGCCGGCCAACGCCGCCCGGTCCAACGGCACCAGCACCATGCCCTCGACGGTCGCCACCACGGTCCCGTCTTCTGCTGCCAGGGTGAGGTCGACCGTCTGCCGGGTCGCCGCCCCCGCACGCCGGCGCGCGTGGCACCACAGGCGCTCGGGCAGCGCGCCGTACCGCGTCAGCCGGTCCAGGCTCCGGGGCAGCCACAGGGCGTCGTCGACGTCGACGAGGGCTGCCATGGTCTGGAAACAGGCGTCCAGGACCAGGGGGTTGAGCGGATGCTCCGCCCCGTCGAGCAGCGTGGCGTCGATCTCGATGAAGCCGAGGACTTCGTCCTGGCCGCCGACCAGGCGGCGGATCCCGCGGAACGCCGGCCCGTAGTCGATCCCGGCGCCTCGGAAGCCCTGGTAATAGGCCTGCGTCGGGATGTCGGTGAGCTTCGCGGCCATCGCCTCCGGCGCGATCGCCGCAGGACGCTCCGCCATCGCGCGGACGGCCGCGCCCACACCGAGGTGCTCGGACCAGCCACCCTCCTCGTCCTCGGCGCGGCCGAAGCAGCGGACGCGGCAGGATCCCGATCCCTCCGAGAGCTGCACCTTGGCCTGGACGAACACCGACGAGTCGTCGGGGATGCTGAGGAACTTGTCGAAGGAGACTGCTTCGAGCAGCCAGCCGGCGGCCGGGCCGGCTGTGCCGGCAGTGCTGGCCGGGTCGCCAGTGCCGCTCGCGCTGGCCAGGTTGCCGGCGCCGCTCGCGCCGCCCGGGTCGCTGGTGGCGCTCGGGTCGCCGGTGCCGCGAGCGCTGGCCGGGTCGCGAGTGCCGCTCGCGCTAGCCGGGTTGCCGGTGCCTCTCGCGCTGCCTGCGCCGCTCGTCGCGCCTGTGTCCCCGCAGACCTCCATAGCGCCGGCAAGCGCCCAATCGAGCAGCGCGGAGGCGGGCAGCACCGGCGTGTCGAGCAACCGGTGCTCGCTGACGAACCGCGGCCGCTGTGGCGTCAGGACGTTGCCGAACCAGACGGCCTCGTCGTCCGCCAGGTCCTGGCGCGCACCGAGGACCGGATGCGCGGCGTGCGCGCGAATCCTGCGGAGCGCCTTGTGGTCGTCGTGGTCCGGGAGCCAGTGCCGCTGGTGTTGGAAGGGGTAGGTGGGGAGGTCGGTGTGGCGGCTTTCGTTGTTGCGGGGCCAGGTGATCGGGGTGCCGTGGGTGTGCAGGTGGGCCAGTGCTGTGAAGAACGTGTGGGTGTCGGATCCGCCTGGGCTCAGGGTTGGCGCGGCCCAGGTGTCGGGGGTGTCGTCGAGGGTGGATTTGGTGAGTGTGGTGAGGGTGGTGTCGGGTCCGAGTTCGAGGTAGCCGGTGGTGCCTGCGTTCTGGGTGTGGGTGATGGCGTGGTGGAAGTGGACGGGGCGGCGGATCTGCTGTGTCCAGAATTCGGGGTCGGTGAGTTGTTCGGTTGTGGCTGGTTCGGGGGTGGCGGTGATGAGCGGGATCGTGGGCTGGTTCCAGGTCACCTGCTCTGCGATTGTGCGGAAGTCGTCCAGGATCGGGTCGGTGGCGCGGGAGTGGTAGGCGTGAGCGGTGTGCAGTATGCGGGTACTGATTCCCTCGTGTTCCAGGGTTTTGGCTAGTGCGGTGATGGCCTCTGGTGGTCCGGCGAGGGTGGTGGTTGTGGGGGTGTTGTAGGCGGCGGTGTCGATGTCGGGGTGGTCTTTGAGTAGTTCGTTGATGTGTTCGGGAGTGGTGTGTGCGGTGAGCATGGTGCCGGGTGGCATGGTGTGCATGAGCCGCGCGCGTGCGCAGATGAGTTTTGCGGCGTCGGCGAGGGTGAGGATGCCCGCGGTGTGGGCGGCGCTGAGTTCGCCGATGGAGTGTCCTGCGACCGAGGCTGGTGCGGGGGCGAAGTTCAGCAGGAGGCGATAGAGCGCGGTGTGGATGGCGAACAGCGCTGGCTGGGTGTAGGCGGTGGTGGCCAACAGTTCCTCGTGCTGGCTGTCGAGGATGATCGGCAGTAGTGGGTGTTCGAGGTGGGGGTCGCAGGCTTCGCAGGCTTCTTCGAGGGCTTGTTTGAACACGGGGAAGGTTCGGTACAGTCCTGCGGCCATTTCGGGGCGTTGGGAGCCTTGGCCGGAGAACAGGTAGCAGACCTCACCCGGGGCGGCGGTGCCGACGCTCACATCAGGGTGTTCACGGCCGTCCGCGAGGGCCAGCAACGCCTGTCGCGCCTGCTCGGACTCGGTGGCCAGGACCACCGCACGGTCAGCCAGCCGCGCGCGGCCGTGGGTCAGGGTGTGGGAGATGTCGGCCAGGGCGGGGCGCTGTGGCTGGTCGAGCAGCTGCGCCAGCCGAGAGCCGGCTTCACGCAGCGCGGCGGTGCCCCGGGTACTGAGCGGGAGCAGTATCGGAATGGCCTCGGCCTCGACCGCGGTGTGGATTCCAGCTTCAGTCTCGGCTCGGGCCTCAACTCCGCGGGTTCCGGCCCCGGCTCCGGCGGCAGCGGGGCGGTCTTCGGTGTCGGTTCCGGTGCCGGTCGTTACAGGCTTCTGCGTCTGCTTCTCATCGTCGGGGCCGACCGGCGGCTGCTCCAATATCAGGTGGGCATTCGTCCCGGACACCCCGAAGGCTGAGATGCCGGCCCGGCGTGGTTGCCCGGTCTGTGGCCATGCGACCGGTGTCGTCGCCAGCTTCAGTGGTCCGGCTTCCCAGTCGATGTGGTGGCTGGGTGCGTCCACATGCAGGGTCTGCGGGATGGTGCCATGCCGCATCGCTTGTATCAGCTTGATGATCCCGGCGGCACCGGCTGCAGCCTGCGTGTGTCCGATGTTCGACTTCAGGGAGCCCAGATACAGCGGCCTGCCATGCGCTCGCTCACCATAGGCGGCGTTCAGCGCGCCGGCCTCGATCGGGTCGCCGAGGGTCGTACCGGTGCCGTGCGCCTCGATCACGTCGATGTCCGCGGGCGTCAGTCCGGCGTCGGCCAGCGCCTCGGTGATCACCCGTTGCTGCGCGGGGCCGTTCGGTGCGGTGAGGCCGTTGCTGGCGCCGTCCTGGTTGACTGCCGAGCCGCGTACCACCGCGTGGATCCGATGTCCGTTGGCTTGCGCGTCCGACAGCCGTTCCAGCAGCAACAGCGCCGCGCCCTCGCTCCAGCCGGTCCCGTCGGCCGCCTCGGCGAAGGCCTTGCATCGTCCGTCCACCGACAGCCCCCGCTGCCGCGAGAACTCCACGAACATGGTCGGTGTGGCCATCACCGTGACGCCGCCGACCAGCGCGAGGTCGCACTCCCGGGTGCGCAGCGCCTGTCCGGCCAGGTGGACCGCGACCAGCGAGGACGAACACGCCGTGTCGATGCTCAGCGCCGGCCCGGACAGTCCCAGCGTGTACGCGACCCGGCCGGTGGCCGTGCTCCCGGTGTTGCCGATCAGCATGTGGCCCTCGGCGTATTCCGAGTCCAGGCTCCCGGCCGCGTAGGCCTGGGTGATGACCCCGGTGTAGACGCCGGTGCGCGAGCCCTGCAGCGTCGCGGGGTCGATGCCGGCGTCCTCCAGCGTCTCCCAGGCCAGCTCCAGCAGGATCCGCTGTTGCGGATCGGTCGCGGTGGCCTCGCGCGGCGCCATCCCGAAGAAGCCGGCGTCGAACTGGTCGGCGTCGTAGAGGAATCCGCCGTTGCGGGTGTAGCTGGTGCCCGAGTGGTCGGGGTCCGGGTGGTAGAGCTCTGTCAGATCCCAACCGCGGTTGTCGGGGAAGTCGCCGATGGCGTCGCCGCCTTCGGCCAGCAGCGTCCACAGCCGGTCCGGATCGGTGACGCCGCCCGGCAGCCGGCACGCCATGCCGACGACCGCCAGTGGCTCGTCCGCCTGCTGCTCGTACTGTGCCAAACGCTCGTGGGCGCGGTAGAGGTCCCCGGTCACCCGCTTCAGGTAGTCCAGGAGCTGCTCGGCGTTCAGGGCTTCGGAGCCCGGCGTCTGGGAGCCGGGCGCCGGCGGGCTGACTGTCCGCGAATTCGGTTCTTCGGGGTTCGGCATCGTGGAAGGGCCAATCATCGAGGGCTGCTGACGGATGTGGTGCCGAGCTTCTCGATGAGGTCGAAGACCTCCTCGGCGCTGGCCGACTTCAGGGTGCTGATGGCGTCGTCGGCGACCGGTCCGGTGCGGTCGGCCAACTGGGCCAGCGCTCGCAGCCGGGCTCGCACGACGCCGCGCAGCGGCTCGTCGCTCAGCTCCGCCGCGCTCAGCGTGCTTTCGAGCCGGTCCAGCGCGGCCAGCACGTCGGCTCCCGGAGCCGGGGCGTGTTCGGGCGCGAGCAGCGAGCGCAGGTGCTCGGCCAGGGCGCCGGCTGTCGGGTGGTCGAAGACCAGGGTGCTGGTCAGCCGGGCGCCGGTCGCGGTCTTCAGGCGGTTGCGCAGCTCGACGGCGGTGAGCGAGTCGAAGCCGAGGTCCTTGAACGTCACGGAGGCGTCGATCGCCTTCGGCGTCGCGTGCGCCAGGACGGCGGCCGCGTGCTGCTGCACCAGGTATGTCAGGGTGCCGATCTGCTCGGGCGTGCTCTGCCGGGCCAGCGTCGCGGCCAGCTCCTGCGGGCCCCGGCCGTCGGCGGGCTTGACGGCGTGCTGCTGCCGGGCTTGGGGAAGCAGCGGGTGCGGGTGGGCGGCGCGGTTGTTCAGGCCGGTGGCGACCAGGTGCGCACGGCCGTCCGCCAGGGCCTGGTCCAGCAGCTGCAGGGCGTGGCCGGTGGTGAGGGTGGTCAGTCCGGTGGTCGCCATGCGCTGGTGGTCGGTGGCCGTCAGGTGTGCGGTGAGCGGCGTCGGGTCGTGCCAGAGCCCGTACGCGATCGCGGTGGCCGGCCGGTGGTGGGCACGCCGGTGGTGCGCCAGCGCGTCGAGGTAGGCGTTGGCGGCGGCGTAGTTCGCCTGGCCGGGGGCACCTAGGGTGGCGGCGATGGACGACGTCACGATGAACTGGGTCAGCGGCGCGTCCGCGGTGAGCCGGTGCAACCAGGCCGCCGTGTCAGCCTTCGGGCGCAGCACGGCGGCCAGGCTCTGCGCGGTCTGGTCGGTGACCGGTGCGTCGTGCAGCGTGCCGGCGGCGTGCACGACACCGGTGAGCGGATGCGCCGGGTCGACGGCCTTCAGGAGCGTCGCCAGCTGATCGGGGTCGGCGGTGTCGCAGGCGATCATCGTGGGCTCGGCGCCCAGGGTCCTGAGGCTTTCGACGATCTGCTCGGCGTCGGGGTGCGCGGGTCCTTGTCGGCTGGCGAGAATCAGATGCCTGACTTTGTGCCGGTCGACGAGCCGCGCGGCGATGTGCCCGGCCACGATCCCGGTCCCGCCGGTGATCAGGACCGTCCCGGCCGGATCGAAGCCCGCCTCGATGCTCAGCACGATCTTCCCGATGTGCCGGGCCTGTGACAGCTCCCTGAGAGCGGCGGGGGCGCGACGCATGTCGTGCGACGTCGTGGGCGGCGGCAGGAAGGCCCCGGACTGGAACATCGGCGCCATCTCGGCGAGGGTCGCGGCGATCTCGTCGTACCCGACCTTGGTGAGGTCGTAGGGCTGGTAGACGATGCCGGGATGCGCGGCCTGGACGGCCTCGGGATCGCGCAGGTCCGTCCGCCCCATCTCGACGAACCGCCCGCCCGGGGCCAGCAGCCGCAGCGAGGCGTCGGTGTGTTCGCCGGCCAGCGAGTTGAGCACCACGTCGATGCCCCGGCCACCGGTGTCCGCGCCGAACGCGGCCTCGTAGTCGAGATTCCGGGACGAGGAGATCCGCTCCCTCGGGATGCCGAGCGCGAGCAGCGCGGGCCACTTGTCGGGATGCGCCGTCGCGTAGACGGTGGCGCCCAGATGGTGCGCGATGTGCACGGCGGCGTGCCCGACCGCGCCGGTGGCGGTGTGGATCAGGACGCTCTCCCCGGCGCCGAGGCCGGCCAGGTCGTGCAGGCAGTGATACGCCGTCAGATAGCCGACCGGACTGGCCGCCGCCTGTGCGGCGGTCCACGAGGACGGGAACTTCGCCAGCGCCCTGTGGTCGGTCACGGCGAACGGCCCGAGGCCCGAGGCGAACAACCCCATCACCTGGTCGCCGGGGGCGAAAGCGGTGACGTCGTCGGCGGCCTGCACGACCACGCCGGCCGCCTCGCTGGTCATCGGGCCGGTGACCATGTCGAGGTTCACCAGGACGTCGCGGAAGTTCAACCCCGCGGCCTGCAGGCGGACCCGGACCTCGCCGGGGTCCAGGGGCCGGGCCGCGTCGGGGTTCGGTGCCAGGACGAGGTTGTCCAAGGTGCCGCGAGCCGTGCTCTCCAGGCGCCAGTACAGGGTGTCCGGGGGCTCGAGGGCGTCGTCCGGTACCCGTTCGAGTCCGGGGGTGAGGAGTTGCTGCCCGTACCATGCCGTCTGTGCGTGCCCTGATGTCAGAACACTGTTGATGACGGCGGCGTCGGGTGTGTCGGTGTCGAGCAGTGTGATGCGGTCGGGGTGCTCGTTCTGTGCGGTGCCGGTGAGGGCCCAGATGGCTGCGTGGATCGGGTTGGGGGTGCCGGCGGCGGTGGTGGCGTGGCGGGTGGTGACGAGCAGGTGGGTCTGCTGGAGTCGTTCGTTCGTCAGGAACTCGGTGAGCAGCGTCAGCTGGTCGGTGGTGGCCTGGTGGAGGCGGTCCAGGTGGGTCTGGGTGTCGCTGTCCGGGTCGTCCTCGGGCCGGGTTTCGATGACGTGGATCAGGACTCCGGGTGCCGCCTCGCCGTCCGCGATCAGGCTGTTGAGATCCGGATACTGCGAGGATACGCAGGCCAGTGCGCTGTCGCCGACAGCGGCCCAGTCCTCGCTGCCCGAAGCGTCACCCGTACCGGTACCGGCCTCCGCCGGGGTCCACGTGAGATGGAGCAGCGGCGGTGCGGCGGTCAGTTGGTGTACGGCGGTGGGCCGCAGGTGGATGGCCTGGATCGTCAGCGCCGGGGCGTCGTGCGCGTCGGTGGCGCTCAGGGCCAGGGTGTTCTCTGCCGAGCCGGGGCTGATGGTGGTGCGCAGTGCGGCGCCCGGGCGGCCGTGCAAGGCGACGCCGGTGTAGCTGTAGGGCAGCAGGATCTGCGCGGGGTCGTCGGAGCCCGGCATGGCCTGCGGGTGGAACGCGGCGTCCAGGAGGGTGGGGTGGAGGCTGTGGCCGGTGTGGCTCTGGCCCTCGGCGAGCCGGTTGCGGGTGTGGGTCTGTCCGGTCGCCGGGTTGACGTGGGCTTCCGTGACCGCCTGGAACGCGGGGCCGTAGTGGTAGCCGCGGGCGGCGAGGGTCGGATAGAGCTGGTCGAGGTCGATCGGCTGCCAGGTCGGGTCGATGTCCGGGTGCTGATTCAGCTCGGGGTGGACGTCGGTGGCGGTGTGGGCCGTGCCGGTGTCGGCGTCTCCGGGACCGGTGGCGGCTGTCGCGTGCAGCGTCCACGGCTGGTCGTCGTCCTGCCGGGCGTGGACGGTGAGCGTGCGCTGCCCGTCGGGGTCCGGTGCGCTGAGGGTGAGGTGCAGCTGGGTGGCCCGGGTGACGGTGATCGGCGCGTGCAGGGTGAGCTCGTCGAGGTGGCTGTGTCCGTGTTCTGCGACGCAGGTCAGTGCCAGGTCCAGGACGGCCGCGCCGGGCAGGACCGGGGTGTCGCCGATGGCGTGGTCGGGGATCCAGCCGGGCTGGTCCGGCGCGATCCGCCCGGTGTAGTGGACAGCGCCCTCGGGGGTGTCGGCGCGGGCGGTCAGCAGCGGGTGCGCCGTCGTGGTCAGGCCCAGGTCCTCGGGCCTGCTCGCGGTCTTCTTGGCCGCCGGTAGCCAGTGGTGTTGGTGTTGGAAGGGGTAGGTGGGGAGGTTGGTGTGTTGGGGTGGTGTGTCGGCGGTGGTGGTTTGGGGCCAGGTGGGGGTGAGTCCGGTGGTGTGGGTGTGGGTGAGGGTGTGGAGGTAGTGGTGGTAGTGGTGGTGGTCGCGTCGGAGGGTGTGGTGGGTGTGGGTGTTGGGGTGGTTGGTGAGGGTGTCTTCGAGTGCTGTGGTGAGGACGGGGTGGGGGCTGATTTCGATGAAGTGGGTGTGGCCTGATTGGGCGAGTTGTTGGATGGTGGTTTGGAGTTGGACGGGGTGGCGGAGGTTGTTGAACCAGTATTCGGGTCCGAGTTGGTCGGGGTGGGTGATGGGTTGTCCGGTGAGGGTGGAGTGGAGTGGGGTGTGGCCTTGTTGGGGTCTGATTCCTTTCAGGTCGTGGGTGAGGCGGTGGTGTAGGGCGTCGGTGGTGGGGTGGTGGCTGGGGTAGTTGACGGGGATGGTTTTGGCGTGGATGCCGTGGTTGGTGCAGTGTTCGATGATGGTGGTGATGTCTGTTTGTGGTCCGGTGATGATGGTGTTGGTGGGGCTGTTGTAGGCGGCGATGGTGGTGTTGGGGTGGTGGACCAGTAGTTTTTGGGTTTTGTCGGGGGGGAGGGTGATTGCGGCCATGGTGCCGGTGTTGGCGAGGGTGTCGGTGATGGCTTGGGAGCGGAGGGCGGTGATGGTGGCGCCGTCTTGGAGGGTGAGCCAGCCGGCGCAGGTGGCTGCGGCGATTTCGCCTTGGGAGTGGCCGAGGGTGGTGTGGGGGTGGATGCCGTGGTGTTGCCAGAGGGTGGCGAGGGCGGTGTTGGTGGCGTAGAGCATGGGTTGGACGATGTGGGCGTGGGTGAGGTGGTGGGGTTGGGGGTTGTTGAGGAGGTCGGGGATGTGGAATGTGGTGTGGGGGTGGAGGGCGTCGGAGGCGTTGTTGAGGGCTTGGTGGTAGGTGGGGTTGGTGTTGTAGAGGTGGAGGGTCATGTGGTGGTGTTGGGGGCCTTGGCCGGGGAAGATGAAGGCGGTGCGGGGG
>NZ_JAACYW010000100.1 GCF_015356825.1 Catenulispora rubra | reverse complement strand
CACCCGCACCCCGCGTCAACGTCGTCACCCTCGTCAACTCCGCCCCCTCCGGCAAGTACCGCACGCTGTACTTCCGCGTCACCGCATCCCGCGCCCCCCGCAGCACCGCCCCGGCATGCGCCCGGCGGTCGTCCTCGAACGCCACCGCCTGCACCGCGGCGCGGCCCAGGTACAGCGCCGCCGTAACCGCCCAAGCCGGGGAGAACCTCCCCTGCTCCCGAATGGTGATCAGACCGTTCCGCAGCTGCCAGTAATCACGCCAGGGCGCCTTGTGCGTAACCGCCACGCGCATGCCGAGGAAGGCGTGGGTGCGGCGTTCGCCGATGGAGTGCGGAAGCTTCAGCCGCTTGTCCTGGATGATGCGGGCGCCGGTGCGGCGGACGCGGAGGGAGTACTCGAGATCGGCGTAGTCGACGAAGAAGTCCTCGCGGAATTCGCCGACGCGTTCCAGGAGCGTGCGGCGGATCAGCATGCCCGAGGTGATGGAGATGGCGCGCTCCGACACGTCTTCGTGCCGACCGGAGAAGGTCTCGTAGAAGCGCTCGTGCACGACGTCCCAGGGCGCCGGTGTCGCGATGCCGACGGTCGGATCCGCGAGGTGTTCCGCCAGCCGCGGGATCACGTCGGGGTCCAGCACCGAGTCCTGGTCCAGGAAGATCACCGCCTCGGCGCCCCGGGACAGACGCGAGACCCCGAGGTTCAGGGCGTGCGCCAGACCGCGGTTCACGCCGGGGCGCAGAACCGTGAGCGTGTCGGCAGCGGCGATCTTGTCCGCGGCGGAGGGCGCCCCGTCGGGCGTGTTGTCCACGACCACGATCTCGGCGCAGGACTCCTGCACGGAGTCGACCACGGCGAGCAGACGCTCGTCCGGGTGGTAAGCCGTCACGACGGCGGCGATTCTCACGACGTGTCCTCTCAGGCGACGGGCGTCGGGGTCGGGGTCGGAGTCGGGGTTGGGGCCGGCGTCGGGGCCGGTACGCCGATGGCGCCGGGGTTGTCAGCGCCGGGGTGGAGGGTCCCGGTCCCAGCCCCGGATTCAGAGCGTGCGGCCGGCACCGGCACATAACGCCGTCGCAGCGTCCGCAACCAGCGGGCCGGATACCGCGGGGTCCAGTTCTTCAGCTTGAGAAAGTGCTTCTCGACCAGGTGCCAGGACAGGAAGGCCGCGGTCCAGGCCGCCGCCACCGCCATGGCGAGGTAGGGCCAGTACCCCCAGCGGTTCCATCCCAGGCTCGCCAGGACCTGCTGCCCGACCAGGCCGTAAATGTAGATGCCATAGGAGTAGTCGTTCTTGCGCCCCACCCAATGCGTCCACCGCGGCAGCCGACAGGCCGCCCACACCATCAGGTAGACGAAGGCCGGATAGCCGATCACGAACCACCCGCCGAGCAGCAGCGAACCCAGGCTGAGCGCCAGGGCGGCCAGCCCGAGCCCGTCGTGGATCGGGACCCGCTCCCGGTACAGCTCCAGCGAGCCGGCGGCGAAGAACAGGAAGCCGAGATACACGACCCAGTGCAGGTCGATGGTCCCGAACCAGTTGGCGTCGAACCGCTGGTACTGGGCCACCTCGCCACCGGCCCAGCCGGAGGCCAGCCGGAAGTCCAGGACGATGCGCACGTACAGCACCGCCGCCATGATCGGCATCAGCCGACGCGCGTTCCGCAGGACTCCACTAACCAGCAGGGAACCCACGATCAGGTAGCAGAGCATCTCGTAGACCAGCGACCACAGAGCACCGTCGAAGACGCTGGTCTTGGTCACCCGACCCCACCACGTGGTGCTGACGAGCAGATTGTGGATGCCGCTCTGACGGATACCGGTCCACATGTTGAGGTGGACGTAGCCAAAGGGACCGCCGCCCCCGCCGGTCTCCGTCCAGAAGCCGTTCAGCGAACCCCGCTCATGCAGCGTGATCAACGGCGCCACCACGAACGCGGTCACGATCAGACACACCCACAACGCCGGAAAGATACGCAGCGCACGATGCCAGCAGTAACGCAGGAAGCCGGTACGCCGCGCACTGCGCGTGATGAGCATCCCCGACAGCACGAAGAACCCGGCGACCGCCAAGCCCCCGACCGCCTGCTGGTTACGGAACACGCCGCCGAACAGGTCCCCGCGATCGAAGCCGAGTATTCCGCTGTGCGTGATGACGACCGACATGGCCAGGGAGAAACGCAGAAAGCCGACACCGTTTTCACGGCCGGAGAACACCTCGGCGAGCGTGCCGCGGTAACCCTTGCGAGTCCAGGACGGAAGGCGCACGCCGTAGGGGATCGCGGCCGCGTCGCTGGCCTCGCCGCTGGCCGTGCCACCGACCCCGTCACCGCCCCGGTCGCCGTCGCCGCGCCCCCACGCAGCACCCGACACCGCGCTCGTCTGCTCCCCCACGCCTATCGACCCGTGTCCACATCCGTCTCGGCGACCGCCGCCTCCGCCACCGCCACCGCCGCATCCGCCTCCGCGACCGCCGCCGCCCACAGCTCCGCGATCGCCTCGGCCAGGGACCGCCGCGGCGTCCATCCGAGCAGCGCGGCCGCCTTCTCGATCCCCATCTGCTGCCAGTCGGTCTCCGGCCCCGGCGCCGGGGCCTCGGTCAGCGTCGTCGGCACGCCGCTGGCGTCGATCAGCATATTGACCAGCTGCCGCGCGTTGTGCGCGTGCCCGGTACCGATGTTGACCACCTCGCCGACCGCGCCGGGGACGGTCACCGCCGTCGCCACCGCCTCGGCCGCGTCGGTCAGCGACAGGAAGTCGCGCAGCGAGACCAGCGCGCCCAGCGTGAGCTCGGCCTGCCCGTGGCTGCGCGCCTCCAGCAGTTTCGCGGCCACCACACCGAGCAGGCTGTGCCCCGGCTGCCCCGCGCCGACCACGTTCCCGACCCGCAGCACCACGCCGTCGGCCGCGCCGCGCGCCGCCGCTTCGAGCACCAGGTTCGAGCACTCCAGCTTGAGTTTCCCGTACGCCGTCACGGGTTCGGGCACATAGGCCTCGATCATCGACGTGCCGAGCGGCGCCAGGCCGTACTCGTGCACGCTGCCCAGCTGCACCACCCGCACCCGCGTGGGCAGCGTCTCGACCGCGGCCAGCAGGTGCGCGACCAACGTGACGTTGGCGTCGACCATCTGCTCCTCGGTCAGGCCCCACATGCCGCCGGCGGCGTTCACCACGGCCCCGACGCCCTGCGCGCGCAACGTCGCGGCGAGCTGGTCCCGACCGGCGGCCGCCAGATCCAGCGGCACGAACGACGCGCCCTCGGCGACCGGCCGCGGCGTGCGCGCGATGGCGACCACCTCGTGGCCGCGCTCCATCAGCGCACTGCTGACCGCCTTGCCGACGAATCCGGTCCCGCCGAGAACCGCGACTTTCACAGGCTCCGTCATCGTTTCTGCTCCACTCGCACCGGCGTCTGCTCGGGCCGGGGCGCCGGCAGGAACGCGTGCCGGGCCAGGTTCTTCACGCCCGGGACCGACCGCGCCTTGAGCGCCGAAGGCAGCAGCGTGACGGCGTGCAGCCGCGAGGCCGTGTACCGGCGCGCCGCCTTCGCGGCCTTCGGCCAGCCCAGCGCGTTCATCTGCGCGGAGGCGCCGACGAAGTAGCGCCGCGCCTCGGCGAACCGCTTGCCCGCCATCGCCTCTGCGGCGCTGTAGCTGGCCGCGTGCCGCCGGTACTGGAAGACCAGCTCGTCGGACAGCGCCATCGTCTCGCCGGCCTCGATCAGGTCGATGACCAGCGCCAGGTCCTGGATGATGTCCAGGTCGTCGCGGAAGCTGGCACCCTTGATCGCCGCGGAGCGCCAGCACAGCGACGGGAAGTAGAACCAGCAGCCGCGCAGCAGGCTCGCCGCCAGCTCCTCGCCGCCCATCAGCGTGGTGCCGGTGAAGCGCGGCAGGTAGATGCGGCCCTTGACCTGGTCGGCGAGAGTGTTCACGACCCGTCCCGCGCCGTCGATGACCTGCACGCCGGGCTGGATGACGCCGACCCCGGGATGTTCCTTGACGATCCGGCGGATCTCGGCGACGTAGCCGGGCAGCATCACGTCGTCGGTGCCCATCATCACCATGTACTCGGCCTCGACCAGGCCCAGGCACTTCTTGTAGTTGCCGGTGGCGCCCAGGTTCTGCTCGTTGCGCTGGTAGGACACGCGCGGGTCGCCGAGCGCCGCGAACCACTCCGGGACGCCCGGTTCCTTGCCGTCGTCGACGACCGTCAGCCGCCAGTCCGGGTCGGACTGCGCGATGACGCTGCGCACCGCGGTCTGCATCAGGGCCACGTCGCCGTAGTACGGGAGCATGATGTCGATGGTGGTCATGGGGACTTCGGATGCCTCACGGTTCGGGATCGGGTGCGTCGGGCGGGCTGGGTCATCGGCGGTTTATCGCCAGCAGCAAGGTGATCATGGCGCGTCCGAGGTAGACCGCCGCCTTGATCGGGGACTTGCTGGGCGTCCCGGCGGCGCGCGGCCGCATCGCCACCGGCACCTGGCTGACCGGGTGGCCCAGGCGGATCACCCGGACCAGGGTCTCGACGGTGTCGCCGAGGTACTCCACCGGGTACCACTGCGCGAACAGCTTGATGATCTCGCGGTCGCAGGCGCGGAAGCCCGAGGTGGTGTCGTCCAGCCGGGTCTTCGCCATCCGGGACAGGACCCCGGACAGCAGGCTCATGGCCCAGCGCCGCGGTCCGCGCACCTGGTAGTCGCCCTCGCCGGCGAAGCGCGCGCCGAGCACCAGGTGGGCCTCGCCGAGGCCGTCGATGAGCTTGGGGACGTAGCGCGGGTCGTGCTGGCCGTCGGCGTCGAGCTGGATCGCCACGTCGTAGTCGTTCTCGTCGGCGTAGCGGTAGCCCAGGCGCATGGCGCCGCCGACGCCGAGGTTGTAGGGCAGCGAGACCACGCGGGCGCCGGAGGCCAGGGCCATGCGCTCGGTGTCGTCGGTGGAGCCGTCGTTGACCACGAGGACGTCGTAGGCCGGGAGCTCGTCGCGCACCTCGGCGATGACGTCGGCTATCGACGCGGCCTCGTTCCACGCCGGGATGATGATGAGGACGCGTTGGTCAGCGTTCACCGAGGACCGCCTTCCCGTCCCGTTGGGTGACGATCCCGACGGTGTGCCCGTTGGTGCCGTTCGCGCCGTTCGCGCCGTTGGCCCGGGCCGCCCGGGCCTGTTCGAGCTCGGCCTCCAGGTCGGCCTGCCGGTCCTTCAGGTCGCGCAGGTCGGCCCGGATCAGCGCGACCTCCTCGGCCAGCGACCGGGTCTCGTCCTCCAGCCGGGAGGCCTCCCAGCTCAGGTGGATGCACACGATCAGCAGGAAGACCACGGCCAGGAACAGCACGAGGCTGGCGCCGCTGGCCACGCCCAGCCAGCTGGAGACGTTGTCCAGGGAGGAGGGGATGAAGCCCAGCGGGAGCGTGACGAGCCCGACGACCAGCCACAGCACCGCGTACTTCTCACGCAGCTGGCGGCGCCGGAGCAGTTCGAAGATCAGTGCCAGCAGCAGGAGCGCCACGACACCGGTCATTATGGCCAGTTTCATGCGGATCCACTCCCGGAGTGATGGCGCTTTCCGGAGTGATGGCGCGCTGTGCCGCGCCCCGGCGCGTCGGTAGTCGGCTGATCCCGATGGGTGAACCCGGGCAGTCTACCTGGTTCCATTCCGGGACAGCGGCGCCGACGGCCGCGCTGCCTGGGCACAACGCTCATCCGCGCACTCCTTCGGCGACCGGCGCGGCCTGGCCGGCGTCGTGCGCGGGCCCCGGCGGCGGCGCCTCGACCGGGGCCGGGACGGCCGGCGCCGGCTCGGCGCCGGGCCCGGTCACCGTCGGCAGCGAGCGGGTCACGAACATCACATCGGCGGCCGCGATCACGGTCACCGCGAGCGGGCCGAGGATCCCGGCCCACCCGGCGGCGGCCAGCGGCGACAGCGGCAGCACGAAGACCAGCGCCATCGCGCCCAGACCCGCCAGCCAGGCGGCGAACACGACGCGGTGCCGGTTCAGCGCGACCTGCGCGGACTGCAAAACGAACGCGGTCATCAGGAACGCCGTGCTCAACGCCAGGGCGGAAAGGAAGAGGTGGGAGAGCGGGTCGGTCGCCGCGAAATAGTGCCGGAGCAGCCACGGCCCGGCCGCGGCCACCACGACCACACCGGCCGCGCCGGTGCCGAGGCAGGCCGCGACCAGGAAGCCGGTCTTGCGCCGCACCTCGCGGAAGTCGCCGCGCACGGCGGCGGCCGCGAGCATCGGCAGCAGCGGCGCCTGGAGCGGGAAGAGGCACAGCAGCGCCAGCCGGGACATGCCCATCGCGGAGTCGAGGGACTTGGCGTGGCCCGCATCCAGGCGGGAGCTGATGATCAGCGGGACCGCGTTGATCAGCAGCTGGCTCAGGAGGGTGGCCAGCGTGAGGAGGATCAGCTTCTCTCGGGCGCTGCCGCCGGGCTCTTCGGCATCGTCCGGGACGGAGAGCACTGCGGCCGAGTCGGCGTCGGCGTCGGCGTCATCTACAGCCACAGCACCGACGGCGCGCCAGGACCGGCGCAGCGCCGGCGAAGCCAGCCCGCTCACGGCGGCGACCAGCGGCGCGAGCGCGAAGACGAAGGCGTACGCGAGCAGGTGCCCGCGCCCGGACGAGGTCAGGATCGCGCTCGGCACGATCGTGGCGACACCCTGCACGATCAGCGTCAGGCTGTAGTAGCGGAAGTCCTGGCAGCCTGCGAGCACCCCGCGCACCAGGAACGAGGCCCAGGTCGCGGCCAGTCCCGCGGCCAGCGCCAGCTCCAGCGTCCAGCTGTGGCCGAGCCAGCGCGAAAGCAGCAGCGGCGAGGCCGCGAGCAGCACCACGCCGGTCACCGCGACGAGGCCCGCGGCCTGCCGCAGCTGGCCGCGCACGGCTGCTCCGACCGGGCGGTTCGCCGCGTGGGTGCGCGCGACGGTGCGGGTCATCTCCTGTTCCAGGCCCGCGAGGACGCCGGTGCCGATCGTGCCGACCAGGAAATAGAAGGAAAGAAGTGTCGTCGCCGAGTGGGCGTCCAGTGAGCGGTTCGCTATCGCGATCCACAGGGAACCCCCCACCGTCGCCGCACCGAGCCCGATCGCCAACAGCGGGCCGGGCGTGGTCAGGCGGCTCAACACGGAGCGAGCGGCACGGGGAGGGGGCACGAGATTCGATGGTAGTCGATGCCAATCGGCACGATATATGTTTGTAGGCGCCGCCACTCCGATCGTGGGGCGCCTACGCCGGTTCGGCGAAAAGTCCTGGACTGCCGCGGAGCAGAAGCCCTGGACCGCCGCGAAACCCTAGACCGTCGAAGCCCTGGACCGTCGAAACCCTAGACCGTCGCGTGTCTTCCCGACCCGGTTCCCGTCACCTTCCGCACGGTGCCCCGCAGCGTGAACGCGTGGATCACCTCGACCAGCCCGACGGCGATCAGCCAGATCCCGGTGAAGACCGCCAGGGTGAAGATGGAGCCGATGGGCCAGGAGATGATGATGATCCCGCCGAGCATGGTCATGAAGCCGGCGAACAGGCCCCAGCCCCGGCCGAGCACCCCGGCCGGAGCCGAGGCGCTGGTCGCGATGGTCGCGATGCCCCACATCAGGAAGCCGATGCCGATCCACAGGCTGAGCAGCAGCACCGAGTTGTGCAGCGAGTTCCGGAAGCAGAACAGGCCCAGCAGGATGGACACCGCGCCGACGATCACGTTCAGCACCCGCATGCCGGCGCTGATGTGGTCGCCGAACGCCGCGATGATCTCCATGACCCCGCTGATCAGCAGGTAGATCCCGAACAGCACGCCGAGCACCAGCAGCGTGCGGCCGGGCCAGACCACCGCGCACACGCCGATCGCGATCGCCGCGAGGCCCAGCACCATCAGCGCCTGCCACGCGGCCTGCCCGAGCATCCGGAGCGGGTTCTCGACGTCGACCCGATCAGCGCGGTCGGCGCGGTCGAACTCGCGGTCGCGGAACCCCTCGCCGCGGCCGGGGCCGCGGTCGCGCAGTTCCTCGGCCCTGCCGGGTCCGCGCTCGTCACCGTCATACATGTCGGTCATGGGGTCGTTATGTCCGACTATCCGACCGATGATGCCTGATGCCCGGTTCCGGGTCGGCCGAATGGTCCAGCCGGGAGCGAGCCGCAACGGGGGCCGACGTGAGCCGATACATGCCAGTGCGGTCCGGCGACTGCCGGACCGCACGACTGCTGACCTGCTCAGACCGCCCGCGAAGGCGCCGCCACGCCGCTGGACGCCAGCATCTCGCGCCAGTCCCCCAGGGGCGGAAGCCCGGCCTCGGCCCAGCGGTCGTGCCCGAGCACGCTGTACTTCGGACGCTCGGCGGGCCGGACGAACTTGTCCGAGGTCGTCGGCCGCACCCGCTCGGGGTCCAGCCCCGCTTCCTCGAACGCCGCGCGGGCCAGGCTGAACCAGCTCGTCTGTCCGGAGGCCGTGCCGTGGTAGATCCCGGCCGGGGCCCGGTCCGCCTGCCCCAGCGCGATCAGCTGCCCGGCCAGGGCGCCGGTCCAGGTCGGCTGGCCGACCTGGTCGTCGACCACGTCCAGGGTCTCGCGCTCGCCGGCCAGCCGGAGCATGGTGCGCACGAAGTTGGCGCCGTGCGCGCCGTAGAGCCAGGCGGTGCGGACGATGTAGCCGGTCTCCGGCAGCACCGCGAGCACGGCCTGCTCGCCGACCAGCTTCGAGCGGCCGTAGGCGTTGATCGGGTCGGTCGCGGCGTACTCGTCGTAGGGCTCCTCGCCCTTGCCGTCGAAGACGTAGTCGGTCGACACCGTGAGGAACCGGGCCCCGGTGGCCGCGCAGGCCGTGGCCAGGGTGCTGACCGCGCCGCCGTTGACCGCGGTGGCCTCGGCCTCGTGGGTCTCGGCGCCGTCGACGTCCGTCCAGGCCGCGGTGTTCACCACCACGTCGTGGCCGTCCACCGCGGCGGCGACCGCCGCGGCGTCGGTGACGTCGAGCTCGGCCCGGGTCAGCGCGGTGACGGTGGCGGCCGGGTCGGCCCTGAGCAGCGCCACCAGATCCGCGCCGAGCATCCCGGCGGCACCGGTCACCAGCCACCGTCGCGGCGCCTGGCGCCCCGGCACGATCACGACCGGGCGGCTCATTTCGCCGCGCCCCCGGAGGTCTCCAGGCCGGCCTTCACCTTCAGCGGCTCCCACCACGCGCGGTTGTTCTTGTACCAGTCGATGGTCTGCGCGATGCCGTCGTCGAACCGCACCTGCGGCTCGTAGCCGAGCTCCTGCCGGATCTTCTCGATCGACAGCGAGTAGCGGCGGTCGTGGCCCTTGCGGTCCTCGACGGTGCGGACCGACGACCAGTCGGTGCCGGTGGCGTCCAGCATCAGCTGCACGAGTTCCTTGTTGGTCAGCTCGGTGCCGCCGCCGATGTTGTAGACCTCGCCGGCCCGGCCCTGGCGCAGCGCCAGGTCGATGCCGCGGCAGTGGTCGGAGACGTGCAGCCAGTCGCGGATGTTGGCGCCGTCGCCGTAGAGCGCGACGGTGCCGCCGTCGATCAGGTTGGTGACCGACAGCGGGATCATCTTCTCCGGGAACTGGTAGTGCCCGTAGTTGTTGGAGCAGCGCGTGACCACCACGTCCATCTTGTGCGTGCGGTGGTAGGCCAGCACCAGCAGGTCCGAGCCGGCCTTGGAGGCCGAGTACGCCGAGTTCGGCGCCAGCGGCCACTCCTCGGTCCAGGAGCCCTCGTCGATGGAGCCGTAGACCTCGTCGGTGGAGACGTGCACGAAGCGGCCGACGTCGTGCTTGCGCGCGGCGTCCAGCAGTACCTGCGTGCCCACGACGTTCGTGGTCACGAACGGCCCGGCGCCCAGGATCGAGCGGTCCACGTGCGACTCGGCGGCGAAGTGCACGACGGCGTCGTGCCCGGCCATCACCTCGTCGACGACCTCGGCGTCCCGGATGTCACCGTGCCGGAAGCTGAAGCCCGGATTGTCGCGCACCGGCTCGAGATTCGCCTCGACCCCCGAATAGGTCAGCGCGTCCAGCACTGTGACCGAATCCGGCGAACCGGGACGGGACAGGAGCTGACGGACATACTCTGAGCCGATGAACCCGGCGCCGCCGGTCACTAGAATCCTCACCTGCGCGATGCTACCGGGCCCGTGGGAATACTTCCCCCCGGTGGTGGATCCGAAGTGATGCTTTCGAAGACCCGGTTAGACTGCCCGGCATGCGAGGCATCATCCTAGCCGGCGGGACCGGTTCACGACTGTGGCCGATCACCAAGGGCGTCTCCAAGCAGCTCATGCCCGTCTTCGACAAGCCCATGGTGTACTACCCGTTGTCCACGCTGGTGATGGGCGGCATCTACGAGATCCTCGTCATCACCACGCCCGAGGACCAGGCGCAGTTCCAGCGGCTGCTCGGCGACGGCTCCCAGTGGGGCCTGGACCTCAAGTACATCGCGCAGGAAAGGCCGGACGGCCTGGCGCAGGCCTTCATCCTCGGCGAGGAGTTCATCGGCGACGAGTCGGTCGCCCTCGTCCTCGGCGACAACATCTTCCACGGCGCAGGCCTGGGCCGGCAGCTCCGCACCCTCACCCAGCCGGCCGGCGGCGTGGTCTTCGCCTACCAGGTGGCCAACCCGCAGGAGTACGGCGTGGTCGAGTTCGACGACGCCGGCCGCGCGGTCTCCATCGAGGAGAAGCCGGAGAAGCCCAAGTCCCGCTTCGCCATCCCGGGCCTGTACTTCTACGACAACCAGGTCGTGGAGATCGCCAAGAACCTCAAGCCCAGCGCCCGCGGCGAGCTGGAGATCACCGGCGTCAACGTCGAGTACCTGAACCGCGACCAGCTGCAGGTGCAGGTCCTGGAGCGGGGCACCGCCTGGCTCGACACCGGCACCTTCGACTCCCTGGTGCAGGCCGCCGAATACGTCCGCGTCATAGAACAGCGACAGGGCTACAAGGTCGGCTGCATAGAGGAAGTGGCGTGGCGCTCCGGCTTCATCAACGACGCCCAACTCGCCGCCCTGGCCGAACCGCTCCGCAAGAGCGGCTACGGCGAATACCTCCTGCACCTCCTCGACCCCGCACTCTAGAACCGACCAGTCCCACCGACCACGAAGGACCGTCCCCGCATGGACATCGCGCCCCTGTCGATCGAAGGCGCCTGGGAGATCACCCCCCGCCTCCACGGCGACCCCCGAGGCCTGTTCACCGAGTGGTACCGCTTCGACCACCTGGCCGAAGCCGTAGGCCACCCCCTGGACCTGAGGCAGGGCAACCTGTCCGTGTCGGCGGCGGGCGTCGTCCGCGGCATCCACTTCGCAGACGTCCCCCCAGGCCAGGCGAAGTACATCATGTGCACCCGCGGCGCAGTCCTGGACGTGATCGTCGACATCCGCGTCGGCTCCCCAACCTTCGGCCAGTGGCAGGGCGTCGAACTCAGCGACGCCAACCGCAAGGCGGTGTACATCTCCGAAGGCCTCGGCCACGGCTTCTGCGCCCTCACCGACGACGCAACCCTGACCTACCTCTGCTCAGCCACCTACAACCCCGGCCACGAGCACGGCATCCACCCCCTGGACGCAGAACTCGGCATCGACTGGCCCGCCGAAGTCCCGCAACTGTCGGAGCGGGACCTGAAGTCGCCATCCCTGGCGGAGGCGAAAGACAGCGGCCTGCTGCCGGACTACGCAGCCTGCGTGGGCTACACGAAGAGCCTCGGCTAGCACCTGACGCCAACGGCCCGGGGCGCGCGGTTTTCACCGCGGTCCCGGGCCGCTTCGTTGCTGCGATGGAGAAGCTAAGCGAGCGCCCGACACGCAACCCGGCTTGCAACCGGACCGGCAAGACCGACCGCACGACACGGTGGCTGGGTCCGAAGGACCATGCGGGGTGTTGGTTCTGGGTCCCTCGCCGCGTCAGCGGGCGCAGCCAACCTGCCCGGTTTGGCGGTGTCAAGCCGGACGGAGCTGGACCACAGCAGCTGTGATGCGGCTTGATTCCGCCAAACCGGGCTGGTTCCGTTTACGGCGATGACGCGGCGAGGGACCCAGAACCCGGCGACCACAAGCAGCACCGCCACCGGGCAGCGCGACGCAGGCAACAGCGGATAGAAAGCCGAACAGTCACGGGCCGGCGGCATCAAGCAGGTCGCGCGGGTCGCCCCCTCGTCGAGGAGGCCCGCCAGAGGCCTCAAGGTGCCCACCAAACGCGGCAGACAGCCGCCCACATGACGCGTGCGCAGTGACTCGGACTCATGCGCGGTCTTGCCCGCGAAAACCGCCACCCGCCAACCCGCCATGCACAGACTTGGACCAGTGCGCGGTCGTGTACGCGAAAACCGCCGGCCGCCAGCGCGGCATGCGAGGCTCAACCGAACTGCGTCCCCTGCGAGGCCATCCAACCATTAGCGAAGCCATAAAAATCACCTGTAAACCACAAACCAAACAAACCCAACAAAACGACCCGGAACCCAGCTTCCGCCGTAGCCCCGGGCCGCCGACCGCCAACCACCACCACCACAAACCAACCTCAGCGCACAGCCGCCACAATCACCCCACCGACAACGATAAGCACGAACACCCCGCCCAAAATCAACCAAAGCGACTTGCCCGAAACCTCCGTCTCCCCCGGAATCGCCCCCGGCCGGATGTTGTACGCCCGCTTCTCCTCCGCCTTGTGCTGCGACACGAGGTAAGCGTGCGGCGTCATGAGCGCGCCGAGCTTCTTCCCGATCTTCTCCGCCGCCGCCACATCAGCGTCATCATGCGTGTAGTCCGCGCGGTTGAGGATGATGGCGAGCAGGGCGTCGACCTCGTCGGCCTGCGCGTCGCCGCGGGCGGCCCACTCGTCGAGCTTCGCGATCGGGTATCCCCAGTCCTCGAGGCGCTCCCGCTTGGCTCCGCCGAGGTTCTTCAGCCGCTGCCGGACCTCGGCGGTCGTGGCCGCCGGCCGGGTCGGGTTGACCACCCTGCTCATGCCCTCATCCTTCTCGACCTCATCGACGTGCTCGAACTGCCTGACATCCCGGGACTTCTCGACGTACTCGGAGTACCGGACCCGCTACTCGACCCCGCTACTCGACCCCGCTACTCGGACCCGGTACTCGAACCCGGTACTCGAACCCGCTACTCGAACCCGCTACTCGACCCCCGGATCAGCTCTGCGGAGTCCAGTGCCCATTAACAAACGGAATCCCGTTCGCCCCCAAGCGCGTATTCGCCTTGACCGCGCCAAGCCCATCCCAGCTACTGGCATTGGTCAACGGACTCGTGTCGTTGTACCCGGGCTGATTGGTCAAACTACTCATGTTCGCCCAACCCGCAGCCAAAGGCACTGTACTCCACGCCCAATACCGAGCCTTGCCGCCGGTGGTCATCAGCGACGTCGGGTAGTCGTGGACACCAGCCCGCAGCGCGCCCTTGAACCCAAGGTCCTTGAACATGTCCGCGCCGTCCTTCATACCGGCCCAGTAAGCCTTCGGGCTGAGCGCGGTCTTACCCATGGCCACATACCGCCCCACGCCGCTCTCCGGGAGCGAGGCCAGCAGCTTGTTCGCGGTGGCCAGCTTGGCCGCCTTGCCGCCGGTGATGCCCGCGGCCTCGCCGGCCCGGGCGAAGCGCATCGCCTTGGACACGCCCCGCACGCCCTTGAGGCCGTTGAGCACCTCGAAGAACTTCGAGCCCTTGGCCACGTTCCCCAGCAGCCGCCCCGCACCGCCGGACAGCACGCCGAGGACGTCGATGCCGACGTCCAGCCACGTGCCTCTGCCGTCCAGCGCGTTGATCACGTCGCAGCCCAGCGCCACCACCGAGGCGATCGCCGCCGCCGCGCCCAGGATCTCGCCGACGACCGGCACCCAGCTCAGCGCCAGCGCCAGGACGCCCAGGACGCCGGCGATCGCGCCGGCCCAGTGTCCGACGACCTGCGCGAAGTCCTCGATGCCGTGCAGGACGTCGCTGGCGATGTCGCCGACCTTGTCCCAGAACCCGTCTTTGAGACCGTCGTGGTTGTAGGCGTTCACGATGGCGTCGGCGAACTTGTTCGCCTGGCTGTCGCGGAAGTCGCGGGCGGCCTGCAGGTCCTTCTCGGCCTGCGCCAGGTCGCCGTCGAAGCCGGCCTTCTGGCCGTTCAGCTTCGTCAGCACCGGGTCCGGGCCGGTCGGCGGCGGGGTCCCGGGCGGCGGCGGGGGCTGCTTGGCCTGCGCCTGGGTGTGCGCGTCGATCTGGCCCTGCGCGCTGCGGCTGTTGGCCTGGGCCTCGCGCCCCTTGTTGATCGCGGCCTTGGCCAGGTCCTGCGCGTGCGCCAGCGAGCCGGCCCAGTTGCCCAGCGAGCCCTGGTCCGTGCCCAGCGCGCCGGCCGCCGCGTCGTAGCGGCCGAAGGCCTTGTCCAGCTTGCCCGCGGTGTCGCCGACCATGTTCTGGAACTCACGGCCGGAGTCGGAGTCCCAGCCCTGGCCGTTCACCAGGTTGCGCAGGTTCGCGGCCTGCTGCCGGATCGCGTCGGCGGTGTCGCGGTAGTTCTTGCCCAGCCCCGCGACCTGGCCCGGGTCTCCGGGGATGTTGTCGCCGGAGTTGTAGACCTCGTGGTCCCAGTCGATCGCCACGCCCCTCAGCCCTTCTTCGGTGGGTCGGTCAGCGCCTTGGCCAGGTCCGCGTCCAGCCCGTCCCAGCTCTTCGCGCCCTCGGACGCGGCACTCTGCAGGTGCTGCAGGTTGGACAGCAGGCTCTTCTTGTGCACGTCCCAGTTGGACGCGAACTGGTCCAGCGTGTCGGCCATGCGGCCCGAACCCAGGTCGCCGGCGTAGTGGTGGACGATGTTCCCCGAGTTCTGGAACTGATCGACCAGCTTGCCCAGCGCGTCGCCGATGTTCGCGAGCTCCCCGGTGTTGATCTTGATGTGGTCGGCCATCAGACCTCCCCCTTCCCGTTGTCTGTGCGGCTTTGTGTGCGGTGCTGGCGTGTGCGGCTCGTGTGCGGCTCGTGTGCGGCTCGTGTGCGGCTCCGACGAGAATCCGCCTCAGCGAGCCGGGAGCACCTGCAGCGTCTGCGCCAGCGCGTCGGACATCTCCAGCAGTTCCTCGCCCAGCAGGACGGCCGACCAGGTCACCGACAGCACGACCGCGAAGTCCGTCTGCGGCGGCCGCACGGCGTAGACCACGCTGTGCAGCAGCTTGCCGTCCCCGAACTCGTCGACGTCCCCGATCACCTGGCGGACCACCCGGACCGCGGGGCCGGCCGGCAGCACGCCGCGCCAGACGTCCACCGGCGCCGTCAGCTCCAGCCCGGGGTCGCTGTAGATCCGCTCCAGCCACTCCAGGGTGACCTCGGGGATCTCCTCGTCCGGATTGACGTCCACGACCTCGATCCGCGCCATCTCCACCGGCAGGACGTCGTCCGGCAGCAGATAGGCCATGGCCACGTCGCGCGTGGAGGAGTCCGCCGCGGCGGCCAGGATCTCGGCCGCGAACAGCTCGACGTCCTCGTCCTCGGCGTCAAAACCCTGACGCGCGCGCGAGGTGCTCTCCGCCCACGCCCTCAGGTCGCCGTCCTCGTTGACCGGCAGCCGGATCGCGATCTCCGGACGGTCCATCGTGATCGTGAAGTCACCGCGTGCCGCCACGTCTCAGCCCTTCCACACGAACGACAGCGCCATCGACTCGAAGAGCTCGACCATCGCCTCGGCCAGCGGCTCCACCGGGGTGCTGAACGAGAGCAACAGCTGCGAGGCGGTGTGCGGCACGTCGAAGAGCACGTCGTGGTGCGTGTCCGGGAACGTGCTGCCGTAACCCGGCCGCGGCGGGGTCTTATAGGTCTGCACCAGCGCCTTGCCCGCCGGCAGCTCGGTGACCCGGGCGTCACGCCCCTCGGCGGCCAGCCCCAGCGCCATCTGCTCCAGCGTCGCGCGCGCCTGCCCGGCCGGACGCGGGATCAGCGTCACCAGCAGGCTGGCGGACACCGGCACCCCGACGACGTCCATCGAGCCCAGATACAGCTCGATCCCGCCCTTCTCCCAAGCCTCCTGGCAGCGCCGCTCCAGGTCGCCCCGCATCTCCGCCTTCAGGTGCGGCGCGTTGTCGATCCCGCGGAACTTCTTGTCGACCATGACCTGGATCCGGCGCGGCCACACCTCGGGGTCCAGCGCGATGCGGGTCCAGCCTTGCGAGGGGATCATCAGGCGGTAGTCGCGGGGCGGCGCCTGCGCCCCGGTTTCCTCGTCGGCGGGCGCGCCGGGCCCGTCGACGGCTGCGGGGGAACCCGCGCTCGGGGGTTCGGTCGGTGATGTCACAGCTCCGGCTTCCTGGTCTCAGGCGGCGAAGGGGCCCCTCCCGGAACGGAGAGGCCCCTTCGGGGATTCGCGGCCCGCGGCGCGGGCCCGGCGGTGATCCCTTACTTGCCCTTGATGGCGTTGGCCAGCGAGGTGTCCATGTGCTCCATCTGGTCGGCAGCCTGCTTCAGGTAGTCGCACATGCCGGTCATGCCGCTGAGCATCTGCGTGGCGCCCTTGGTGAAGTTGCCGTAGGACTCGTCGAACGCCTTCGACGCCTGAGCGGTGACGAAGCCGCCGTTCACCAGGTTGGTGATCATGGCCTGCGCCTGCTTCAGAACGTCGCCGGCCTGGTTCTCGAAGTTGGTCAGCTGGCCGGCGGCCTGGCGCATCTCGCCGTATGTAACGTTAATGTCTGCCATTGTGGCACTCCCCTAAGTCTTGCGCGCCCGGCATCGAACGCGGCGCTCAGCCGGTCAGCGTCTGCTTCCCCAGCCCCGTGCGGAACACCCCGAAGACTGCCACCGGGACGTCGCCGTTGGCAACCGCCCCCAAGGCCCTCACCAGCGGTTTCCCTGGGATTCTGCCCCGTTATGCCGGGATTGCGACGCCGCTTGTAACCGGTTCCGGGGACCCGTCCCCACCCCCGTTGAGCTGCGCGGAGAGCCGTTCGCGGTCCAAAGCGTCCTCCCAGCCCGCGATGACGATGGTGCCGACGGCCGTTCCGCACAGGTTTGTCAGGGCTCTGCACTCGCTCATGAACTTGTCGATCCCGAAGATCAGCATGATGCCGGCGACCGGGATGGTCCCGACCGTGGACAGCGTCGCGGCCAGCACGATGAACCCGCTGCCGGTGACGCCGGCCGCGCCCTTGGAGGTCAGCAGCAGGACGCCGAGGATCGTCACCTGCTGAGCGAACGACAGGTGCACGTCCAGCGCCTGCGCGATGTAGAGCGCGCCGAGCGTCAGGTAGATGCAGGTGCCGTCCAGGTTGAACGAGTACCCGGCCGGCACGGTCAGCCCGACCACGTCCCGCCGCACCCCGGCCTGCTCCATCTTGTCCATGATCCGCGGCAGCACGCTCTCGCTGGAGGAGGTGCCGAGCACCACCAGCAGCTCCGGCGCGATGTACCGGACCAGCTTGAGGATGTTGACGTGCTGGGTCGCCGCGACCGCGCCGAGCACCACCACGACGAACAGCGCCGAGGTGCCGTAGAAGATCGCGATCAGCTTGCCCAGGCTGGTCAGCGTGTGCAGGCCGTACTTGCCGACGGTGAACGACATCGCGCCGAACGCGCCGACCGGGGCGGCGTACATGACGATCCCCAGCACTTTGAACAGGACCTTGCCGATCACCTCGATTCCGCGCGCCACCGGCTCGGCCGGCGCGCCGACCAGCTTGATGGCCACCGCCACCAGCACCGCGATCACCAGCACCTGCAGCACGCTGCCGGTGCTGAACGCGCCGACGAGGCTGTTCGGCACCATGTCGGTCAGGTAGTGCCAGGCGGTCTGGGTCTGGCCGGTCTTGATGTAGTCCGCGGCCGTCCCGGTGGCCTTGGGCACCTTGGCGTGCACCCCGGCCCCGGGCCGCAGCACGTCCATCACCAGCAGCCCGATCGCCAGCGCGACCGTGGACAGCACCTCGAAGTAGATCAGGGACCTGATCCCGACCCGGCCCACCTCGCGCAGCCGGCCCACGCCGGCGATCCCGGTCACCACGGTCACGAAGATCACCGGGGTGATGACCATCCGGATCAGGTTCACGAAGCTGTCGCCGAGCGGCTGCAGCTGGGTGGCCACGCCGGGCGCGGCGGCTCCGAGGGCGATGCCGGCGGCTATGCCGACCAGGACCCAGACGTAGAGCTGGCGGTACCAGCGACGGCGCGTCGTCGGTGGCGAAGAGGTTTCGGACATTGGTCGCTCCCCAGAGACGGCCGGGTTAACGGCCTTTACGGCTGACGGACGCCGTTCACTGTGGGGCAGGTCACAGATCACTTTCGTGGTTACGCGCATTACGCGCACAGCTCCCACGCGTTACTGAGACATCACGTGATCTCGGTGTTCGCCTTTGCCGAATCCGATTAGTCGGGGACACTGCGGGGCATGCGTCGTCTGCGGAGCCGGTTCAGCATCGCCACCCAGGTACTGCTCATGCAGTGCGTGCTGGTGCTGCTGCTCACGGCGGCCGGCTCCACCGCCGCCGTCCTGCAGGCCCACGCCACCGAGCACGACGGCGCCCGGCGCCAGGTGCTCTCCACCGCCGAGGCCCTGGCCGGCGCACCGTCCACGATCGCCGCGCTGCACACGGCGAACCCGACCGTCCCGCTCCAGCCCGAGACCACCGCGCTGGAGCAGCAGGCCGGCGTCGATTTCGTGGTGGTGATGACCACCGCCGGCGTCCGCTTCACGCACCCGAACCCGGCCCTGATCGGCAAGACCTTCGTCGGACACATCGCGCCGGCGGTGGCCGGGACGTCGTTCACCGAGGACTACTCGGGCTCGCTGGGCCCGTCGGTGCGCTCGGTGGTGCCGATCCGCGATCCCCAGCACGGCGGCGCGATCATCGGCCTGGTCTCGGTCGGCATCACCCAGCACCGGCTCAGCTCCCTGTTCGGGCAGCAGCTGCCGCTGGTGATCGGGATATCGGCCGCGGCGCTGGCGCTGGCGGTCCTCGGGGCGTACGCGGTCGGCCGCCGGGTGCGGCGGCAGACCCGCGGCCTGGGCCCGGTCGCGCTGGCCGAGCTGTACGAGCACCACGACGCGGTGATGCACGCGATGCGCGAAGGCCTGCTCCTGCTGGACCCCGCGGGCCGGCTCATCCTCGCCAACGACGAGGCGGTGCGGCTGCTGGACCTGCCGGACGCGCGCGCCGGCCGCACGCCGGCCGAGCTCGGCGTGGACGGCTCGCTCGGCGCGGTGCTGGCCGGCGGCGCGGACGTGGCCGACGGGATCCACCTCACCGACAACCGGGTGGTCACGGTCAACCAGTCGACGGCCCGGCGCGCCGGACGCGACCTGGGCACCGTGGTGACGCTGCGGGACCGCACGGAGCTGCAGGCGCTGACCGACGAGCTGGCCTCGGTGCGCGGCTTCGCCGAAGCGCTGCGCGCCTCCAACCACGAGGCGGCGAACCGGCTGCACACCGTGGTGACGCTGATCGAGCTGGACCGGCCGGGCGAGGCGGTGCGCTTCGCGACCGGCGAGCTGGCGGCCCAGCAGGAGCTCGTCGACCGGCTGTTGACCGCGGTCGAGGAGCCGGTGCTGGCCGCGCTGGTGCTGGGGAAGGTCGCGCAGGCCCGGGAGCGCGGGATCGAGCTCGGCGTCGGGGACGTGACGGCGGTGCGGGACCTGCCGCTGCCGGTGACCGACGCGGTGACGCTGGTCGGCAACCTGATCGACAACGCGCTGGAAGCGGTCGGCGGGTATGAGGGCGGGCACGAGAGCGACTACGGGGGCGCCGCGGCCAAGCAGGTCTGGATCGAGCTCTCCGACGACGCCTCGGGCCTGCGCGTCCAGGTCGCCGACAACGGCCCGGGCATCGCCCCGGAGTTGCGCGAGGACGTGTTCGTGCGCGGATTCACCACCAAGGCCGAGGCCGGGCGCGGTCTGGGGCTCGCCCTGGTGGCGCAGATCGTGAAGCGGCACGGCGGGACGGTCTCGGTGTCCGAGGCGGAAGGCGGCGGCGCGGTGGTCGAGGTCCGGATCCCTAGAAGGGCCGAGCGGTGATCCGCACTCTGGTGGTGGAGGACGATCCGGTCCTGGCTGCGGCGCACCGGGTCTACGTGGAGCGGGTCCCCGGTTTCGAGGTCGCGGACGTGGCCCGGACCGGCGCCGACGCACTGCGCGTGCTGGCCGCGCGGGACGTGGACCTGGTGCTGCTGGACGTGTACCTCCCGGACATGACCGGCATCGACCTGTGCCGCACGCTGCGGGCCCGGGGCGACGCGACCGACGTGATCGCCGTGACCTCGGCCCGGGATCTGGCGACGGTGCGGGCCGCGGTGTCGCTGGGGATTGTGCAGTACCTGATCAAACCGTTCCAGTTCTCGACGTTCCGCGCCCGGCTGGAGGCGTACGCGGAGTTCCGGCGTGCCACCGAGTCCGCCGACGCCAACTCCGACTCGCTGCAACAGGACGAGCTGGACCGGATGCTCGACGGGCTGCGGTCGCCGCGGCCGGCGCAGCTGCCGAAGGGGCTGTCGGACAGCACCCTGGCGGCGCTCGTCGGGATCCTGAAGGCGGCCTCGCCGCTGACCGCCGCCGAACTCGCGGAGCGGGCCGGGGTGAGCGCGCCGACCACTCGCCGGTATCTCGAATACCTGACAGCTCGGCGGCTGGTCTCGGGACAGCCGCGCTACGGCGGGCCCGGGCGTCCGGAAACCGTCTATCAGTGGTCCGGCTGAGGGCGTCGCCCGGGGGTGTGAACGTTCCCTCAGGGCATTCGTCAGCATCCATTCAAGGGCCGCCGCACCCCCGTTGACAAGCCCGTCTATCCGACGTTGAGCAAATGGTGAGCCCGGCGGCGGACAGTGGGGCGTATGCGAGTTCTCATCACCGGACTGGGTCGGCGGCGCAGCCGGACCCTCAGCGGCGGATTGGCCGCGCTGGGGTTCGACGTGCTGGACGCCGCCGACGTCACGGGGGCCGGGCCGCTGCGGCGGCTGCCGGACGTGGTGCTGCTGGAATGCGGCATCGTCGATCGCGAAGTGCTGGCGTTCTGCCGCCGGCTGCGCACCGAGCTGCAGGCCCCGATCATCGCCGTCACCCACCGCGTCGACATGGGCGCGTGGCTGCGCGGCCACGACAACGGAATAGACGACTACGTGGTCCAGCCTTTCGGACTGCAGGAACTGGCCGCGCGTCTGCGGTTGGCCGTGGCCCCACCACGACCACCCCTGACCCCCGGGCCGCCGCGCCGCATCGTCGCCGGACCCCTGGTGGTCGCGGAGGACTCGCGGACGGTCACGGTCAACGGCCAGCGCGTCGCCCTGCGTCCCAAGGAGTACCAGCTGCTGGTGGTCCTGGCCCGGCAGGCCGGCACCGTGCTGGCCCGCGACCAGCTGATAGCCCGGCTGTGGCCGGCCGGCTGGGACGGCGCCGAGCGGTCGCTGGAGGTGCACATCGCCTCGCTGCGCTCGAAGCTCGCGCTGCCCGGCATGATCGCCACGGTGCGCGGCGTCGGGTACCGGCTGGTGACGCCGGAGTCGTTCCTGCGCCTGAGTTCGGAGGCGGTGCGGCAGCTGCGGGAGGAAGCTGCGGGCCGCGAGCGGACAGTGGTGGCGGCATAAGGGCATTTCAAGCGCACTATTGCGATTGGGCAACGACTGCGACGTCGACGATCGACAGCACGACGGCCGCCGTGGCTCGGGACACCCCGACGTCACGGCGGCCGTCGCCACTTCCGGTGACGATTCGGTCACGAGAACCGCCGGACGACCGCGTCCGAACCGGGAGAAATCACAAAACGCCCCTCCCCGGGCGCCCTGAAAGGCGGTTACGATAGCCGCTCGCAGGGGGATGGCGAACCGTCCAATGCCGCATCGCTCCGGGGGTCTCCTCAGTCTCGGCGCCCTGCGATGCGGCCTGACGCGTAGACGGGGAAGACAGCTGTGAGCAAGGACCGAACGATTCCGGGCGCCCCGGCGACGGGCGCGGCCTTCGGCGGCGGCCGTGCGGTCGCGGCCAACCGGCTGCCCACCGCTCCGCGGGAGCGCAAGCCGGCGTTGGCGGCTCTGGCCGTGCTGCTCATTCTGGCCGGGGCGCTGGCGACGATGATCCTGGTGACGAAGTCCGGGAACCGGGTGTCAGTGGTCCGCGTGGGACCCGCCACGATCGCGGCCGGGTCGAAGCTGGACGCGAGCCAATTCGTGGAGACCAGCGTCGCCAAGGACAACAGCATCAACTACGTGCCGTGGAGCCAGTTCAGCTCGATCCTGCAGGGCCGGACCACGTACAACACTCTGGTCAAGGGCTCGCTGGTGACCACCGACATGGTCACCGACCAGTCCGGCAACTCGGCCGGCCAGGCCCCCGGCACCACCCTGATGGGCATCCAGGTCAAGCAGGGCCACTACCCGACCGGCCAGATGTACCTCGGCGACAAGTTCACGCTCTACACCGACACCGTGACCGCGGGCCAGAACGGCCAGAACGCCACCGCGAACTGGGTCGCGCAGGGCACCGTGACGCTGGTGAACCGGGACGACGCGGAGACCATCACCGCGACCATCGCCGTGCCCACCGACAAGGTGCTGACGGTCGCGAACGCCGCCGACCTGATGCTCACCAAGACCTTCGGGTGAGGCAGCCCACCCCATGTCCCTGATAGTCCTGGCCTCCGACAAGGGCTCCCCCGGCGTCACCACGACCGCGGTGGCCCTGGCCGGCGTGTGGCCGCGCCGCGCCGTGCTGGCCGAGTGCGACCCGGCCGGCGGCGACCTGGTGTACCGCACCCCGGCCGAGAGCGGCTCCCCGCTGAACCCCAACATCGGCATGCTCTCGCTGGCCACCACCGCGCGCCACGGCCTGACCCCGCACCAGCTCGAACAGCACATCCAGCGCATGCACGGCGGCCTGGAACTGGTGGTGGGCCTGGCCACCGGCGACCAGTCGGCGGGCCTGGCGGGCCTGTGGCCGGCGCTCGGCCGCGCCTTCGACGCACTGCCGGAGGCGGACGTGATCGCCGACTGCGGCCGCGTCGACGCCGCCGGCCCGGCCCTGGACCTGATGGCCACCGCGGCGCTCGTGGTCCTCGTCGCCCGCACCTCGGCGGAGCAGATCGCGCACGTCCGCGACCGAGCGCTGTCGCTGCTCCAGCGCGTCGGCGGCGGCACCGCGACCGCCGGCGGAGGCTTAGGCGTCCCGATCGGCGTGGTGCTGATCGTCGACCCGAAGCAGCGCGCCCGCGTCACGGCACAGGTGGACGAACTCATGCGCAACAGCGGCCTGCCGGTGAAGGTGATCGGCACGATCGCCGACGACCCGGACGGCGCGGACCTGATCAACGGCCGCGGCCGGGGCCGCCTGGACCGCACGCTGCTGATCCGCTCGACGCGGGAGGTGGCGCTGGACCTGTACCGGCGGTTCGCGACGCCTTCGCAGGGAGCTGCGATACCGCAGGGCGGGGCGCCCATGATGCCGCCCGGGCAGCCGATACCCGGGCCGCAGCAGCAGTACGCCGCGCCGCCAATGCAACCGATGCAGCCGATGCAGCCGATGCAGCCGATGCAGCCGCAGCAGCAGTACGCGCCACCCATGCCGCCGCCTCAGACCGCACCGGTCAACGGATACGCGCCGTCGGCACAGCCGACACAACCAGCACAACCGGCACCTCCGACGCCGACCGCAAAGCCGCCGATGTTCCGCCGCGACACCCAGACGCAGCCCGCGGTCTGGCCCAGCGAGCAGCCCCCGAAGCCGCCGACCTCGGCTCACGAAGGCTTCACCTCGGTGACCCTCGGCGGCGGCCCCGATCCGCGCCCCGGCAACCTGCCCTACCAGGACGCGAGCGAACCCGACATCGCGCCCGGCCGCCACGGCCACCGCGCCCGCCCGCCGCAAGAAGAGGAAGGTCAGCGCTGATGGCCTCCCCCATCGACCACGGCCTCGTCAAACGCCTCCGCCAGGACGTCGGCGACCGGCTCGCCGAGCAGCGCCGCGCCGACCAGGCCTCGCGGCTGCCCCCGATGACCGGCGAGGACGAGCGCCAGTACGCGCGGGCGCTGGTGGCGCAGGCGTTGGAGGATCACGCGCGCGCCGAGATCACCTACGGCCGTACTCCTCCCAACGCCATGGAGGAGGAAGCGCTCGCGGCCGCCGTGCACGCCGCGCTCTACGGGGTCGGCCGCCTGCAGCCTCTGCTCGACGATACCGACATCGAGAACATCGACATCAACGGCTGCGACCGCGTCTTCATCGGCTTCGCCGACGGCCGCGAGGCCGAGGGCGAGCCGGTCGCCGACACCGATGAGGAGCTGATCGAGCTCATTCAGGTGCTCGGCGCCTACTCCGGCCTGTCGTCGCGGCCTTTCGACACCGCGAATCCGCAGTTGGACCTGCGGCTGCCCGACGGCTCGCGGCTTTCGGCGGTCATGGACGTCACGCGCCGGCCGGCGCTGTCCATCCGGCGTGCGCGGCTGGGCAAGGTGTTCCTGCGCGATCTGGAGAACAACGGGACCGTGCTGCCGGAGCTCGGCGGCTTCCTGCGGGCGGCGGTCGCGGCGCGGAAGAACATCATGATCGCCGGGTCCACCAACGCCGGGAAGACCACGCTGCTGCGCGCGCTGGCCAACGAGATCCCCGGGCACGAGCGCCTGATCACCGTGGAGCGGGCTCTGGAGCTCGGGCTCGACCAGTTCCCGGAGCTGCATCCGAACGTCGTCGCGTTCGAGGAGCGGCTGCCGAACTCCGAGGGCCACGGCGCCGTGTCGATGGCCGAGCTGGTGCGTCGCAGCCTGCGGATGAACCCCTCGCGCGTCATCGTCGGCGAGGTGCTGGGCGACGAGATCGTCACCATGCTGAACGCCATGTCGCAGGGCAACGACGGTTCGCTGAGCACCATCCACGCGAACTCCTCGCTGGAGGTCTTCAACCGCATCTCCACCTACGCCCTGCAGTCGCGCGAGCGGCTGCCGGTCGAGGCCAGCCAGATGCTGATCGCCGGCGCCATCAACTTCGTGGTCTTCATCACCCGCCGCAACGCCTACCACCACGGCGGCACGCTGCAGCGCATGGTGACCTCGGTCCGCGAGGTGAACGGCATCGACGGCCGCGTGCTGTCCTCGGAGATCTTCGCCGAGGGCCCGGACGGCCGCGCCGTCGCACACGCACCGATCGCCTGCATGGAAGACCTCGCACAGGTCGGCTACACCGGTCCCCTGCCGGCCCCCCACGCCCCCGGATGGAGGTGACGCCCGTGGACTCCGCGGTGTTCAACCCCACCACGTTCGCCGCGCTCGGCATCGGCGCGGCGATCGGCGGCGGCCTCGCCCTGCTGATCGCGGCGATCCGCGGCTTCCCCGCCAAGCCGCAGCAGGAGCGGCAGCGGACGGCCGCCGACGTCATCAGGTTCCTGTCGACGCGCGGCGCGGTCGCCGTGGTGGTCGGGGCCGTGGTGCTGGCCGCGACGCGCTGGCCGACCGCCGCGATCGCCTCCGGCGTCCTGGTCTTCTTCTGGAACCAGATGTTCGGCGGGCTGGCCGCCGAGCGCGCCGCGCTGGCCCGGGTGGAGGCGCTGGCCGCCTGGACCGAGAGCCTGCGCGACACCATCGCCGGCGCGGTCGGCCTGGAGCAGGCGATCCCGGCCACGGCGCGCGCCGCGTCCCCGGCGATCCGCGAGAACCTGCACACGCTGGTCGACCGGCTGCGCGCCCGCATGCCGATGCCGCAGGCGCTGGAGTACTTCGCCGACGACATGGACGACGCCTCGGCCGACCTGGTCATCGCCGCGCTGATCCTGAACTCCCGGCTGCGCGGGCCGGGCCTGCGCGAAGTGCTCGGCGCGCTCGCGCAGTCCTCGCGCGAGGAGGTCGACATGCGCCAGCGCGTCATGGCGCAGCGCAGCTCGACCCGGCGCAGCGTGCAGATCGTGGTGGGGGTGTCGGTCGCGGTGGTGCTGGGCCTGGCGGTCTTCAACAAGTCCTTCGTGCAGCCCTACAGCACGGCCACCGGCCAGCTGGTGCTACTGGGGGTGATCGCGCTGTTCGCGGCCGGCTTCTTCTGGCTGCGCAAGCTGTCCTCGATCGAGACCCCGGCGCGCTTCCTGCAGCGCGCGCACAGCCCGCAGGTCCCCGAGCAGCGCGGCGGTGAGCAGCGGTGACCTACCAAGTGCTGGCCGGCGCGCTGGTCGGGCTGGGCCTGTTCCTGCTGATCAGGGCCCTGATGCCGGGCAAGCCGGACCCGATGGCCTCGATCGCGCGCATCGACGCGCTGCGGCAGCAGACCTCGTTCGCGTACACCTCCCAGCAGGAGCAGGCTCCGCCCAAGCGCCTGGCCCGGCTGCGCGACGAGCTCGGCACGTCGGTCAACGAGTTCTACATCCGCCAGGGCTGGCAGATCCGCTCGCTGCGCGCGGACCTGGCGATCCTGGACCGCTCGGTGGAGCAGTTCCTGGCGACCAAGCTGCTGCTGGCGGCGTTCGGCGTCATCTTCGGCCCGTTCGTCTTCGCCGCCTTCTACATCATCGGCCTGCACCTGACGCCGACCATCCCGGTGTGGCTGGCGCTGCTGTTCGGCGCGGTCTTCTTCCTGCTGCCGGACCTGGAGGTCAAGGGCCAGGCCGCCGAGAAGCGCCGCGACTTCCGCCGCGTGCTCGGCGCCTACCTCGACCTGGTGGCGATGAACCTGGCCGGCGGCCGCGGCCTGCCCGAGGCGCTGATGGCGGCGGCCGAGGTCTCCGACGGCTGGGCGCTGCGCCGGATCCGCGACGCGCTCACCGACGCCCGGGTCACCGGCATCTCGCAGTGGAACGCGCTGTCCCAGCTGGGCGACGCCCTGGACATCGACGAGCTCAAGGACCTGGGAGCCGCGCTGGCGCTGGTCGCCGAGGACGGTGCGAAGGTCCGCGAGTCGCTGTCGGCGCGCGCCGAGACGATGCGGCACCGCGAGCTGTCCGAGATCGAGGGCGCGGCCGGCGCGAAGTCCCAGTCCATGCTCGTGGCGCAGATGCTGCTGTGCGCGGGCTTCATGGTTTTCCTCCTGTACCCGGCGATGGCCCGGGTCATGGGCTCTATCTAGGAGAAATACGAAGATGAAGGCTCAGGTCATCAGAACCGAGTACGCGCAGCTGTTCCCGGTACAGCCGTGGCAGCACGTGGTCGCGACGTCGCAGGGCTCTGTCATAGAGCCCTGCGACACCGCCGCGGCGATGACGGAGAACGTCGCCGCCGCGCCCCGCAAGGCCTCCGACCGCGGCGCGTCAGCCGTCGAGTGGGTCGTCATCACCGGCATCGTGGTGGCGATCGTGGCCGGTGTGGGCTACGGCATCAGCAAGGCGATCTCCGGCAAGGCCAACGACGCCTGCAACCAGATCAACAACGCCGGCACCAACGTCAGCGTCACCGGCGGCGGCAACGGCGGGAACACCGGCGGCACCACCAGCGGAACCACCGGCGGCAACGGCTGCGCCAAGTAGCGAGCGTCCATGACACACGGGGTGCAGGACGAGACGGAGTCGCGCGGCAGACGGTCGCTGCGCGACGACCGCGGCATGACCGCGATCGAGTTCGTCGTCCTCACTCCGCTGCTCTTCCTGCTGTTGATGCTGACGGTGCAGTTCGCGTTGTTCCTGTTCGCCAAGCAGGCCGCGACGGCCGCGGTGCAGGACGGGGCCCGGACGGCGCGCGAGGAGGCGGCCTCGAAGGGCTGTGACTCCACAACCGGCACCTGGCAGCAGGACGCGGTGAACGCCGCGGTGTCCCGGGCGCAGAACCTCGGCGGACAGCTGATCCTCAAGCCGGTGGTGAAGGCCGGCTTCACGCTGGACCCGGGACTGAACGCCGACTGCAAGATCTCGCTGGTCACCGTGAACCTGCACTCGGACGTGCCCTCGGTGTTCCCCGGCTTCGGCCTGACCATCGACGTGCACGCCGGCGGCCCGCTGGAGCAGCCGGTGAGGCACCCGTGAGCCGCCGCGCCCGCGGCCCCGTCCGCGCCCGTGACGGCGGGGTGTCCTCGGTCGAGGTCGTGCTGATGGCGCCGCTGATCGTGATGCTGATCCTGCTCATCGTCGCGCTCGGCGTGATGGTCAACGTGCGCAGCGAGGTCGAGGGCGCGGCCCGCGACGCCGCCCGCGCCGGATCGCTGCAGGGCACCGGCCAGGACGCGATAGCCCAGGCGCAGGCGGCGGCCGACGCCGACCTCGGCAAGCGGTGTCAGGGCTCTGCCACCGTGACCAGCGCCTACGTCCCGCCGGCGGCGAACGGCGGCGGCTACTACAAGGTGACGGTCGCGTGCACCGTGGACATGTCCGGGTTCGGCGTGTTCGGCGCGCACCAGACGTTCAACCAGACCTTCGCCGCGCCGATCGACCCGCTGCAGAACTTCCATCCCGGGCCGGTGCCGACTTCCACCCCGCCGGGGCCGCAGCCCACCACGACGTCGCCGAGTCCGTCGAGCACCCAGTTCTCGGCGCCGACCTGGCTGCCCCCGTCGTCCCTGCCGACGAGCGGCGTGATCACCACCACGATCGGCGGTCCGCCGACCCCGACGAACCCGACACCCACGGCGCCGACCGGTACGACGCCGCCGCCGAGTCCGCCGACGCCGACCGGCACGGGCACGGGCACCGGCACCTCGACCACGCCTTCGACCAAGCCCTCGACCACGCCCCCCAAGACCTCGCCGACCACCTCGCCAACCAAGGCTGCGGGGCACTGATGGGGAGCCGTCTGGACACGCTGCGGAAGAACCTGCGCGAGAACCTGCGCGACGACCGCGGATCGCTGGCCATGGCCGTGGTCATCTGGGCGCCGGTCGTGGTGCTGCTGATGGCGTTCCTGGTCGACGTCGGCCTGCTGATCTCCGACCGCACCCAGGCCTCGGACTACGCCGACCAGGCGGCGCGGAGGGTCGCGCAGGACATCGACCAGGGCTGGCTCAAGACGTACAACGCGCGCGGGCCGAAAGGCGAGGACCCCGGCATCAAGGTCAACGTCGACCCGAAGACCGGGGACTGCGTCCCGGACGCGCAGCAGTACCTGATTGACAACCAGATATCAAACACCACGATCACATCGTGCCAAGTCACCGGGAATCCGACGCCACAAAACCTGTACGTCAATCCCCGGATAACGGTCACACTACAAATGCAGTACAAGCCACTCTTCGTCGGTTTCGCCCTCAAAGGTGACAGTACTGTCACCGGGACGGGATCTGCGACACCGGTCATCCCGAAGTAGCAGAGCAGGAAAGGGGGCGCGGACGCATGGTGCACGATTCGGACCGGCAGTACCTCGCGCCGCAGGGGCCGCCGCCAGGCCTCGCGCAGGCCCAGGCGCAGCAGACTCCGGTCGCGCTGAAGCGGCAGCGCAGCGCCGCGGACGTCGTCACCGGCCTGGCGGCGCTGCTGGCGTTGCTGGCGCTGGTGATCGGCGTGCCGCTGGCCCTGGCGTACTTCGTCGGCTGGCCCCTGCCGCACAAGATGCCCTCCGGCGGCCTGCTCAACGCCACGATCGACACCAAGACCTTCACCAACGTGCTGGCGATCCTGGTCTGGCTGGCGTGGGCGCAGTTCTCGGCGTGCGTGCTGGTCGAGGCGCTGGCCGCCGCGCGCGGCATCGGGATGCCCGGCCACGTGCCGCTGTCCGGCGGCAGCCAGATCCTGGCCCGCCAGCTGGTCGCCGCGGTCCTGCTGATCACCGCCTCCGCCGCGTCCTTCGCCCCCGGCCTGTCCTCGCTCGGCCGCACCCCCGACGACGGCCCGCACCGCGCGCCGGTCGCCGTGACCCAGGTCCTGCAACAGGGAACCCGCGCCGACGCCCCGATGCCCTCGGGCCCGGCCGCCCGCACCGCGACGAACATCGACGCCCGCACCGCGACCGACCTGAAGGCCACCCCGGTGAAGGGCGCGACGAAGTTCTACCGCGTGCAACCCCCGGCCGGCCGGCACCACGACTCGCTGTGGGAGATCGCGCAGCGGCACCTCGGCGACGGCCGCAGGTACCAGGAGATCTACGAGCTCAACAAGGACCGGGTGCAGCCGGACGGCTCGACGCTGACGAAGGCGTCGCTGATCCGGCCGGGCTGGATCCTGGAGATGCCGGCCGACGCGGTCGGCGGGGATCTGGTCGGCGATCCGGCGGCACCGGTTCAGGCGCAGGCGCACCCACAGACGCAGGCGCAGACGCCGATGGACACCGGCCGATCTCCGCACCAGCAGGGCGCCCCAGCCGGCGCGCTGGACGCGTCGGACAACGACGTCTCCGCGTCGGAACAGACGATGAACCTGGCCGCCGTGACCGACGACGGCCCGGGGAAGCGTTCGGACGCGATCCAGATCATCGTCGGCGACCTGTCGCAGAACCCGCAGACCCACCCGACACAGCAGGCACCGCATCAGACCTCGACTACACCGACGCCCACGAACACCTCGGCCCACCACGAGCAGACCCCGGCCGGCGACCAGTCGCCCTACCGCCTGCCCCTGGAACTGGTCTCCGCGCCGCTGCTGGCCGCCGGACTGCTCGGTGCGCTGACCCGCAACCGGACCCGCCAGCTGTGGAACCGCGCCGCCGGCCGACGCCTGTCCGGCCCCGGCGACGCCGCGGGCGCGGAGGAAGCGATCCGGCTCGGCGCCGGGATGGCTGACGTGCGCTTCCTGAACCAGGCGCTACGCGAGCTGTCGGCGTCGCTGGCCACCGCCGGCCGGCCGCTGCCTGCGGTGCAGCTGGCGAACCTGACCGGATCAGGCCTCGAACTCCGGCTCGCGGAGCCGGCGCCGGCCGCCCCGCAGCCCTGGCACACCCGGCCGGACGGGCTCGCCTGGTGGGTGGCCCGCACCGACGTCGGCACGGTCGCCAAGCGCGTCATGGAGGCGGCCGTGGCGCCGTGTCCGGGGCTGGTGACGGTCGGCGCGGTCGGCCCGGACGCGGCCACCCGCGTACTGCTGGACCTGGAAGCCTCGTGCGGCGTGATCTCGGTCGGCGGCGACGACGCCATGCGCCGCGCGGTGCTCGCCGCGATGGCCGTGGAGCTGCTGACCAACACCTGGTCGGACAAGATGACGGTGACGCTCGTGGGCTTCGCCGGCGACCTGACGACGCTGGCCCCGGGCCGCGTGCACCAGACGCAGTCCCTGGAGGAAGTACTCCCGGGTCTGGAGACCGAACTCGCCGAACGCCGCCGCGGCCTGTCCGAGGCCGGTCTGGACTCGGTGCTGGGCGGCCGCCTGGGCATGGTCGGCGGCGCGGGCTGGCCCCCGCACTTCATCATCAGCGCCGCCCCGGTCTCCGGCCCGACCGCGGCCCGCCTGGCCGCCGTCGTCGGCGACCCGTCGCGCGTGGGCATCGGCTACCTGATCGCCGGCGACGTCCCGGGCGCCACCTGGAAGGCCACCGTCGACGCCGCCGGCCGGTTCCGACTCCCGGCGCTCGACCTGGACGTGGCGGCCCAGCGCCTGCCCGACGACCAGTACCGGTCGGTCCTGGCGCTCTTCGAGGCCACCCGCGACCTCGACGGCGAACCGATCCTGCCGCTGACCGCCGAGGCCGCGGTCCTGGAGGCGCAGCTGCGCCTGACGCCGACGGTCTCGGTGCGCCTGCTGGGCAACCTGGAGATCACCGGCGCCTACGGCGACCTCGACGAGGACCGCGTCGACCAGGCCGCCGAAGCGCTGACCTTCCTGATGCTGCACCGCGACGGCGTCCATCCCCGGGTGCTCACCTCGGCGCTGTTCCCGCGCGGCGCCAGTAACGAGGTCGGCGACCAGGTCCTGCACCGCATGGGCACCTGGCTCGGCGTGGCCCCGGACGGCTCCCCGAACCTGGTGACCCTGCCCGACGGCCGTTTGACCGTCTCGCAGAGCGTGCGCAGCGACTGGGAGATGTTCAAGAACATGCGCGCGCTGGCGGACGCCGACCCGCGGTATCAGGACGCGAAGAACCGCGACCAGGTCCTCGGCCAGGCCCTCGGGCTGGTCCGCGGACCGCTGCTGGCACACCGCGATGCAAGCCGCTACGGCTGGCTGGCGTACGAGTCGGTGGAGGCCGAGGTGCCCGCGCTGATCGCGGACACCGCGGTCGAACTGTGCGAACTGCGGCTGTCGCTCGGCGACGCCGAGGGCGCGATCGACGCGGTCCGCAGCGGGATGCGCGGCTCGCCCTCCGACGAGGAACTGTGCCGCGCCCTGCTGCGCGCGACCCACGCCACCGGCGACGAGCAGCGGCTGCGCGAGGTGATAGCGACGGTCGAGGAGCAGACCCGGGCGATCCACGGCGAACGCGGTCTGCACCCGAGGACCGAAGCGCTGGTGGACGAACTGCTGCCGAGCTGGCGCGAGGGACACGGGGCCGTGGCGGTAGGCGTCTAGGGCGGTAGACGTCTGGGCCGGGACGGGTCCGGACTCTGAAACGGCGGCCGAGGCGCCACAACGGGATGACTGCAACGGGATGACTTGGGGGAACGCAGGGATGGTGCTCATGAAGCGGGACACGGTATACAAGGGCCTCGTGGGGGCGTTCGGGGCTTGTCTGCTGCTGGCTGGTTGTTCCAGCGCACAGAAGCCTGCCGTTCTCGGGCCCGTCGGCGGGAGTGCCACCGGGAGCCCGTCCACCAGTTCCTCGGCTACCCCGACCGGCGCTTCCGGTAGCACCTCCAGCTCCGCGAGCTCCGCAGCGAGCAGCAGTTCCGCGGCCCCGGCGCCGACGAGCGTCGCGTCGTCGAGCGGCGAGTGGTCCTACTCCGCCTCGGTCCCCGGCGACGCCGACATCGCGGCGGCGTTGAAGGCCTTCCAGAACTACGCGGCGATCTCCTACCAGATGGCGATCAAGGTCCAGTACGACAACAACCTCGTCGGCTACGCCGACGGCAACGTGCTGTCCCTGGCGAACAACTTCGTCACCCAGGAGCGCCACGACGACCTGATCTCGCGCGGGCCGGAGATCGTCAGGGTCACCGGGGTCACGAAGGACGGCGGGACCCCGCCGATCGTGACGGTCACGACGTGCACGGACGACACGAAGTTCCCGATGTACAGCTCGTACGGGCCGAAGAAGGGCCAGATCCTCGCCCTCGCCCCGAAGACCCCGACCCCGGACATCTACAAGGTCCACCGAGGTGCTGACGGCAAGTGGCGCGTCAACGCCGTGACTCCGGAGACCACGCCATGTTCAGTGTGATGAGACGGCTGCTGACCGCGGCGGTCACGGTGTTCGCCCTGACCGCCGCGATGGTGGTCGCCACGTCTGCCGCCCCCCGCCCCGTACACGCGGCCGGTACCGGCGACACCAGCGGCTGCACCGCCATCGTCTCGACCCGCGACGGCCAGACCATCTGCGAGATCGACGGCTCGAAGGGCGGCGGGGGTGGCGGCGGCAACGGGAACGGCGTCAACATCGACTGCAACTCCGCAGGCACCATCGTCTGGAACGGCAAGACCTACCAGTGCGACATCGGCATCTGGTCGTTCAGCGGCGGGTGCTACATCACGCCGGTCGATCCGCAGCCGGCCACCAACGACCCGATCTGGGGCAGCAGCGACCCCTCGACCAACCGCATGCAGTGGGCGGACTGCGACCACATCCCGCCGACGCTGGTCGGCGCGGCGGAGATCGTCGGTCCCTGCGTCGGATACTGCGCCGGGCCGAATCCGGTGGAGCGGATCACGAACGAGCTGCAGATCAACAAGCCGGACCTGGGGATGGCGCCGCCCGGCGGCGCGGGGAAGGACGGCTTCGTGAACCAGAACATCTGGTTCTGGAGCAAGGCCCTGGACACCTCCACGCAGACCCGGTCCGCGGGGAACGTGGTGGGGACGCGGACGTTCGTCTCCGCGGACTGGCAGATCAAGCTGGGCGACCAGGCCGCGCCGGGCACGCCTGTGCACTGCACATCAGACAACGAATACACCCCGGACAAGGGCGCGGCCGCTTCGCCGGACCCGAAGTGCGGGTTCCAGTTCACGGCGCCGGGGACGTACACCATCTCGGTGTCGACGACCTGGACGCTGGTCATCTCGCAGAACGGCGCCCCGGCCCCGCCGCAGACCATCACGAGCCAGCCGAACACGACGACGATCCTGATCACCGAGGGGCAGAGCACCAACGGCTGAGCCGGTCGGACTCGGCTGGAGGATCGCCCGCGTCGCCGTCTGATGACACCGTCTGACGGCACGCGGGCGATTCGCGCTTCCCGGGCTTGCCTTTGCTCCCCCGGGTGCTGCCGCCGCTTGTGCAGCCCCCTGGTGCAGCCCCGCGCGCGTAGTCCTGGCCACCCCTGATATCACTGTTACAGCCGCCGTCCACCGGACGGGGCGAGGGGACCGAAGGGAGCCGGCGTGAGCGCAGCGGGCGAGCGCCTCTGGCGCCCCGAGCCGCCGGTCCCGCTGGCACGGCTGACGGTGTGGACCACGCGCGGCGGCGCGCCGGTCGTGGTGCGGGATCCGGAGGTGGGGACCGGGATCTACGTCGTGGCGTCCACGCTGGCCAGCATCGACCTCGCGGACGCTCCCGGGGGTGCGCGGCCGGTGGCGCCGGGGGCGGCGGACGCCGTGCTGGCGCTGGTGCCGGAGCACCACGGGCTGGTGGTGGACAAGGCCTCGGCGGACCCGGTGGTGGTCTCGGCGGCGACGGTGGACCAGCTGCGGCCGCGGCCGATCCCGTACGGGACGGAGTCCGATGCCGCCTTCCACTTACCGCCGCCGCATGTGACCGCCTACCTCGCCGGGATCCGGCGGGCCGCCCGGCCGGCCGGTGCGGGGCGGATCACGGCGGCGTGGACGCTCTTCCCGGACAGCGTTCCGGCCTTGCTGCTGATCGTGAAGCCGGCGCGGAAGGCCGACGGGTCCGCGGCGCTGGACGCGGTGTACCGGGCGGTGCAGGAGCTGGCGCCGCCGGAGGCGGTGCGGGTGATCGACGCCGGGACGCTGAGCCGGGGGCAGATGTTCCGGACGCTGAGCGGGCAGCGGTTGGTGGAGTCGCCGGCGCCGGATCCTGATCCTTATGCGTGGCCTGCCGGGGGTGCTGGAAGTGGCCGGGGCGCTGGCGGCACCAGGGGCCGCTGGGGCACTGGGCAGGGTTCGGGGGCGCGCGGCGGCGGCGCCGGCCGTGGCGCCGGCGGTGCTGGGAGCGCCGGGGGTCCCGGGAGCACTGGCGGCACCGGCCTCGGCCCGCGCGGTCGGCGCCCGGGCTTCGACCCGGCGGCCGGCAGGCGTCAGATCAACGGCCGCACACCCTTCAACCTCGCGCTGGCGATGGTCGGCGCGCTCACGGGCGCCTTCGTGACGGCGGTGCCGCGGGAGTTCTCGATGCACGGTGCGGCGGCCGGGATCGTGGTCGCCGTCGGGGTCCTGATCATCGTGGCCTGCGTCGGCGGGGCATTGCGGGACTTCTTCCGGAAAGAACCCTGACAGCCGGAAAGCCGCTCCCCCGACCGCACCC
>NZ_JAACYW010000010.1 GCF_015356825.1 Catenulispora rubra | reverse complement strand
TGGCCACCGGCACCCCAAGCGGCACCACACCCGCGGCAACCGACTTCCGATCGAACCGGCCGGCCACCACGCCGATCGTCGTCTCAGTAGGCCCATAGTGGTTGAACACACCACGATCACCGGCCACCTCAAGCAGCCCGGCAACCAACGCCGACGACGCCGCCTCACCACCCAACACCAACGCCCCAGCCGGCATCAGAGCAGCCAGACCGACTCCCGCACCCAACGCCGCCAGATGCGAAGGCACCACCTTCACAAAATCGATCCGGTTCTCCGCCAGATACCGGGCCACAGCCGACGGATCAGTCACCGCACCCTCGGGCAGAACGTGCAGTTCACCACCGGTCGTCAGACTCGCAAACACCACAGTGTTACCAAGATCCGTCACCGTGGGCTGCAACAGCGCATACCTACCACCCTGCGCACCGAAACCGACCTGCCCCGGCACCGAAGCCACATAATTCGCAAGCCCCCGATGCGTCACAGCCACACCCTTGGGCTCACCCGTCGAACCCGAGGTATAGATCACATACGCCAACTGGTCAGCCAACACGCCGAGTTCCGGCGAAACAGTGGGCCCTGCGATCACCTCGGCCAACACCGCCGGATCATCCAAAGCGATCGTGCACACACCCTGGACTGCCAACTCCCCCATCAGCGCCGCCTCACCCAGCACATGCCCGGCCCCGCTATCAGCCAGCAACTGCCCGAGCCGCTGCACCGGATAGGCCGGATCCAACGGCAGATACGCCGCCCCCACCTTCCACACCGCCAAAATCGCCTCGACCACCTGCAGACCACGCGGCAGACACAAACCCACCAACGACTCCGCACCGACCCCCCGAGCCAGGAGATAGTGCGCCAACCGATTGGCTCGCACGTCCAGCTCGGCAAAGCACACCGCCACACCATCGGCCACCACCGCAACCGCATCCGGCGTCGCAACCACCTGAGCCGCAAACCGCTCCGACACCGACACCGCCTCGCCAGACACCACAGTGCCGTTCCACTCCTCCAACACCAGCCGACGCTCAGCCGGGTCGAGCAGGTCGACGGTACCGACGGAGGCGTTGGCCGGAGCACTGCTGAGCCAGTCCAGCACGGCCAGGTACCGGCGGCTCACCGACGCCGCCGCTTCGGCGTCGTAGTGCTCGCGGTTCATCTCGATGATGGTTTGCACACCGCGCTCGGCCGCCTCACCGAGCACGTCGATCTTCATGCCTTCGGCAGGCCCGCTGGCCAGGCCGGTCCGGGTGATCGCGCAGTCGCCGAAACCGATCCGGCGGTCGGCCACCATGACGTCGACGATCATGTCGTACAGCGGGGTGCCGCCGACCCGCTTCAGGTCCCTGAGCAGGTCCGGATACTGGTAGCGCTGGTGAGACAGACCGCTGTGGACCGCTCGCTGCGTCTGCCGCGCGAGCTCCTCGACGGACATGCCCGGACCGACCCTGAGCCTGATCGGCATGATGTTCGCCGTCATGCCGGGGATGCCCACCTCACGCATGCTCGTGCGGCCACTGGCCGACACTCCGAGCACGACGTCCCGCGCCCCGGTGGACCGGTGCTGGTAGACGGCCGACGCGGCGATCACCAAACCGGCGAAGCTGACCCGGAGCCGCTTCGCGGCAGCCCGCAGCCGAGCGGTCGCGTCGACTCCGAGATCCTGCTGGTGGGTCACCGGCCGGCCGGCGAGGTGCCGCCCCTTCGGTCCCTCGGACGCCGTCTCCTCCTCGAGGTCCGAGAACGCCTCCAGCCAGAACCGCCGATCCCGGTCACGTTCCTGCGAATCCCGGTAGACCTCGTCGGTCTCGATCAGCTCCGACACCGACCGCAAAGCACTCTCGGCCGGATCCCCACCCGCCCGAAGCACCCCGTACACCTGGGACAGCCGCTCAGCGAACTGCGACAGACCATTACCGTCGAGAACAATGTGGTGAGCACGCTGATACCACAGGAAGCGATCCGGCCCGAGCACGAAGAACGCATGCCCCGACAGCGCCCCGCCCACCAGCTCCACCGGCGTGTCCAGATCAGCCTGGATCCACTCGTGCGCCACCGCGCGCGGATCAGCCTCCCCCCGCAGATCCGCCACGTGGACCGGAACCTCCTCGGCCTCCCCGAGGAACTGCCGCGGCGTCCCGCCCTCCACACGCAGGCGCAGACGGAGAGCCTCCGCCTCCCGCACCGTTCGGCGCAGCGCACGCACGAAGAGATCCGCGTCGAGTTCGCCGTGGATCTCCGTGCAGTCACCGATGTTGTACGCCGGATTGTCAGGCGCGAGCTGCTGCGCGTACCAGACCCCCAGCTGGCCGGACATCAGATCCCACGGACCCCGTGCGGAGGCATCCATTCTCGTATCCCTCGATCGATCGACGCACTCTGGAAGAACAAAGGCAGGACGCTGAACCACGGCACTGGGACCTCGCGAATCCACCAAACCGACCCACGGCCCCGTAAAACCCCGCCGCAAACAAACGTGCACTAAGAGCCCTGCGGGCCTTGAAGGCTCGGAAGGCCCAGAAGGCCCGGAAGGCCCATCAGAGCGACGGCAGTTCGGCCACCAGGCCGGCCAGGTGAACGGTCAGAGCCGCGACCGTGTCGACATCCCACACCAGGGTCGGCTCCACGATCACACCCAACTCGTCCTCGATGTCCCCGCACAACGCGAAGGCGTACACCGACTCCAACCCGTACTCGGCGAGCGAGACACCCGGATCGATCTCCCCCACCGGTGTCTCCAGGTAATAGGACACCCGCTCCATCAACCACCGCTCAACGTCCTCACCCGACACCCGCACACCCACTCCCCGATCAGTCATCGAACTCCCTCTCTCATCGGCGAAACATGACGTGCGGACAGGTCGAGGAGCCGCCCGTCCTGGAAGCGCTCGACAGCGATGTCGAACAGCGCCTGCTCGGCACTCGTGCGCTCGTCCGGAGTGAGCACCGGGGCGCCACCGAGGCGTCCGGAGAGCCGGTCGAGGATCCCGAGGAGCGCCGCCTCCTGCTGACGGTCATCGCTGCGCCAGACCGCGAACGCGGCGGCGGCGGCGATCAGCACCGTGTACCGGTCGGCCATCGCATAGGCCTCCGGCGAGGCCCCGATCGTGAGGTCCGAGGGAGCCAGTGCGGCGCACTGGGCGCGCAGCGCGAGCACCTCGTCCCTGAAGCGCACCGCGAACCGGCCGACCGGGCTCCCGGCCGACTCGCGCTCGGCGGTCTCGGCCAGCACGCCGATCAGACCGTCACCGGGCGGCATGCCGACGGCGAACTGGTCGAAGTCCAGCGGCGGCAGATCCGCGCCGAGGTCGAACAGCTGCTGAGCGGCGGCCGGGTCGGCCAGCCAGGACTTGCGCGCCAGCCGGGGCAGTTGCGGCAGGATCAGCACCAGGCAGGCGGAGCGCGAGATGTGGGCGAAGGTGGCCGGAGCGGCGTCCCTGACGAGCTTCTGGAACATCGCGTAGGAGCCCTCGCGGAGGTAGCCCTGAGCGCCCATGACCGCACGCAGATCCTCGAGGGCATCCAGCAGGATCCGTGACGTCAGGTACTTCATCGCCGGCGCGTAGAGCAGCGTGGCCTCCGGGGCCAGGTGCAGCGCCCGGAGTCCGACGCCGCAGAAGGCGTCGACGGCCAGCAGGTCGGCGAAGGCGCGTGCGAGGGCGGCGCGCACGTAGGGCAGGTCGGCGGCAAAGCCACCGTAGAGGCGCCGCTCGTGCACGAACTCCAGTGCCAGACGCAAGGCGGTGTCCAACGGCCCGACGATGACGGCCGGGAGCACCACTCGGCTGAGTTGGTAGGCCCGCAGGGCGTTCTCAATGCCCTGACCGGGCCGGCCGAGCATCGCCTCGCCCGGGATCGGGCAGTCGGAGAACCGCAGTCCGCCGAGTTGCACTCCGTTCATGCCGGAGCTGGGGAACCGCGGCAGATCCAGCACGCGGTCGGCCGGCAACTCGGCCCGGGTGACGAAGAACTGGCTGTGGCTGCGGCTGCCGGCGGCCTGGCTGGTCCGGGCGAAGAGCACCATGGCTTCGGCACGGCGCAGATTGGTGACGATCTCCTTGCGTCCGGTCAGCAGCCAGCCGTCGTCGCTCGGAGAGGCAGCGCATTCGGCGTGCGCGAAGTCGTTGCCGTGGTCGAGTTCGTGGAAGGCGGCCGCGATCCGGCCGCCCCGCAGCAGGATCTCGGCCGCCTTCGTGCGCTGCTCGTGCGTGCCCGCGGACCAGATGTTGACCGATGCGAGCAGGGAGCTGAAGCCGTAGCCGAGGCCGAGGCAGGGGTCGCGTCGCCACAGCGCCCGCTGCACTTCGGCAAGCCGGTCGGCGCGCACCAGCCGGCCACCGTACGCGGCGGGCACGAACTCGGCGTTCATGCCGTAGGCGTCCAGCAGGCGTTCGCCCTCGGCGAGCATCTCGTGCCGCTCGTCGGCGGCGAGGATGGCGGCGTAGCCGACCGGGTTGTCCGCATCCCGCGGGTTGCCGAGCAGTGCGTCCAGTTTCTCAGCGCTCACGCGAGTCCATCCCCTGCTGAGACGATCGCGGCGCCGGCGCCCCGAACGGGGTGACGGGGGCACCGGTGGTCGCGGCTTCGACGATGAGACGGGCCAGCGCGCCGTCGAGCCGGTCGTCGCCGGGCACGGCAGCCGGCAGCGGCACCCGCAGTACCGCGGCGAGCCTGGCCAGCAGGGCGCGCAGCGCCGCCCGCACCCAGAGGCCGTCCTGCCACAGCGGCTCCGCCGCATGCTCGGATTCACCCGTGGCCCACACGTGCAGGCAAGCCGCACCCGCGTAGCAGAGCTCATAGGCGGCGGCCAGCTCGTAGGCGGCCATGGCGGGACGGGCGGCGGGCGCCACGTCGGCCATCCGGCCGTGCAAGTACTCGGCCATGGCGCCCAATGCGACGGCCTGGTCGGTGAGCCCGGTGGGAGCGAGCCGGCCGCCGATCGACTCGACAAGCGCCGGCAGTGCTTGCACCACCGAGCATCCCTGCCGGGACACCATGGTCAGTGCGCCACGGTCGACGGGTCGGACCGGGCCGCCGACCGACACGGCTTCGGCCAGTCCGCCCGCATCGACGGTGCCGCCGGCGAAGCCACGGACCAACCTGGGGAACTGCTGCACCAGGGCGGCGCGGTTCACCGGTGTGCTGCCGTCGAACACCGCCACGATCTGGTGGTCGCGCCACACCTTCTGGAACGCGCCGTACTCGTAGACGTCGGAGAGGAAGGAACGTGCGCCGAGCAGTTCGGCGAGCTCCCCGAGCGTGTCGTCGACCAGGGTGGGTGCGAGCGCCTTGGCGACCGCCGAGGTCACGCTCATCTCCGCGGTGAGGCTGTGGATCGAACGGCCGGCGACCAGCGAGGTCGCTTCGGCAGCCGTCAGCAGCGCAGCGCCGCGGGCCAGGACCGAAACCGGGAAGGGCCGTTCGGCCAGCGGGCGCTTCTGGATGACGCGCGCCGCGGTGAACCCGGCCGCGAGACGCAGCGCGTGCTCACCGGCGCCGAGGGAGAGTGCGGTGCACATCGTCCGGGTGAACTGGAGCGCGAGCAGCACCGTCTCCAGGCCGCTTCCCTCCGGGCCGATCAACGCGTCGGCCGACAGCAGCGCACCGTCGAACTCGATGCCGGAGATGTCGATCCCGCGGATGCCGTGCGTCAGTACCTTCGGCAGCGTCCGCCAAGTACCCGGCTGTAGCAATGACTTGTCAATGAGGAAGAGGCTCTGGCCTCGCCCGGAGCCGACCAGGCCGGTGCGCGCGAGCAGAGTGAGATGGCTGGAGCGGGTGGCGTTGTTGATCGGCCACTTCACGCCGTCGACGCGGTAGCCGTCAGGCTCCGCCGTGGCGGTGACCGAACCGCTCAACAGGTCGGCGCCGTGCTCCGGCTCGGACAGCGCCCAAGCCACCGGAGAACCTGACATCACCGCGTCGGCGGTGGCCCTGGCCTGCTCGGGGTTGCCGGCGATCCAGACCGGGGTCACGCCCAGGTACGTCTTGGCGTGGGCCGTCACCGCACTGATGTCACGGCGAGCGGCAGTGCGCCAGAGCCGGATCATCTCCTCATGGTTGGACAACGCGCCGCCCCACTCGGTCGGCACGTAGTAGGCCGGCAGGCCGAACCCATCGAGGCGGGAGCAGAAATCCGCGGGAAACTGCTCGTTCTCATCGAGTTCCACGGACAGGCGAGCCGTCTCGTCGAGCGTGCCCAAGGCTTCGTCGAGGGCCGCCTCGACCCCGGCGCCCGCGCGGGTGGCGCTCACGTGAGGTCTCCCGCCGCCGGGCGCCGCACCCCGGGGTCCGGTTCGCGCGGCGAAGGCAGCCCCACCCTCTGGTAGCCACCGAGATCGAAATCCATGCTGTTCCCCTAGGCTGCTGCTCCGTCAGTCGCTGTTGTTCCGGGGGGTACGGCGCACCGTTCCGACTCCTACCTCAGCCGATATGCGCCCCGCCTCGCGTCGAGGCCGGACTACTCGTGAAGCGCGCAGCATCGGCATCGATTGCGTCGGGATTAGGGATCATGGTGAGGCCGCCGACCACTATGCCTCCAACCCTCGTCGCTCGGTAAGTGGCAAAGGGCACGCTGACCCTGAACGCCCAGATGGTGCAGGGGTGCTGGAATGCAAGGGCGTGCGGTCCCGGACGAGGGCGCGGGTGTTCGACTGCCGCACACCCTCGGTTGAACATCCCGGTCGCCGGCGAGCGGGACCGCATCGTGCTTTGGCGGCCCGTTGCCATCGGATCCGTGGGTGACCGCCCGACTCGCCAGGTGCTCTTCGAAGCTCAGGCTCGACCGTCCGGCATGAACGTAGAGCAGTCAGATGTCTGAATCATGGTGTGAGCTGGGGTCTGGTGCCGGTAGGGCTGGTGTGACAGGCTTCTGATCCATCCAGGTCCGCCGTCGTCGGACGTGTTCGTGTAGCCCGAGCGGCGCAAGCAGCCGTCGTCCGGGCGGCGGGAGGGCAAGCAGCCGAGCAACACCGCTACCCGGGCCTGGAAGTCCTCGCCCAGGCTCAAGTCGTCGACACCACCGAGGACAGCGACACGATCGAGGGAATTCAGGCCACGAATACCGGCGTCGGGCCATCGCCTCACCGCGCCGTCAGCCTGGTTTGATGACAGCGCGACGCGGTGCCAAGGTGGGCGTGGCGGAGCCGGATCGGCGGGCCGCCCGCACCCCGATTCCCTCTCGCTCAGGAGTACCGACACCATGCCCCAGGTGAGCACCAACGGCATCCGCCTGTCGTACCAGCGCTCGGGCCAGGGAGAATCCGTCCTGTTCATCATGGGCTCGGGGGCCGCGGGCCGGGTCTGGACGATGCACCAGACTCCGGCCGTCATCCAGGCCGGCTACCAGGCGGTCGTCTTCGACAACCGGGGCATCGGCGGCTCGGACGCACCGGAGGGCAGGTACTCGCTGGCCGACATGGTGGCCGACACCAAGGGGCTCATCGAGGCGCTGGACCTCGGCCCGTGCCGGATCGTCGGGTACTCCATGGGCGCCATGATCGCCCAGGAACTGGCCATCGAGGCACCTCATCTGGTGCGCTCGGCAGTCCTGATGGCGACCAGGGCCCGGTCTGACGCGATGCGCGGGGCGATGCTGGAGAGCGAGCAGCTGATGCGGGAGAATCACGTCCGACTGCCGCCGAAGTACGAGGCGGTCCGCACCGTCCTGGAGATGCTCTCCCCCGCCTCGCTGAACGACGACGACGCCATCCGCGCCTGGCTGGACATCTTCGAACTGACCGTCGGCGGCAGCGACACCGCCGACGGCCAGGCTTGGGTCACCCAGACCGGCGACCGACGCAAGGCGCTGCGCGCGATCACGGTGCCGTGCCGGGCGATCGCCTTCGCCGACGACCTGATCTGCCCCCCCCACCTGGTCTCAGAGGTGGCCGACGCCATCCCCGGCTGCGACTTCGTCAAGATCCCCGATGCCGGACACCTGGGGCACCTGGAGCGACCGGAGGCGGTCAACGCCGCGATCACCGAGTTCCTCGACAAGTACTGACGGGCACTCCTGACAACACGGCAGACCTCGCATGAGCCTGCTCGCCCGCCTGGTGGTCGACCCGGGCACCCATGCCGGGCGCTGGAGCAGCGAACATCGGTAAGACATCTGGGAGTTGACGGCAGCCTACGGTGCCGTGCCGGTACGCGGACTGTCGCTGCCGAACCGGGCGGGACCCGAGGTGGCCTCCGGCACAGGCCCGGGTGCAGTGGGTGAGCCGGCGCATCTGGCGAACGCGGCGAACTCGTGGTCGGCGATCGTTCGTCTCCTGCCGCCCTAGCGTCTACGCGGCACGAGTCCGGTGTCGAAGGCGATGATCGCCAGGTGGACGCGGTCCCGAGCTTCGAGCTTGGCGAACAGCCGCGCGACATGGGTCTTCGCCGTCGTCACGCTGATCACCAGCCGGTCGGCGATCTCAGTGTTCGACAATCCCTGTCCGACCAGGGCCAGCACCTCGCGCTCGCGGTCGGTGATCCCGGCGATGGGACTGGAGTCCGCGGAGAGTCCGGCGTCCGGTTCGGGGGCTGCGGGGCCGGAGGTTCCGGCGAAGTCCGCGATCAGTCGTCGGGTCACGCTCGGTGCGAGCAGCGCGTCGCCGGCGGCCACCACGCGGATCGCTTCCAAGATCGCGTCCAGGGCCATGCTCTTGAGCAGGAATCCGCTGGCCCCGGCACGCAGTGCGCCATAGACGTACTCGTCGTCGTCGAAGGTCGTCAGCACCAGCACCTTGGGCGGGTCCGGCTCGGCGGTGGCCTGCCGGGTCGCCTCGATCCCGTCCATGCCCGGCATCCGAATGTCCATCACCACGACGTCCGGCCGCAGTCCACGCACCAGACGCACCGCCTCGTGGCCGTCGCCGGCCTGGCCGACCACCTCCAGGTCTTCGGTGTCGCCGATCAGAATCCCGAGCCCGACCAGCATCAGCGGCTGGTCATCGACCAGCAGCACCCGCACGCTCATACCGGGAGCCTCGCGGTCACCCGGAACCCGCCCTCCGGACGCCGGCCCGCACTGAACTGGCCGGACAGCAACGTCACCCGCTCGCGCATACCGAGCAGGCCGAAGCCGCTCCCGCCGACCGCCGAGTGCCTCGGATGGCCCGGCCTCCCGACACCGTCGTCCCCGTCGTCCACCACCTCGATCGTCACTCCTTCCGGCTCGTAGCCGACCGCGACCCGGCACGTGCGCGCCCCGGAATGCCGCACCACGTTCGTCACCGACTCCTGGATGATCCGGAACGCCGACAACTCGATCTCCGGCGGCAGTGGACGCTGCTCGCCCCGCCAGCTCACATGAACCCGCACCCCGGCGTCGGCCGTGCGTTCAGCCAGCAGCGGGACGTCGGCCAGGCTGCTGGCCGGCGCCAGCGGAGCAGCCTGCGCCATGGCGTCGTCCGGCTCGGCCCGACGCAGCGCCCCGAGCATACGTTGCAGCTCCAGCAACGTCTCCCGGCTGGTGGTCTCGATACCGCGCAGCGCCTGCCGCGTCTGCTCAGGCTTGGTCTCCACCACCCGCGCCGCCGCCCCCGACAGCACCGTGATGATCCCGATACTGTGCGCGACACTGTCATGCAGCTCACGAGCGATCCGCAGCCGCTCGGCCATCACAACGCGCGCCTCGGTCTGCTCCTGCAAGGCTTCGCGGTATTCACGACGTTTGCGATACACCCCCCCGATAACCCACGCGACCGCGATCCACGACGCGTACTGCCCGGCCCACCCGGTCGCGTCGCCGACGGAGCCTTCGGGGCCGACGTGGGTGAAGTTGACGAACACGGCCGCGACGGCCGCGACGGAGCCGACGGCGGCAGCCTTCGGCCGCCGGGTGGCGAGGTACCCGCTCAAGGCGATGAGCAGGACGAACACGCTCAAGGGCCGCGCGCCGACGATGTCGCTGAGGACTGCTTCGCCCAGGATCGCCGCGTAGACCGCCGCCGGCAGACGGCGCACCAGCAGAACCGGAAGGCCGAGCACGAGGTAGAGACCGGTCATCTGGAAGGGCCCGAGGCCGGAAAACCGGAACATATCATCGAAGTGCCTAGCCTCGGAGACCGGCATCGTGAAGCAGAGCATCAGCGCGTAGAAGCAGGTGGTGGCCAGCACCACGGCCTGGACCTTCAGCCAGCTCTTGCGCTCCGGTGTCGACAGACGCTGGAGAAGCTCTTGCATACGCCAGATCGTATTCAGCGGCGTCGGCTCCGCGCGTCATCCCGGGGGTGTACGCCGGATACACCCCCGGGCCGACGGCCTGGGGAACGGTGACATCCGCCGGCCGACGCGACGGCTAGCGGTCTGTTCCTAGGCTCGTGGCCATGACGAACGCCCCGATGATCGATCTTCGCGACGCGACGAAGAAGTACGACGACGGCCCGCCCGCACTGGCCGGCGTCACCTTGTCCGTGGCGGCCGGTGAGTGTGTGGCGATCCTCGGCCATTCCGGCAGCGGCAAGTCCACGCTGCTGAACCTGATCGCGGGGCTGGACAAGCCCTCCAGCGGCACCGTGACCGTCGCCGGCACCCGCGTCGACCAGCTCGGGGAGGCCGGTTCGGCGAAGTACCGCCGGGCCTCGGTCGGCATGATCTTCCAGTTCTTCAACCTGCTGGACGACCTGACCGTGTTGGACAACGTCATGGTTCCGGCGCAGCTGGCCGGGATGGGCAAGGGCGATGCGAAGCGGCGGGCCGCCGAGCTGCTCGGCTCGCTGGGCATCGACCGGCACGCCAAGGCTTATCCGCAGCGGCTGTCCGGCGGGCAACGGCAGCGGGTGGCGGTGGCCCGGGCGCTGATGAACCGGCCGGCGCTGCTGCTGGCTGACGAGCCCACCGGCGCTCTGGACTCGAGCTCGGCCGAGGACGTGCGCCGGCTGCTGCTGGACCTGAACAACGGGGGTCAGACCATCGTGTTGGTGACCCACGATGTGCAGCTGGCCGCCGCCACCGCGCACCGCACCATCGAGTTGGTGGACGGTGCGGTCGCGCGGGACGTCCTCAACAGCGGCAGCGCCGGCGGTGCCGGCCGGGCCGTCGTCACGCCGTTGACCCGTCCGGCGGGAGCGGTCGGATGACGCTGCGCAAGCCGCCGATGCCCCGGCGCCTGTTCGAGGCCGGATTCCGGGCCGTGGCCCGCCTGCTGCTGGCGGTGAGCCGGTGAGCGCGCTCGGCAAGGTCGTACGCTCCGGCGTGGGCCGGCGTCGGGTCCAGACCCTCGTCCTGGCCCTGACGACGTTCACCGCGGTGCTGTCATCAGTACTCTCCCTCGGTCTGCTGACCGCCGTGCAGGCCCCGTTCGACCACGCTTTCCACACCCGGAACGGAGCGCACCTGGCGGTCCAGTTCGACGCTTCGAAGGTCACGGCCGCACAGACCACCGCCACCGCGCACGTCGCCGGCGTCACCGAGGCGGCCGGGCCGTACCCGGTCGCCGCCGCCCTGGACACGACCGTCGGTACGGACTGCCCCAAGACCGATTGGGCCGGTCACAACAACGGTTCGATCACCGTCACCACCCGGCCCGATCTGGGGAGCACCTCCGGAATGGACCAGCTGGTGCTGACCCAGGGGCGCTGGCCGACCGGCCCGGGCGAGATCGCCCTCCCGGCGAACAACTATGCCGACGCCTGCTTCGGCTCCTCGGTGGTGTTCTCCTCCCTGCCGGGCACGCCGTCGTTCAAGGTCGTCGGCTTCGCCGACTCGGTGACCAACAGCGCGACCGCCTTCGCCACCGCCGACGGTTTCGCGCGGCTCACCGCCGCCGGTGCCAAGTCCGACATGCAGATGCTCTACCGGTTCGCCAAGGCCGACACCAACGCCGACATCGCCGCCGACAAGCAGGCGGTGGCCGCCGCCGTGCCGGCCGGCGCGGTCGAGGACGGACAGTCGTATCTGATCGCGGAATGGCAGGCGACCGGCAACGCCAAGGCCTTCGTGCCATTCCTGATCGCCTTCGGGATCCTCGGGCTGATCCTGTCGGTGCTGATCATCTCGATCGTGGTCAGCGGGGCTGTGGCCTCGGGAATCCGGCGCATCGGGATTCTGAAGTCGTTGGGCTTCACCCCTTCACAGGTGACCCGCGCCTACACCGCACAGGCCATGATCCCGGCGGCACTCGGCGTGGTGCTCGGCACGGTGTCCGGCAATCTCGCGGCCGGGCCGATCCTGAACGGGGCCAGCAAGCAGCTCGGCGCGGTCAATGCCGCGATTCCGTTGTGGGTCAGCGCCGTGGTGTCGCTGGGTACCCTGCTGATCGTCGCCGTCACGGCTTCGATCCCGGCGTTGCGGGCCGGCCGGATGTCGGCGGTGCAGGCCCTGCTGGTCGGCCGCGCCCCGAAGGCCGGGCGCGGTCAGAGGGCGCAGCGTCTGGCCTCGCGGCTGCCGCTGCCCCGGACCGTGTCGCTGGGGCTGGCCCAGCCCTTCGCCCGGCCGGCCCGGACCGCACTGGTCGGCGCGGCGGTGCTGCTCGGCACGATCAGCGTCACCTTCGCGGTGGGGTTGGGGACCGCGTTCAGCAGGTATCAGGACATCACTATGAGCTCGGGCTTCAACGTCGCGTCGAAGATCGTGAAACCCACAGCCGAGCTGGGCGTGCCCTGGAATCAGTACGGCCCCAACGATCCACGCCACCCGTACCTGGACGCCGCCAAGGTGGCCGCCGCGCTCGCCGAGATCCCGGGCACGAAGGCCGCGTTCGGCTGGGGCGACGGCGGCGCGACCATGGTCGGCGCGCCGATCGGCGGCGAACCGCCGGTCCTGTACGCGACCAGCGGCGACTTCTCCTGGACGAAGATGGAGCTGCTGTCCGGCCGCTGGTACTCGGCGCCCGGCGAGGTCGTGGTCGGCGACAAGCTGGCCTCGTCGGCGGGGATCCACGTCGGTGACTACATCACCGTGGTGCGGCAGAACAAGCAACTGTCACTGAAGGTCGTCGGCGTCAACTTCGACACCCATGGAAGATCCGACTACACGGCCCTGACGGATGCGGCCACCTTCACCGCCGCCGGTCTGACCCCGCACATCGACCATTTCAACGTCGAGCTGGCCTCGAACGTCAACGGAACGGACTGGTCCGCCTCGGCCGCCGCCGCGCTGACCCCGCTGAACGCCTCGGTCCAGCCGAACTCGGACGGGGGCAGGAATCTCGTGGCGATCATCATGTACACCCTGGTGGCGATGTTCACGCTGATGTTGACCGCCGTCGCCGCGCTCGGGGTGCTGAGCACGGTGGTGCAGGACACCCGCGAGCGGGTCCACGACATCGGGATCTTCAAGGCCCTCGGGATGACCCCGAAACAGACCATCGCGATGGTTCTGACCTCGGTGACGTTCACCGGCCTGATCGCCGGACTCATCGGGGTCCCGCTCGGGATCGTGGTGGAGAAGGCGACACAGAGCCCGATGGGGCACGCGATCGGCCGGCACCTGCCACCGAGCGTGACCCACACCTACACCGCCGGGCTGCTCATCCCCCTGCTGGCCGCCGGGGTCGTGATCGCCCTGCTCGGGGCACTGCTGCCGGCCGGCTGGGCGGCCCGGGCCCGGACCGCCACCGCGCTGCGGACCGAGTAGACCGAGCAGAGCCGCCGGTCGCCGCAGTAAGAGCGGTGCTGGGCACTGCACGGAGCTACAAGAACGCTGGAATGCCGACCTCCCCGGTTGATACCCCCGGGAGGTCGGCATTCCAGCGTTTTCCTCGCGGTGCTGCGCGCCCGCACCCGGCTCGGCATCCGCCAACGCTGTCAACGTCTTGTTCCGATCGCGGGGACGCAGCAGCGCGGTCGCATAGTCCCTGATGCCCTGCCGTTGAGCACACGATGCCAACAGCGGGTCAAACAACGCCAGGTATCGCTCCAGCGGACCCGGAGCCGGCCGCTCGACCGGCAACCTCTCGGCCATGATCCCTCCTGACGGGACGCCGCACCGCAACCCCAGTGCATCGCAGAACCTCCTCGATCACAACTGGCCAGCGGCAGCCAGATGGTTGAATCATGTGTTTGAATCATGGTCTGGTGCGGGTGGGGCGGGTGTGACAGACTCCTGATTTACGTCGGGGCTGGAGTCGCTGTCGCGCGAGGATCTCCTCGCGTTGATCGCGTTGCAGCAGCGGCAGATCGAGGACTGGAAGGCGACGGTGGTCAAGCGGGGAGTGGCATGGCTACAGATGATGACGTAATGCAGAACTGGCCAGATTCGGCCGAATACCTGATTAGCGTGCGGGAGGTGTTGACACACTCGGCGCCAGTGGAATCCGTCGATATCGAAGAACTGAGCGCCGCGTATTCGGCGCGTCTCGCAGGCGCCGACGGCGCGTATGTCCGGAGCATGGCCGACGCCGCGGGAGACCTCCCGCCGATCGTCGTGCACCGCGCGACGATGAAAGTCATCGACGGTGTCCATCGATTGCAGGCCGCCAGATTGAACGGTCAGGCCACGATCCAGGTCCGCTTCTTCGATGGTCAAGACGACGATGGCTACCTACTTGCGGTGGCGATGAATGTCATCCATGGACGTCCACTGTCGATGGAGGACCGCATAGCCGCGGCCGAGCGAATCCTGGTCTCTCGACCGCAGTGGTCTGACAGAGGGGTGGCCGTCATTGCTGGATTGTCAGCAAAAAAGGTCGCCGAGGTGCGCAGCCGCGCAGTCGATGGCCTGGATGAGGGCCACAGGATCGGGCGGGACGGCCGAAGCCGGCCATTGAATTTCGCCCACGGACGCCAGGTCGCCGCCGACCTGCTCAAAGGCCAGCCCGAAGCATCGATACGCCAGATTGCCAGGCAAGCAGGCATTTCTCCAGCTACCGTCGCCGACGTGCGCAACCGGCTCCTACGGGGTGAGGATCCGGTCCCGCAGCGAGAGGCCATCAAGGCTCCGGACAAGGAACCAGAGCCGGGTAATGTGGCAAATCTGGATCAGGAGCGGGCCCTACGCAGGCGTCGCTCGGTCAGATCACCCGTGGATCCCAGCGTTGTCCTGGAATCACTCCGTCGGGATCCGTCGCTCAGGTTCAACGAGACCGGACGCGTGGTCCTGCGTATGCTCGACGCTTGCGCCCTTTTCGCGCGCGATAGAAAGGATATCGCCACTCGACTGCCGCCTCATTGTAAAGAATCGATGTCGATACTGATCCAAGAGTATGCGCGAATCTGGCAGACGTTCGCCTCCGAGCTGGGCAGCGAAGATGCTCTGACAGAATCGTGCTGAGTAGGCGAAGAGCTCTGATATCGCGAATATTTGGGCCACCCTCGCCGGCACTGACGCGAGCGTAGCGTTTGCAGTATCGCGCGCCAAGGATATCGCACCCGTTGACGCTCCGGAGTCAGACTTCGAAATTCGAGCCTCCAGATGGACGCACTTTTCGTCGGCGGTGCGATCATGAAGGACGTCGGTCGGAGCCGAACCAGCTTTGTCAGATGCTTGCTGATGCCACCTGATCACTCAGTGCTGTTGGTCGCGTCCGGTCTCAGGTCACGGCCCAGGAGCGTTCTGAAGATCATGGCCGGCATGGCCCCGGATCGGCCGATTCGGGGCCATGCCGGTTGGCGTGACGGGCAGGCGTGCCGAGACACCGGTGGGCCCTGATGCGCGAACGGCTCAGCCGCGGGCCGTCTGGGACTGGGACTTGATGAAGTGCGCCAACCGCTCCATCCCGTCGGCTATCTCCTGGTGTGTCAGGTAGCTGACGGACAGCCGGACGGCGTGCTCGCCACCGCCGTCCGGATAGAAGTAGGACATCGGGGTCCAGATCACACCGAACTCCTCAGCCGAGCGGATCAGCGCCGCGTTGTCGGCCTGGAACGGTACGGTGAGGCTGAGGAAGAAGCCGCCGGTGGGCTCGTTCCAGCACACCCCGAGGGCCTCCCGCTCGGCGGCCGGGAACTGCTTGGCGAGCTCCTCCAGGGTGACCCGCATCGCGTCGCCGTAGTAGGCGGCGGTCTCGCTGTTCAGCTCGGAGGTCCGACCGTCGGCCGCGAGCAGCATGCCCGCTACCACGGCCTGGCTGACGGCCGAGGTGTTCACCGTGATCATGCTCTTGATCTTGGCGAGCTCGTCGGCCAGCAGGCCGGTGCGGCCGTCGGCATCCACCACCGTCTGGTCGGCCACCGCGTAGCCGACCCGGGCGCCGGGGAAGAGCGTCTTGGAGAACGATCCCAGCTGCACCACGCGTCGGTGGCGGTCCAGGGACTTCAGCGTGGGCAACTGCCGCCCCGGGCTGACCATCCGGTACGGGCTGTCCTCCAGCACCAGGATGTCGTGGCGCTGCGCCAGGTCGAGCAAGTCGAGCCGGGTCTGCAGCGGCATCGTGGTGCCGGACGGGTTGGAGTGGTCGGGGATCACGTAGAACGCCCGGGGACGGCGGCCGCGGGCCCGCTCGGCCAGGACGGCCGCTTCCAGATCGGCGCAGTCGAAGCCGGACTCGCGCTCGGCCACGGCGGTCGGGGTGACGTCCAGCAGCCGGGCCGCGCCGGTGATCCCCACGTAGCAGGGGCTGGAGACCAGCAGCACGTCCTCGGGCCCGGAGATCAACGCCCGCACGGCGAGGAACATCGCCTCCTGGCACCCCACCGTGACCACGATCGACTCGGGGGCGACGTCGGTGTTCTCGTCCTTGCGCAGCGAATCCGCGATCAGCTCACGGATCTGGCCGCTGGTCGGGCCGTACTGGAAGAGCGCGGAGCGCACCTGTCCGGGCGAGGCGCCCTGCGCCTGCAGATGGTCGAGGTAGCGCCGCAGATGGGTGAAGATCTGCTCGGTGTCGAAGAAGCCGTCGTACGGGCGGCCGGGGGCGAACGAGATCGCCTGCGGATAACGGGTGGTGACCTCGTTGAGGAAGTTCATGGTGTCCAGCACCGGGTCACTGACACTGCCGTGCAGTTCGGCCTTGCGCAGCCCAGCGGCCGGCGTGCTCCAAACCGCGCTCGGCGCCGGGGTGACTTCGGGTTCCACGCCGACCAGGGCAGGACCCGCCTGCGCAACTGACGGGGTCCCGGTGAGTGCCATGGCTTCGACCAGCTCCTCGGTGATCAGCTCCAGGAGGTGTGCCGCGCCGTTCTCGCCGGCGACCGCGAGGCCGTGCAGCACCGGACGGCCCAACAGCACCGCGTCAGCGCCCAGTGCCAGGGCGGCCAGCACGTCGGCACCGCGGCGGATGCCGCCGTCGACCAGTACCGGGCACGCACCGCCGACCGCCGCGGTGATCTCGGCGAGCACTTCCAGGGTGGCCGGGACACCGTCCAGTTGGCGGCCGCCGTGGTTGGACACCACGATCCCGTCGACCCCGGCGCGCAGTGCCGCCCGGGCGTCGACCGCGCTCAGAACTCCCTTGACCAGCACCGGGAGTGAACTGATCGCACGCAGCCAGTCGATGACCGACCAGTCGAGCGCGGGATCGAACTCGGTGAGCGCGTGTGCGCTCGGGGAGGCGTAGTCGCCGCTGGTGAGGTTGGCCGGCACCATCCCGTCCGGCAGCCGGAAGTCGTTGCGCAGGTCGCGCAGCCGGCGGCCGAGCCGGGGGGCGTCCACGGTGAGCACCAGCGCCTCGAAGCCGGCCCGCTCGGCCCGCTCCACCAGCTGCCGGGTGGTCGAGCGGTCCCGGAAGCAGTACACCTGGAGCCAGAGCGGCGCACTGGCGGCCTCGGCGACGGACTCGAAGGTCCGGCCGGCGAAGGTGCTCACCACCAGCGGCAGGCCGACCCGGCCGGCGGCCCGCGCGGTGGCCACCTCGCCCTCCGGATCAGCCAGGGTGTGGTAGGCCATCGGTGCCACCGCTATCGGCGCCGGCCAACTGCGCCCCAGCACCGTGGTTCTGGTGTCCGGCGCGCCGGCTCCGGACAGTACCCGCGGCCGCAACCGCACCCGGTCGAACGCCGCCAGATTGGCCGCCAGGGTACGCTCCTGGCCGGCGCCACCGGCGATGAAGTCCCAACTCCCCTGGTCGAAACGGACCCTGGCGGCTTCCTCATAGTCCTTCAGGGTGTACAGGCCGGTGGTCTCGGGGCGTTCGGTACCCGTCACGAAGTCAGCCGATCGCGCTCCACCGCTTCGTACAGGGCGCGGATGTTGGCGCTGCCGAAGCCTCGCGAACCGTTGCGCTGGATGAGCTCGAAGAAGAGCGTGTTGCGCGGGTAGGGCGAGCGGGTGAAGACCTGCAGCAGGTCGCCCCACTCATCGTGGTCAGCCAGGACTTTGGTCTCGCGCAGCTCCTCGACCTGGGCGTGCGGACCGCCGAGCCGCTCGCCGAGCATGTCGTAGTAGCTGTCCGGCGTGTCGAGGAACACGACACCCCGCTCACGGCACTCGTGCACCGCGGCGATGATCTCACCGGTGCGGAAGGCCAGGTGCTGCACCCCCTCGCCGCCGTTGCGCTCCAGGAAGTTGTCGAGCTGCCCGGGCTCCTTGCCGGGGTCCGGTGCGACCAGGGTGAGGATGGCACTTCCCGAGTCGCTGCGCACCACGATGGAGTCCATCGCCTGGGCGCCGACCGCGACATACTCCGAGGAGTAGCGGGAGAAGCCGAAGGCATCACGGTAGAAGTCGGCGTACTTCTCCAGGGTGCCGCCCTCAAGGCAGACCGCGATGTGGTCCAGGCCGGTGACCCGACCGGTTGCCGCCGTCGCGGCGACCCCGGGTGCGGAAGACCAACCACGGCTGGCGGGAAGACCGTTGACCAGCGGATCAGTCGGCAGCAGGGTGTGCACGACATCTCCGAAGCCGGACACGACCGGCAGGCCCTGCGAGGAACGCGTCACCGTGGCGCCGGCGGACGCCGCCGCCACGGCGGTCGCCGCCACGTCGTCACAGGTCAGCGCGATGTCGGCGATACCGTCGCCGTGCTGCTCCAGGAACCTCGCGATCCCCCGCCCGGAGGTGACCACCAGGCGAACCCCACCCTGCTGCAGGAGCACCGAACTCCGCTCCGGCTCCACCGAGTCGGCCACCCGGGTGAACCCCATGGCGGACACGAAGTGGTCGACGGCCGTCGCCGTGTCGGTCGTGTACAGCTCGACATAGCCGATGGCGTGCACAGGCATGGAAGTACCTCCAACAGGAGCTGAGAGTCGGATTCGACGAGGGGCTCGTCTGGGGCCCGCGGTCAACCGCGGGCTGCTACCAGCGCCACTGCTGCTGCTTGAACAGGTGGCCGGCCGGGATGTCGTGCTCCTTGCACCAGCCGAGGAACTCCTCGATCTGCTGGATCTGGTAGGAGTCCGGAGTGTAGGTGGTCGCCATCACGTGGCCCAGCCAGTCCTCCTCGCCCATCGCGTAGACGTAGGCCTCCTTGGCGCCCAGCTCGACCATGATCGCGGCGGCCTGCTCGGCGTTGGACCCGGACAGCTTGCGGGAGTTGCTCATCTTCTTGGTGACCGGGATGGTCAGCAGCGCCTGGTAGAGCCAGGTGAGCGGGGCGCCGTCGCACTCCATGCCGAGGAAGGCGTAGTCGGCGGTGCCCAGGTGGTTCTTGACGTAGCGGTAGAGCTGCGGGTCGATGCCGGAGGAGTCGGCACCGATGAAGATCTTCTTGCCCGCCAGCTCGGCCCAGTAGGTCGACTTGGCGCGGATGTCCAGGTCGCAGTGCTCGCCGAGGAACGGGGTGGCGGTGACCTTGCCGCCCGGGAACTCGACCTCGTCGAAGTCGTCGACCTCCACCACGTCGAAGCCCTGGTGCTTGAGCATCAGCGCGATCGACGGGTCGGCCAGGTTGCCGCGGGAGTAGCGCGGGCAGACGATCTTGCCGACCCGGCCGCGCAGCTGCAGCAGGGTCTCCATGACGATGTGGTCCTGGTGGCCGTGGGTGATCAGCACCAGGTCGATGTAGTCCGGCAGGTCGTCCAGCGTGTAGCGGTCGCCGGCGTCGCTGTCCGCGCTGATGAACGGGTCGGTGACGATGGCGGCTTCGGGCGTCTGCAGCACCAGGCAGGCGTGGCCGAAGTAGCGGATCCGGCCACCGGAGGAGATGTGGCGGTCCTCGTTCAGGGCCGGCGTCTCGCTCAGCATGGTGCGCAGCACGGCCACCTGCTCGTCGTTCAGCTCCAGGGCCGCACGCAGGTGGGCCAGCGTGGTCGGCTTGACACGGGCCTTGAACAGCTCCGTCAGACCGGGGTGCCGGAACGGGATGCCCAGCTCCAGCACGTCCTCGGAGGGCAGCCGCGGGGTACTCAGGATGAACGGGCGCTCGATGCCGGTCTCGAAGGAGAGCTGTACCGACTGGCGCGACTCCTGGTAGTACGGGCTGTGGTAGAGCACCGGCTCCATGAAGCGCAGCTGCGCGTGGTTGTCGGTGTCGTAGGCCAGCTCGACCAGACCACCCAGCTCCTCCGGCAGTTTCGGGTAGAGCGGGGTCAGGTCGAAGCCGGTGGCGTTGGCCCGCAGCAGCTCCTGGCCGGCGGCGATCGCCGCGGCGAACTTCAGCATGTCGGCCCGGTCCCGCTTGATCGTGGCGAGCAGCTCACGCACCTCGTCGGCGCGCTCCTCCGGGATGTTGATGAAGTATCCGCCGCGCAGCTCCGGGTTGTTGCTGGCCGCGACATGCACCTGCGGGGACTGCAGGTACGACTCGAGCAGCGGGACGTGCAGGAACGCCAGGTTCATCGCCGCCTGCACCGGCGCCATGGTGTGCGGCTGGGCCACAAACCTGTCCACCAGCGGCTCGACAATGACCTTGGACCGCAGAAACAACTGCTCATCAGCCATCTGCACACCTTCCCGGGAAACCGAAACCATCAACGGGGCAGCCGACGATTCGTCGTACCTGTCCCGCCCGGACGCGGCACCGAATCGCGGAGTCAGTAAACGCCGGAGAAAAACAAGAACCTGAAATCAAGGCATTGAGGAGGGGGCGCTCACCTCGCCGCCCGAATGAGCGACATCAGCAGAATGGCTCGGCAGGCACCGTCGATCAATACTTGTGCCTTGCACAGCACCGGTCCGTTGCGGACTCAGCGCAGGTACCGTGCTCGGCCACGCAGTTCGACTGCGGCAGTGCGACAGTTGAACACCCTCGGCCGGAGGCCGCCTCGGCAGTCGAAGGCCGCCGCCGGGGTATCCCGCGGGGCCTGCCCCACCGTCGGCAAGGAGTCGGCGCCCGGTCGCGACAACGCCGAAGGCCGCTTCCTCGCGTGGGAGCGGCCTTCGGGGGTGTCGACGGGGGTGTAGGCCGATCAGCTCTGGGCCATCGCGGCGATCAGGCTCTTGGGGCGCATGTCGGTCCAGTTCGCCTCGATGTAGTCAAGGCACTCCTGCCGCGCAGCCTCGCCGAACACCGAGGTCCAGCCGACCGGCACCTCGATGAAGGCCGGCCACAGCGAATGCTGGCCCTCGTCGTTGACCAGGACCAGGTAGTTCGCGTCAGGGTCCTCGAACGGGTTCGTCATCACGTCGTCCTTCCCGCGGGCATGATGTGGACCCTCCGGTCCCACCGCGGCCCACTATGGCCCAGGGTGCCGAGTCGGAGTCAAACAATCGCCGCACCGAGCACACCGTGGCCCCGGCTATCCGTCTGACTGCGGCCCGGCACCGGTTGAACAGGGCACTTCGCACCATCCGCGGTCGGTCTTGATCCACGTCGCGCATGGTGCCAAGGTGGCCGCGGCGGAGCGCGCGGTCCTCGAACTTCACGAGAACACTGACGGGACATCACACATGGCGATGAAATCCCCGGCACAGCCAGGCGCGGTCTACCTGGTATGCCTGTCGACGATGACTCGGTCCCAAAACAGCGGGTCCGACCAGGCACCGTACGCAGAGTCCTGCCGTACGCCCAGCGGTACCGCCCGGCACTGATCCTGCTCATGGACTGCACTGTCAGCTGTTGAAGCCACCCCTGTTGGTTGCCTTACAGTCGGATTCCCACGATCGGCGGGATCCGGCCCGCCGGGTGGTCGGACGCGGCGACCCGGCGTCCTCCTTCGCCCGACTACACACCACGTGCACACGATTCCGGAGACGCGGATGGACTTCAGCCTCTTCTACTTCGCCAACAACGACACCGAGCAGCAGGACTCCTACCGGCTGCTGCTGGATGGCGCGCGCTTCGCCGACGAGCACGGCTTCACCGCGGTGTGGACCCCGGAGCGCCACTTCCACTCCTTCGGCGGGCTCTACCCCAATCCTGCGGTTACCGGCGCCGCGGTCGCCGCAATAACCAAGCGGGTGGCCGTGCGGGCCGGCAGTGTGGTGGCACCGCTGCACCACCCGGTACGGATCGCCGAGGAGTGGTCGGTCGTCGACAACCTCTCCAACGGGCGGGTGGGGGTGGCGATCGCCTCGGGGTGGCACGCCGCCGACTTCGCGCTGCGCCCGGAGAACTACGAGACCCGCAAGAGCGCGCTGATGGACACGATCGACACGATTCGCCGGCTGTGGCGGCGTGAGTCGGTCGAACTCGTCGACGGCGCGGGCGAGTCGGTGTCGGTGACGACGTTCCCGCCGCCGGTTCAACCCGAGCTGCCGCTATGGCTGACCACCGGCGGCACCCCGGCGACCTTCGAACTGGCCGGACGGCACGGCCTGGGCGTCCTCACCCACCTGCTGGGCCAGCCGGTCGCGACGCTGGCACAGCGGATCGCCGAGTACCGGGCGGCATACCAGGAGCACCAGGGCGACGCGGGGCGCGCCCACGTGGCGCTGATGGTGCACACCTTCGTAGGCACCGACCGGGAGGCCGTACGGGAGACCGTGCGCGAGCCGTTCTCCCGCTACCTCGCCAGCTCCTTCGACCTGCTGGTCAAGGCTGCCGAAGCCGCGGGAGCCGACGGCGCCGCGATGATGCGGGAGATGAAGAACGTGAGCGAGGAGGACCGCCGTTTCCTGGTGGCCCAGGCCTTCGACCGGTACTTCGAGACCAGCGGCATGTTCGGCACCGTCGAGGAGTGCATGGCCACCCTCAAGCAGCTCGCCGACGCCGGCGTGGACGAGGTCGCGTGCCTGGTCGACTTCGGCGTGGCGACCGACCAGGTCGTGGACAGCTTCCAGCACCTCGCCCGCCTGCACGACACCTGGCGCGCGCACACCGGGCGCTGAGGGCACCCGCGGGCCGGCACAAGTGTCCCGGGGCGTCTGAGAGGCCCCGGGACACTGTGCTGGAGACCGCCCGCAGTTGCAGACGGGCCACACGAAACCGCCGCAGACAGAGGTTGTCCGCGCTGCGGTTCTCCTCCTCCGTCATTGCTGCGTCCCAGCGCGGGCCGCTCTCGCTACGGGCGCAGATGTGCGCGACCCGGCTGTTCAGCAACGTCTGGCCGGTGTCGGAGTTCCTCCGGTACAGCGGCTCGCGGCAGTCCGGCTCGGCGCAGCGGAACGCGGTGCCGTACAACTGCTCAGCGGTCGCGTCAGTAGGCCACGCGTGCTCGATCGAGCGTCGAACGAGACGGCGTCATCCCGAAGCCGTCGCCGCGGGAGCCGTCGAGGCGGGCAGGTGCTGGGAACCTGCTCCGCCATGTCAGAAAACTGAAACGCCCTGGTTTCCCGCCACAGTGAAAGCTTTGACAGCAGGTCACGAGCCGTTGCTCGACCTGGTCTCAAACCGAGGAGTACGGCGCAACCCCGGTGCGGTTCAGTCGCCGACGGTGCCGGTGTCGCCATTGGCCGCCTTAGAGGCGGTCGTCGAGACTATCCTCGCGCATCTCACGATTGCCGTCCCCATCGGAATGGAAAGAGCTGATGGGTGGTGAGAGTTCGGGGATCGAAACAGAGCGCTGTACCGGGTGACTGGTTTTGCTACCTCATCCTGAACAGGACCGGGGGCAAGTCGGAATCCATCGTTGTTCAATGCTCGTGGTACTCCGAGGTACACGCCACCGCGACCCCCGCCGGCGACAGGAGTCAGTCGTGACCCAGGTGCAGCAGAGAACCGGACTGGCCCGGGATGCCGTGGGCCTGCGCGAAGTACTGTTCCAGAGCATCACCGCGATGGCGCCCGGCGCCGCCATCGCGGCCTCCATCCCCTCCGGCGCCGCGTTCGCCGGCGGCGCGCTGCCGCTGTCGGTGCTGCTGGCGATGGCGGCCTGCCTTTTGGCCGCGAACTCCATCGCCGAGCTGGCCCGGCATCTGCCCGCCGCCGCCTCGGTCGGCGCCTACGCCGGGCGTGGGTTGCACCCCGCCGCGGGCTTCGTCGTCGGCTGGATGTACGTGTTCGTCCAAGCGCTGGTGCCCACGCTGCTGCTGCTCCAGCTTGGCTTCACCGTGGCGCCGACACTGCACGACGAATGGCACTCCTACCCGGCCGACCTGTGGTGGCCGTGGGTCGTCGTCGGCGCGCTGGTGATCGCCGCCGCCGGCTATCGCGGCATCCAGACCAGCACGGTGCTCGGCACCGTCCTCGGCGCCTTCGAGATCGCGGTGTTCGTGGTGCTGGCCGCGATGTTCGTGGTGAAAGCCGGCCATCACAACACGCTGTCGGTGTTCGGCACGAGCCACACCCCCGAGGCGCACCGCGGGATGTCCGGTGTCATCGCAGGGTCCGTGTACACGATCCTGGCGTTCTCGGGTTTCGAGGCCGCCGCGCCACTGGCCGAGGAGGCGCGCGATCCGCGCCGCACCATCCGCCAAGCCGTCCTGGGCGCGACGCTCGCGATCGGCGCCCTCTACGTGTTCACGACGTACGCCGCCGCGGTGGCCTTCGGCCCCGACAAGTTCTCCGCGTTCGGCACCGACTCGTGGACCGCCATGGCCAAGGCGTCCTACGGGCTGTTCTGGGTGCTGGTGTTCTTCGCCATCGTGAACTCGACGATCGCGAACGCCAACGCCGGATTGAACGCCTCGACCCGCACGGCGTTCGCCTTGGCGCGGGCCGGCGTCCTGCCCCGGCAGCTGGCCGTCCTGCACCCGAGGTTCCGGTCGCCGGTGGTGGCGATCGCGGCCCAGTTCGTCGTCGCCGTCGGCGCGACACTGGCGGTCGGGTTCAAGTGGGGTCCGTCCACGGCGTTCCTCCTGGTGGCGACCGGGATCGTCATCGTGGTCATCGCCGTCTACATGATCGCCGATCTGGCCTGCATCGGCTTCTTCGCTCGCTTCCGCCGCGAGGAATTCTCCTGGCTGCGACACTGCCTGGTACCGCTGCTGGGCATCGCCGCCTTCGTGCCGCCGCTGCTGACGGCGGCCGGCGTGCCGGCGTTCTCCTTCGTCAGCAAGCTGACACCGCCGGCCTCATACGCCGGCCCGGCGGTGGGTGTCTGGCTGCTGGTGGGGCTCGGCGTCCTGCTATGGCTCTGGAAGCGGCATCCGGAGCGGGTCGTGCAGATCGGCACACTGGCCGAAGACGCCGAAGACCCTCTCTGAGCCTTCAGGTAGTCGCGGAGCGCGTTCGTGCCGGAGCTCGCATCGAAGTCGGCGCGGCACATCTCTCCTGAGGGTGGCCGCCGCGCGTGACCACAGTCCCGGCTTTCCCCGGTGCCGGAGATCTCCATTTCGCTACGCCGGCCCGCCGTGAACATTGCGCGCGTGACGTGCGACAACAGTCGATCCACGGACCTGGCGGGTCAAGGGCTGAACCGTGAGCCCGGGTTGTCCTCCTGGCTCATGGTTCAGCCGCCCCGCATCCTGTTCAGGAGTCTGTCGGTGCTGAGGCTTCGGGTGGCCCCGTACGCTGACCTCTGAATAAGACTCCAGACTCAGGGGACTTGGCGGGCTGCTCGCCGCTGGCGAGCAACGGCGAGCCGCCGCAGTATGAGGGAGACGACGAATACACCGCACTTGAGGGCGTAGATTCGTGTACTGATTCAGTCCGAGAAGGCCAGTCCTCTGGCCCAAGCCGTGACCAACTCGTCGAGGATCTCAGTGAGCGTCTCGGTGGTGGCGTAGCTGCGGATCGTGAACAGGGTGCTGCCGGAGGCATTGGATCCGCAGATCGTCAGGCGGGGGAAGCGGTGGGTCCTCGTGCCGTCCGGTGCGCGGGTGACCGTCGTCTGCAGCACCCGCAGGGCCGCCCCGCAGGGCAGCTCGAGCTGGCTGGGCCCTTGGACGACGACTTCGGTATGCGCCGGGTCGAGGAGCTCATCGTGCAGGGCGTCCGTCACGGTCAGGTCCGCTTGGGTGTTGTCGTAGGCGGTGAACTCCAGCCACAGGTGGTCGGAGTTGCGTTTCGGCTTGGGGAACAGCACCGCGGCGTAGCAGGACTCCAGATGGGTGGCGGCGGCTAGAGCGTCCCTGAGGTCGTCGCGCATCTCGGTGATCGTGCCCGGTTTCGGGCTGCGGCCCAGCCGCAGATGCTTCAGGGCTGCCTCGGCTCCTGCCAGGTAGTCGTCAGGGGGTTCGTATCTCAGCGCGGTGAGGTCGACGCCGCAGCCCGGGAAGAGCTTCTCCCAGCTGACGTAGTCGTAGCGGATCATGAGCGTCATCAGGGAGTCGCCTCTTCGCGCGGGGTGTGAAGTGATTCTTGACATCGCATGTCTTCGCGGGGTTTCAAGGTCCAGTGCAATCCCACGCGCCGTCGTGCGGTAGGGGCGACAACGCTTCGCACACAGCGTCGGCGGGAACGCAAAGCCGCATCTCACGAAACCTGCGACTCGGCCACGGCCGGCGCGACTGCCACGGCCGGCGCGGCTGGGACGAAGCGGTAGCCGGTTCCGAACTCGGTGATCAGGTGGACGGGCCGCTGCGAGTCGGCCTCGAGCTTGCGCCGCAGCCGGGCGATGTGGAAGCGCAGGTGGCCGCCGTCCATGGAGTCGGCCTGGCCCCACACGTCGGCCATCATGCGGGTGATGGTGATGAGCTGATTGGGGTGACGCAGCAGCATCTCGAGCACGGCCCATTCGGTGCGGGTGAGCCGTACCTGCTCGCCGTCGCGGGTCACGGTGTGCCGCGCCAGGTCCACGGTGCTCGGGCCGATGACGTATTCGGCGCTGAGCAGCGCGCCCGGCTCGGCTGCGATCTCCCGGCGGCGCAGCACCGCCCGCAGCCGTGCCAGGAGTTCCTCCATCGAGAACGGCTTCGTGACGTAGTCGTCCGCCCCGGCGTCGAGCACACGCACTTTGTCCACCTGCTCGGTGCGGCCGGAGAGCACCACGATCGGCACGTCCGTCCAGCCGCGCAGTCCCTGGATGACGTCCAGGCCGTCCATGTCGGGAAGCCCCAGGTCGAGCAGCACCAGGTCGGGAACCCGGCGGGCCACTGAGGTGAGGGCGTCCACGCCCCGCTCGGCCGTGTCCACGTCGTATGCGCGGGCCTTCAGGTTGATGCGGAGGGCTCGCAGGATCTGTGGCTCGTCGTCCACGACAAGGATGTGCGTCACTGGCGCCGTTGCCTTCCGGTGGCGGGGTTCCGTCCTTTAAGTGAACTCGCTGTCACACCCGGCGACCGTGTTGCTCATGGGATGCAAACGCGGTCCGCAATGATGCAAACATCTTGCCTGTGCGACGTTCGTCACCATCGGCTCCGGGAGGGAAGCCGTCGAGTGTGTTCGGTCAGCGGTATTCGGCCAGCCGTCGCCGGAGGCCGGCCGCAGGGCTGGTGTCGAAGCGGACGGCCTCGGGCAGGTCGGTGGTGATCTTCTGGCGCAGCTTGCGGTCGTCGAGTTCGTAAGTCTGGCAGGCGCGCAGCATCTGCTCGGCCACTGCCCGCTCGCCGGTGAAGTACGCGTCCAGCGCGGACTTCTCCGCCGCGTCATAGGACCCGAGCGTCGCCTCTGAGTCCACGTCCATAAGTTGCTGGTTCTTTTGTAGATATGAGTCCTGATACTGCGCCGCCCGGGACGAGTCGACTTTGATCCGGCTCTCGTCGGCGTTGCCGCGCGCCGTTGGTGCTGAGCGCCTTGGCTACGGTGAGGTGAGCGCGGCGATCGAGTCGAAGGCGTCCTTCTTGGCGCCGCGCACGTGCTCGGCGGCGCCGCTCATCGTCGATGCTCCCCAGACGGTCAGGACAAGCGTGAGCACCGTCGCCGCGGCCGGTCCTGGGTTCACGAGCCGGTTGGTGCGTCGCACCGGCAGCTCCTGGACTCCGCTGCCTCGGCCGAGCCGTACCGGGCTTCATACGAGGTCTCCAACGCCGCTCCGTTACTCGCCGCGACGGCCTTGGCCGCCGACAACACCGACTACTGCATCAGATCCGTGGCCTTGGCGAACAGGGCCGACTCCGACACGAGAGCCGCGCATCCCTTCAGCGTCGTCGGCGTCGACCAGCGGTGGCGATCGGCTGAGCGCGCGTACACGGGCCCGGACAAACCGTCCGGGCCCGCGCGTCCTGCGGTGGACGTCTTCTTCAGGCAGCCAGCCCGACCAGCCGGGCGCTGAGCTTCCACAGCCGGTCCACCGAGCTCGGGTCGTTCATCAGCAGGTTGGGGACGGAGGCGGCGACGCCCTCGTAGTACCCGCCGTCCTCGACGTGCGCGTTGGCCAAGTGCAGCACCGCTGCCGCGCCCTCGGACACCGGGCGCCCCAGTTGGCGGGTGTAGTTCCGGACCATGTCGGTCGCCAGGATCCCGGGGTGCACGCTGGCGGCGATCAGGCCGGTCCCGCCCCGGACCGCGACGGCTTTGGTGAACAGGTTCAGCGCGAGTTTGGACTGCGCGTAGGCGGCGACCGCCGAGTAGCGCTTGGCCGAGTCGACGTCGCCCCAGTGCAGCCGGCCGCCCCGGTGCAGGGCCGAGGACACGTTGACCACGCGGCTTCCCGGCTCGGCGGTGAGCATCGGCCACAGCAGCCGGGTCAGCAGGTAGGGCGCCAGGTAGTTGACCTGGAAGGTGGACTCGTGAGCGTCGGCGGTGAGGGTGCGGGTCTGCGTCCCGAACATCGCGGCGTTGTTGACCAGCAGGTCCAGCTTCCGGTGGTCGGCGGCGACCTGCCGGGCCATGGCGGTGACCTGGGCGAGGTCGGCGAAGTCGGCCGTGACCAGCGACAGCCGTCCGGCCTGCGCGCCGTCGGCCACGAGGGTGCGCACGGCCTGCTCGCCGAGTTCGGGCGTACGGGCGTGCACGATGACGTGGGCCCGCTGCGCGGCGAGCTGCCGCGCGATCTCCAATCCGAGGCCGGCGTCGGCGCCGGTGACCAGGACAGTGCGAGAGGAGGTCGAGTTCTTCGACATGGTGGTGAGAGCTTTCCGGTTTCGATGAGGGGCACCGGGCCCGAGCCCGCCGTTGTTGGGTCGGCGCGGGCGATCGGCGTGGTGGTCAGCCGCCTGAAGGAGGAGTCAGGTCGGATTCCATAGGTTTGGCAGGCGTCAGCGACAACAGCCGCGGACCGAGCCTGTCGGACCGCGGTCTACTCAGAGCTCGACGCGATGAGGCGGCCGGTCGTCATGCCGGCGGCCCGGATCACCGGCTGGGCAGACGGCGCAAGCCCTCGCGGCCCCGCCGTTCGCGGGGCGCCGCTGTACGCCTTCGGTGATCACGCGACCAGCAAAGCAGGTAACGGATATCACCGGCAACTCGCCCCGCATCGTTCAAACATGGGGCATACGAATCGCCCACGACTGCCTCGCAAAGCCGTCACGGATGCGAGGAGCGAGTTCGGCGAGTGCTTGACCCCCGTTGGCGGCGACCGCCGACCTGGCGACGCGATGCTTTCATGGGGTCGTGATCAACCGCCGTGTGTCCTGCTGGAGCGCCGAGCGGAGCCATGACGACCGGCCGCCGAATATCACCGGCTGATTCCCGGTCGTCTCCGCATCCGCACCCACTCCGAAGGGAGCACCCGTGTCCAAACGCGCCCGCAAGAAGCGCGCCCGCCGGAAGAAGACGGCGAACCACGGCCGCCGCCCCGGCGCCTGAACAGTCAGACCACATGGCCCGTGCCGGGTTCGGCACGGGCCATGTGCCGTTCTCGCCCGCTAATCAGGTGACGTCGCCACTGGAAGATCACTAAACTGGCGACGGTGCGCCGGGAAGTCTGGTCGGCTCGGGAAGAACCGCCGACGACGGCAGGCCCCGACGAATGGCTCCGAGGTGCCCGCGATGCACGCAGTGGGGATCGTCCTGGCCCTGGTCGTACTGGGCACAGCGGTCGCCACTTTCGCTCAACGCCTTCGTATCCCAGCCCCGTCGCTGCTGGTGTTGGCCGGCCTCGCGGTCGCGCTGCTCCCCGGAGTGCCGGCGGTACGCGTCGCGCCGGAGACAATCGCGTTGATCGTGCTGCCGCCGCTGCTGTTCGCCTCGGCGGAGGAGATGTCGCTGCGTGACCTGCGCGCGGTGTGGCGTCCGGTGGCCTTGCTGGCCTTCGGTCTGGTGCTCGCCACCGCTGCGGCGGTGGCCGGGCTGGCCTCGCAGCTGACCGCGCTCTCGGCGTCGATGGCCTTCGTCCTCGGGGCGGTGCTGGCCTCCACCGACCCGGTCGCGGTCACCGCGCTGAGCCGCCGCCTGGCACTGCCCGGCCGCATCCAGACACTCGTGCAGGCCGAGAGCTTGTTCAACGACGCCACGTCGCTGGTGCTGTTCAAGGTCGCGGTCGGCGTCGCGGTGAGCGCCGGAACCGTTTCCTGGCTCGGCGCTGGAGGCCAGTTCGTGCTGCTGGCAGGCGGCGGCGCGGGCATCGGCGCGGCGCTGTCGGTGCTCGTGGTCCTGCTGCGCTCCCGCACCGCCGATCCTGTGCTGCAGACCGTCATCGCGCTGGTCACGCCATATGCCGCGTACATCCTGGCCGAGTCCGTCGGCACCTCCGGGGTGACCGCGGTGGTCGTGGCCGGCGTGGCGAGCGGCGGCATGGGCCACCGCACCAGCGACGCCCGTATCCGGCTACAGGTGCAGGCCGTGTACGCGGTCATCGTGTTCCTGCTGGAATCGGTGGTGTTCGCCCTCATCGGCCTGGAGCTGCCGACCATGGTGCGTGACCTGCCGCCGCACACCGGCTGGTGGCCGTTGCAGGCCGCGGCGCTGGCCGCCGTCCTGGTCGGGATCCGGGTGCTGTGGGTGTGGCCGACGGTCGCCGTCGCCAAACCCACCCGCGCGTTCCCGACCTGGGCCACCACGCGGGTGGTGACCTGGGCCGGGACCCGCGGCGTGATGCCCTTGGCCGCGGCGCTGACCATCCCGCTCGCTGCCGACGACGGCGCGCCGCTGGCCGGACGGCCGTTGATCCTCGTGCTCACGACCAGCGTCGTGGCAGCGACCCTCACCCTGCAGGGCCTGAGCCTGGCCGGTGTGGTCACCGGCTCCGGCCTGGCCGTGGACCCGGCACTGCGCGCCAGCAAGGAGGCCGCCGCCCGCACCGCCCTGGCCGAATCCGCCCTGGACTACCTCGACGGCCTGGCCGAGACCACCACCGTCCCGGAAGCCGTGCTGGAACGCGCCCGCCGCCGCTACACCGCGCGCCTGGGACACCGTCCCGACGGTGCCTGGCCGGCCGCCGACTACGCGGCACTGCAACGCGACATCATCGGCGTGCAGACGGCCGAACTGCGGCGGCTCTACACCGAGGGGATGGTCAGCGACACCACCCGGCGACGACTGCAACTGGAGCTCGACCGTGCGGAAGCCGCCGTCACACCAGAGAACTGAAAGCTGAGAACACGACGGGGCCGACGCCGATCACGGCGCCGGCCCCGCATCAGGATCAGCTGCTCGCGGTGACGGGGTGTGCCTTGTCCAGGGCCAGGTTCAGGGTCACCACGTTGACGTACTTCTCTCCCAGGAAGCCCAGGGAGCGGCCGGTGGTGTTGTCCTTGACCAGCTTGTCGACGGTCGCCGTGTCGAGGCCGCGGGCTTTGGCCACCGAGGCGGCCTGGTCGTCGGCGTTCTCCACCGAGATCCCCGGGTCCAGCCCGGAGGCCGAGGCAGTCACCGCGTCCTCGGGCACCTTGGTCGGGTCGATGCTGTACGCCTTGGCGTAGGAGGCGATCCGGCCCTCGATGGTGCCCTTGAGCGTGGCGCTGCTGGTGCCCAGGTTGGACCCGCCGGAGTAGCTGTAGTTGCAGCCGGGGTCGCTGGAGTTCGACGAGTTGGCGGCGTTGGACGGCCGGGCCTGGAAGTACTGCGGCAGGGCGTTCCCGGACTTGTCGACGTACTGCTGGCACAGCAGCGAGGAGCCGACGACCTTGCCCGAGGCGTCCTTGATGAGCGACCCGTTGGCCTTGTCCTTGAAGGCGAGTTGCGCGATCCCGGTTATCAGGAGCGGATAGGCGATCCCGAGGATCACGGTGAACACCACCATGGCCCGGATGGCGGCGCTGTAGCGCCGGATGGTTGCTCCGAGTTTCATTGGTCGGCTCTTCCTACTTCAATCCGGGGATGAACTGGATGATCAGGTCGATCACTTTGATGCCGACGAACGGCAGCGCCAGACCGCCGGCACCGTAGATCACCAGGTTTCGCCGCAGCAGCGCGGAGGCGGAGGACGGCTTGTACTGCACGCCGCGCAGCGCCAGCGGGATCAGGCCGATGATGATCAGCGCGTTGAAGATGATGGCGCTGGTGATCGCCGACTTCGGCGAGTGCAGGCCCATGATGTTGAGGACGTGCAGGCCCGGATAGATGACGGTGAACATGGCCGGGATGATCGCGAAGTACTTCGCGACGTCGTTGGCGATGGAGAAGGTGGTCAGCGCGCCGCGGGTGATGAGCAGCTGCTTGCCGATCTCGACGATCTCGATCAGCTTGGTCGGGTTGGAGTCCAGGTCCACCATGTTCCCGGCCTCCTTGGCGGCCGAGGTCCCGGTGTTCATGGCCACGCCGACGTCGGCCTGCGCCAAAGCGGGGGCGTCGTTGGTGCCGTCGCCGGTCATCGCGACCAGCTTGCCGCCCTCCTGCTCCTTCTTGATCAGCGCCATCTTGTCCTCGGGCGTCGCCTCGGCCAGGAAGTCGTCGACCCCGGCCTCCTCGGCGATGGCCTTGGCGGTCAGCGGGTTGTCCCCGGTGATCATGACCGTCTTGATGCCCATCGCCCGCAGCTCGGCGAAACGCTCGCGGATGCCTTCCTTGACGACGTCCTTCAAATGGATGACGCCCAGGGTGCGGGCCGGCTGGCCGGGCACGTGCTCCGCCACCACCAGCGGGGTACCGCCGGCGCCGGAGATGGCGTCGACCAGCTGGCCGACCTCGTCGGTGGGGTGCCCGCCGTTGTCGCGGACCCACTTCATCACCGCGGCCCCGGCGCCCTTGCGGACTTCCCGGCCGTCGTGCAGGTTCACCCCGGACATCCGGGTCTGCGCGGTGAACGGCACGAACTCCGCGCCGGTCAGCTCGCCCTGGTGCCGCTCGCGCAGCCCGTAGCCGGTCTTGGCCAGCACCACGATGGAGCGGCCCTCCGGCGTCTCATCGGCCAGCGACGACAGCTGCGCGGCGTCTGCAAGGGCGTCCTTGTCCACCCCGACGACCGGGACGAACTCGGAGGCCTGGCGGTTGCCCAAGGTGATGGTGCCGGTCTTGTCCAGCAGCAGGGTGTTGATGTCGCCGGCGGCCTCGACCGCGCGTCCGGACATCGCCAGCACGTTGCGCTGGACGAGGCGGTCCATGCCGGCGATGCCGATCGCGGAGAGCAGCGCGCCGATCGTGGTCGGGATCAGCGCCACCAGCAGCGAAACCATGACCACCAGCGACTGCGCGGCGCCGGCCCAGGTAGCCATCGGCTGCAGCGTGACCACCGCGAGCAGGAACACGATCGTCAGCGAGGCCAGCAGCACGTTCAGCGCCAGCTCGTTCGGCGTCTTCTGCCGGTTCGCACCCTCGACCAGGCTGATCATCCGGTCGATGAAGGTCTCACCCGGCTTGGACGTGATCTTCACGACGATCCGGTCCGACAGCACCTTGGTGCCGCCGGTGACCGCCGACCGGTCGCCGCCGGACTCCCGGATCACCGGGGCCGACTCGCCGGTGATCGCCGACTCGTCCACCGAGGCCACACCCTCGACGACGTCGCCGTCGCCGGGGATGACCTGGCCGGCCTCGACCACCACGAAGTCGCCGAGCATCAGATCGGTGCCGGGAACCTCGGTGACCTCGCCGGAGACACCGGCCGCCCCGGAGACACCCGGAGTCCAGGACGCCAGGCGCCGGGCCACGGTCGTGGTCTTGGCCTTGCGCAAGGTGGCGGCCTGCGCCTTGCCACGGCCCTCGGCCACCGCCTCAGCCAGGTTGGCGAACACCACGGTCAGCCACAGCCAGACGGTGATCACCCAGGCGAACACCGACGGATGCGCGATCGCCTGCCAGGTGGTGAGCGCGGAACCAGCCTCGACGACGAACATGACCGGGTTTTTCATCATCACCCGGGGGTCGAGCTTCTTCAGCGCGTCCGGAAGCGACTTCCAGAGCATCTTCGGGTCCAGGAAACCGGCGCCGATCTTTCGGCCCTCGGTGTCCTGCTTCGGTTGCGGAGTCCCACCGGTAGCGGGGACTTGAGTCACGGCATCGGTGGACATCAGTGCAGTCCTTCAGCGAGCGGCCCGAGCGACAGGGCCGGGAAGTAGGTGAGGCCGACCACCAGCAGCACGGTGCCCAGCAGCATCCCCGCGAACAGCGGCGAGGCGGTCTTCAGCGTGCCCTCGGTCTCCGGCACCGGCTTCTGCTTGGCCAGCGAACCGGCCAGCGCCAGCACCCAGATCATCGGCAGGAACCGGCCGAACATCATGGCCAGCGCGCCGGCGGTGTTCCACCAGTGCGTGTTCCCGGACAGACCGCCGAAAGCCGAACCGTTGTTGTTGCCCATCGAGGTGAACGCGTACAACACCTCGGAGAAGCCGTGTGGCGTTGGATGGCCGTCGTACAGGTTGCCGCTGCTGATCGAGGCTGTCTCACCCTTCAGCGCCATGGCCAGACCGGTGAAGACCAGCACCACAGCGGGCGTGGTCAGGATGTACAACGCCGCGTACTTCATCTCCGCCGGACGGATCTTCTTACCCAGGTACTCCGGCGTACGGCCGACCATCAGACCGGCGATGAACACCGTGACGATGGCCAGGACCAACATGCCGTACAGCCCCGAACCGGTACCGCCGGGCGCGATCTCACCCAACATCATGTTGAACATGGCCGCACCACCGCCAAGCGGTGTATACGAGTCGTGCCAGGAGTTGATGGCACCGGTCGAAGTCAACGTCGTAGAGGTCATGAACAACGTCGAGGCCGGGATACCGAACCTGGACTCCTTACCCTCCAACGCCGCGTGACCGTCGGCCAGGTTGATGCCGTGGTGATGCGTCTCGACGAACGTGGAGAAGGCCAGCGAACCGATCCAGATGATCGCCATCACCGACAAGATCGTGTAGCCCTGCCTGTGCGAGCCGACCATCTTCCCGAACGTCCGCGGCAGCGCGAACCCGATCACCAGCAGCAGATAGATCTCCAACAGGTTCGTGAACGCCGTCGGGTTCTCGAACGGATGCGCGGAGTTGGCATTGAAGATACCGCCACCGTTGGTACCGAGCTCCTTGATGACCTCCTGCGAGGCGGTCGCACCGGTGTACAGACTCTGGTCGCCGTTGAGCGTGTGCACCACCGTCAAGTGGTCACCCAGCGACTGCACCGCACCACTGGCAATCAAGACCAACGAGAACACGATCGAGAACGGCAGCATCAGACGGAAGATGATCCGGGTCAGATCCACCCAGAAATTGCCCAACCGGTCCGTCTTGGAGCGCGTGAAGCCGCGGATCAGCGTCGCGACCACCGCGATACCGACCGAGGCCGACACGAAGTTCTGCACCGCCAGACCGGTCATCTGCGCGACATAGCCCAGCGTGTTCTCGCCCGAGTAGTTCTGCCAGTTGGTGTTGGTCACGAACGACGCCGCCGTGTTGTACGCCAGGTCCGCGTTCACCTTCGGCATGCCCAGCGCCAACATCAGATGATGCTGGATCCGCAGGATCAGGTACAGGAGCAGGACCCCGACGGCGGAGATCGCGAACACCGACCGCAGGTACGTGCCCCACGTCTGGTCCGCCTCGGAATCCACGCCCATCGTCTTGTACAGGACCTTCTCCACCCGAAGATGCTTCTTCGAGGTGAGAATGTGCGCCATGTAGTCCCCCAGCGGCCGGTAGGACACGGCCAGCAGGAGGACCAGGGCGGCGACTTGGAGCAAGCCGGCCCAGGTGTCCGACATCAGAACTTCTCCGGGAGGATCAGGGCCGCTATGAGATAGCCGACCAGCAGGACCGACACGATCAGGCCGATGATGTTCTCAGCGCTCAAGACGCTCGACCCCCTTGATGATCAACGCGAGAAGGGCGAAGAACGCGATCGTGATCCCGACGAAAATCACGTCGGCCATCAGGTGCTCCTTTGTGTGAGGGAAAAGGGCGTGCCTAGTGAATCCCGGAGAGGTTCCCTCCCAACCTGACGCAAGCGGGATGCAAGCGCCCCCGCTGCCGTTGCGCACGGCGTCCAAACGGCTGATGGGAGTGCACCTTGGGAGAACCGTGACAGGATCGATTCCGAGACGGAGGCGAGATGGGCGGGCGCGGCAGACTGCGGGTCTACCTGGGCGCGGCGCCAGGAGTCGGCAAGACCTACCACATGCTCGACGAGGCCCGGCGGCGCGCCGAACGCGGCGCCGACGTCGTCATCGGGTTCGTGGAGACCCACGACCGGCCGCACACCCAGGCGATGCTCGACGGCGTGGAGGTGATCCCCCGCAAGACGATCGAATACCGCGGGACCACCTTCACCGAGATGGACGTCGACGCCGTGCTGGCACGCCACCCTCAGGTGGCGGTCGTCGACGAGCTCGCACACACCAACATCCCCGGCTCGCGCAACGCCAAGCGCTGGCAGGACGTCGAGGAACTGCTCGACGCCGGCATCGACGTCCTCACCACGGTCAACGTGCAGCACCTGGAATCGCTGAACGACGTGGTGCAGAAGATCACCGGCGTGCCGCAGCGCGAGACAGTCCCCGACGAGGTGGTCCGCTCGGCCGACCAGATCGAACTGGTGGACCAGACTCCTGAGGCGCTGCGCCGCCGGATGGCGCACGGCAACATCTACAAGCCGGACAAGATCGACGCCGCGCTGTCGAACTACTTCCGCCCCGGCAACCTCGGCGCGCTGCGCGAGCTGGCGCTGCTGTGGGTGGCCGGCCGGGTCGATGAGGGCCTGCAGCGCTACCGCGACCAGCACGGCATCGACAAGGTCTGGGAGACCCGCGAGCGGGTGGTGGTCGCGCTGACCGGCGGGCCGGAGGGCCCGACGTTGATCCGCCGGGCGGCCCGCATCGCCCAGAGAGTCGGCGCCAAGGCCTCCGACCTGCTCGCCGTGCACGTGGCCCGCTCCGACGGACTCACCGAGGCCTCACCGAAGTCGCTGGCCGAACAGCGGGCCCTGGTCGAATCCCTCGGCGGCACCTTCCACTCGGTGGTCGGCGACGACATCCCCGAGGCCCTGCTGCAGTTCGCGCGTGCCGAGCACGCCACCCAGCTCGTGCTCGGCGTGTCCAGCCGGGGCCGGCTGGAGCGGTTCCTGGGCGGCTACGGCATCGGCGAGACCGTGGTGCAGCAGTCCGGCGACATCGACGTGCACATGGTCACGCACGAACGCTCCGCAGCCGACGCTGGTCACTTCGCCCTGCTGCGCCGGGCCCTTCGCCTGCCGCAGGACGGCAGGCGCTGGGCCGCGCCGCTGTTCGGCCTGATCCTGCCTTTCGTACTGACGTTGGTGCTCGCGAACCTGCGGACCCGGCTGAACCTGGTCAGCGACTCCATGATCATGCTCAGCGGGGTGGTGCTGGTGGCGCGGCTCGGCGGCCTGTTCTCCGCGCTGTTCACCTCGGTCACGGCCTCGCTGCTGCTCAACTACTACTTCATCCCGCCCTTCTATGAACTCACCATCGCCGCGGGCAACAACGTCATCGCCCTGGTGGTCTTCGTCGTGGTGGGTCTGACCGTCGCCTCGGTCGTGGATCTGGCGGCCAGGCAGTCCCGCCGGGCCGCCAAGGCTTCCGCCGAGGCCGAGACCCTTTCCGAGCTCGCGGTGTCGGTGCTGCGCGGGGACGAGGCGATCGGCGCGCTGCTGGGACGGTTCCGGGAGACGTTCGGGATGGAGTCGGCGGCGCTGCTGGAGCGTGCCGACCCCTCGCTGCCGCCGCGTCCCGACGAGCAGGACGACCCGGACGCGTGGCGGCTGGTCGCGGCGACCTCGACGACCGGCGCCATGCCGTGCCGCACCCCCGGCGAGGCCGACGTGCTGGTCAGCGCCGGGCCGGACACCATGCTCGCGCTGACCGGACGCACGCTGCCGGCGACCGACCAGCGGGTCCTCACAGCGTTCGCCGCGCAGACCGCGGTGGCGCTGGAACGATCGAGGCTGGCCCGCCAGGCCGCGCAGGCCGTACCGTTGGCCGAGGCCGACAAGATGCGCACGGCGCTGCTCGCGGCGGTCTCGCACGACCTTCGCACTCCCCTGGCCACCGCCAAGTTAGCCGTCACCGGGCTGCAGAACACGTCGATCGACCTGCCGGCCGACGACCGGGCAGAGCTGCTCAGCAGCGCCGACGAGTCGTTGGACCAGCTGACCCGCCTGGTGGACAACCTGCTGGACATGAGCCGGCTACAGGCCGGCGCCTTGACCCTGAATCTGGAGCCGACCAACGTCGAGGACGTCACCGAGGCGGCGATGGGCAGTCTGAGCGGCATCGACCGGCACCGGATCACGCTCGGCGGCTTCGAGACCGTCCCCGAGGTCAGCGCCGACCCGGTGCTGCTGGAGCGGGCCGTGGCCAACCTCATCGCCAACGCCCTGAAACACGGCACCGACCACCACCCGGTCACGGTGACCGCCAGCACTCTCGGCGACACCGTCGACCTGCGGGTCATCGACCGCGGCCCCGGCATCCCGCCCCAGGACTTCGGACGGATCTTCACCCCGTTCCAGCGCCTCGGCGACCGCGACAACACCACTGGGATCGGCCTCGGCCTGGCGCTGTCCCGCGGGCTGGTCGAGGCGATGTCGGGGACGCTCATCCCGGAGGAGACGCCCGGCGGCGGGCTGACCATGGTGATCACGCTGCCGAGGTCGATCGAACCTGAGCCTTCGCAGGCGTAGCCAGCGCCCGAAACGCACACGCGATCCAAACAGCTGCCGACCGCGGACAGCGGTACACAGGAGGTATGAAGTACTTCGGCCGTGTTCACCGCGACCGGTGGGCGATGCTCGCCGCCGTGGCGCTGCCGCCCGCGCTGGCGGCGGTGCTCCTGCCATGGCGGTCGTCGCTGGCCAACACCGACGTCGCGCTTCTTCTCGTCGTGGCCATCGTGGCGGTCGCCGCGAACGGCCATCGCACAGCGGGAATCCTCACAGCCATATCGGCTGCGCTCTGGTACGACTTCTTCTGGACGACGCCTTATGAACGGTTCACCATCACCCGCAGCACAGACATCGAGACAACGGTTCTGCTGCTCGCCGTCGGCGTCGCGGTCAGCGAACTCGCGATACGGGCCCGGCACGCCCGGCGCACCGTCATCTACGACACCGCCTATCTCAGTGAACTGCGTTCGACGATCCGGCTCGTCGCCGCCGGCCGCGATCCCCACGAAGTCGCCGAACAGGTGGGGACTCAGCTGGTGACGCTGCTCGGCTTGCGGGACATCCGCTTCGAGCCAGGACAGCTCCTGGGCCGCCCACCACAGCTCGAACCGGATGGCACGATGTCCTGGGGCGAGACACGCTGGAACATCGACGAGCACGGTTTCCCCGACCAGGACATCGAGTTGCGTACCGGCTCCGGGGGCACGGTCTTCGGCAGGTTCATGCTCACACCGGCCCCCGGGACCGCGCCGTCGCTGCAGGCTCGTCAGGTCGCTGCGATGCTCGCTACGCAGGTCGGCATGGCTTTCGCGCAGCAGGAGCCCTCGCTTGGGAGCCGGTCGAATCGACGCGGACCGGTGGCCCGCGCATAGCAGGAAGAGATCCGCCGGATACGATCCGCGCCGCGCGATTCCCAGATCAGCGCGGCGCGGGAACGCAACCGCGGGCAAGCCGCGTCTGACAGCCAAGCTGTCAGCCCACGAGGCGCATGCGGTCGGCCAACCCGGTCGCGGCAGTCACCGCCTGGATGAGGGCGTCAGGGGAAGACCACCCGTCGCGGCGCCACACCAGCAGTTGCCGGCCCTCCACGCGCAGGCTGGGCCGCTCCGAGACGTGTAGCAGCGCGCTGACGCTGTCCTCGGTGAGCAGGCCGTCGGCCTTCTCGCCCCGGTCGGGCAGATACAGCTCGAACGCGGCATCAATGTCGGGCCGGCCGGTGCGCGCCCGCCCCTTCGGCGGGGCGTCGATGGCCCACGCGCTTTCGAAGACCGGCTCGGACCGGATCTCGATCCGCTCCGGCACTCCCGGCCCGGGCATGGTGACCGCCGCGACGCCGTACAGGTGCGGGGAGCCGTTGTACCGGCAGACGTACGTCGCCGAGGTGACAGGCAGGCCACCGATCTCGCCGGTGACGACGTCTTCGAACCGATGGTCGGAGCCGTAGTGGAAAGGCGGTGCCGTCGTGACGCGCAGGACATGGTCCACGCCCGGCGCTGCCACGAATCCGTACGTGCCGCACAGGGCTTCGGCGACTGCGGTCGCCTGTCTGCGCGTGCGGCGCGGGCCGATCCGCGGGCTCGCCACGATCAGCGTGACCAGGGACAGGTATCCGATGACTGGAAGAACGACCTCCACGATGCCTCCAGAAGTGTCCGTTTGACGCGGACGGTAACCGCAATACACGTTCGTGACAAACATTGCGAGGAGGGCATATGGGGCCAATGAGTGAGCAGTGAGGATCAATGCATCCGGTCCACCGGTGGATCGCAGGGCCCGGCGATCGTGCCGTAGCGGCACAGCACACGCCGGACCGCCAGCTGGTATCGCGGACCCGATATATCAGTGGTCTGGAGATCCATCAGAACTTCCCCGGATATCGGACGGCCAGCACGAGATAGAGGACCAGACCGACCGCGACAATCAGCCCGACGACGTTACCGGCGCTCACCGCGCGGCCCGCCGGCACATGTGTCCGCTCATGGGCACAGCACAGCACCACGCGACGATTCCGAAGCCGTCTCCAACGCGATCCAAGCACGCGCAGGGCGATCGCCCACAGGTCACACACGCCTATCGACCGCCATCGGCCCACACCGCGACAGCTCTCACGAGCGACGCCTGCGAGCCGTGCGAATCTCGGGCGCCGATGCTTGGATCACGTTGGGAGTCCCTCGTCGACGCGTGCAGCTCGGCCTGGCGCGGCATGATCAAGGCTGTGGACGACCTCATCGACGATCTCACCGCCCGGGCCCGCGCGCTGTGGACGCACTGCGCCGCCGCGCCCGTCGAGTTTCCGGTCGGAGGTGGGATCGCTGTCGTCACCTCACCCCAGTCGACGATCTGCCCTCGGGGATGGGTGGCATCGCTGGCCGACCACAGACTCCGCAATCGACAGCGTCGAACGGCTTCCCGTCGACGCGCCAGCACTCGCGCCTTCGATGCATCGATCCCCCAGGGCGAGTCCGCCGAGGTGTCAATTCTCGAGGTGACCTCGTGGGCCTTCGTCGCCCGCGACGGCAACCGTTCGGCGGTCACGTCGTCCGGGGCCGAGTTGCCGCTTTCCCCCAGGAGCCGCTCCGCCAAGATCGATCTATGCCGGATTCGCAGATCCTTCTGGGCACGCGAGACGTGAGCGGCGGGTTTGTGATTCTTGGCCGGACCGTGCCGTGTGCGGCGACGCCTGGCGACCACGTGCTGATCTGTCACGCGGCGCCGTCTCGGCGCCGGGTTAGGCTGACGCCCATGTCACGGACCCGCCTGTACCGCAACGGCGTGCTGGAAGCCGAGAACTTCGATCCCACGCAGATCTCCGAACACCTTGCCGATCCGTCCTCCGTGGTGTGGTTCGACCTGTGCGAGCCCACCGAGGAAGACCTGGCCGCGATCAGCGAGGAACTCGGCCTGCACCCGCTGGCGGTGGAGGACGCCGTCCACGAGCACCAGCGGCCCAAACTCGACCGCTACGCCAGCCACCTGTTCCTGACCGCGTACGCCGTCGACCTGGACGAGGTCTCCGGGCAGCTGGTCAAGCACGAGGTCGCCGCGTTCATCACCACCGGCGCCCTGGTGACCGTCCGCAAGACCGAGGGCTTCCGGATCGACAAGGTCGTCGAGCGCTGGGACTCCTCCCCGGACCTGGTCAAGTACGGCGTCGGATTCCTGCTGTACGGGCTGCTGGACTTCGTCGTCGACACGCACTTCGAAGCCGTCCAGACCCTCGACACCCAGATCGAGGCGCTGGAGGAGCAGCTGTTCGACGGCGACCCGAAGGACAGCGAGATGCAGCGGCGCACCTTCGAGCTGCGCAAGTCCCTGGTCGCCCTGCGCCGGGTCGTCATGCCGATGCGCGAGGTCGTCAACGCCGTCCTGCGCCGCGACCTGCACATCGTCGACCCCGAGATAGTGCCGTACTTCCAGGACGTCTACGACCACGTCCTGCGCGCCACCGAGTGGACCGAGTCGCTGCGCGACCTGATCACCGCGGTCTTCGAGACGCACCTGACGATCCGCTCCAACCGGCTGAACGTCATCATGAAGCAGGTCACGAGCTGGGCCGCGATCATCGCGGTCCCGACCGCGGTCACCGGTTTCTACGGCCAGAACGTCCCCTACCCCGGCTTCGGCACGCACACCGGGTTCTGGACGTCCACCGGCGTCACCATAGGGCTGTCCGTGATCCTGTTCGGCGTGTTCCGCCGCAAGGACTGGATCTGAGGCGCGGCCCGGTTGTCCCGACGTCCCGGCGTCAGACGAGTACGGCCACGGCCGTGGTGACGTCTGCCGACCCGTCAGCGCCCGACCCGGCTGTGCAGCAGGCTGACCAGGGAGACGACGCACCAGACGCCTTCGAGCATCGTGAATCCCCACTGGTGCTGCGCGACCGCGATCTCGCTCAGCGCCCCGGACCCCGCGGCGTTGAGCACCAGGTAGCCGAGCGACTTCTGGTCGGCCTTTCCGAGCTGGTTCAGGGTGAACGCCGCGAGGATGCACAGCGCCGCGCTGATCTGTACCAGCACCGTCGCACTCGGCGAGCGAACGCTCCTGCCGAGACACTGGCCGGCCTCGGCCATAAGTTATGGTGACCCGAAATCGAGGCCGCGATCGGGCAGGTAGTCAGGAGCTTCAGGCGTGGCGAACCTTGCGGAGGCCGCGCCAGGCCAGGGTGACGGCCGACCAGTCGGCCTGGCCACCATCGCCCGCGAGTGGGGACGCATCGGCTGCATCGGCTTCGGCGGCCCGCCCGCACACATCGCGCTACTGCGTGACCTGTGCGTCAAGCGCCGCAAATGGCTGACCGAGACCGACTTCGAGGACGGCATCGCAGCGACCAACCTGCTGCCCGGGCCGGCGTCCACGCAGCTGGCGATGTACACGGCATGGCGGCTGCGCGGCACCGTCGGTGCGATCGTCGGCGGTATCTGTTTCATCGTCCCCGGCCTGACGTTGATCCTCGCGTTGGCGGCGTTGTTCCTGGCCGGGCATCCGCCGCTTGTGGTGCGCGGCGCGGCCGCCGGCGCCGGTGCGGCGGTGGCCGTCGTGGCCGTGCACGCCGCGTGGGGTTTGGTACCGGGCAGCTGGAAGCGGGTCGGCACAGCCAAGCCGGACCGGACCCGTTGGGTCTTCTACGCCGCCGCCGGTGCGATCGCCGCAGCCCTGATCGGTCCCTGGCTGGTGGTGGTGATGATCGGTACCGGCCTGTTGGAAGTGGCTGTCCGCACGGGCCGGGCCGGGCCACGCACCACCCGGAGCTTCATGCCCCTTCCGCTGGCCGCGGCGGTCCCGGCAGCCGGCGGGCTCCTGGCGTTGGCATGGGTGGCGTTCAAAGTCGGCGCCCTGTCCTACGGCGGCGGATTCGTCATCATCCCCCTGATGCAGCATGACGCCGTCCACACCTACCACTGGATGAGCGACGCGCAGTTCCTCAACGCCGTGGCCCTCGGGCAGATCACCCCCGGGCCGGTGGTGCAGACCGTCGCGGTGGTGGGCTACGCCGCCGCGGGCGTCGGCGGCGGAGTGCTGGCGGCGCTGGTCGCCTTCGGCCCGTCGTTCCTGTTCGTCATCGGCGGCGCCGCGCGTTTCGACCGGCTGCGTACCAGCGAACGGGTCCAATCCTTCCTCACCGGTGCCGGACCGACGGTGATCGGCGCCATCGCCGGATCCGCGATCCCCCTGGCCGCCGCACTGCAGCACCTGTGGCAGTTCGGGATCCTCGCCACCGCCGCGGCCTGGCTCCTGGCGGCCCGGCGCGGTGTCGTCAGTACGTTGGTCGGCGCCGGCGTGCTCGGCGTCGGAGCTGCCTTGGTCGGTTGGCCGGTCGGCTGACCTGCGAGACCCGCGCACGCCCGGCACCCGGCTATCGTCGGGTTATGGCGTTGCTTCCCCTGGTCGTATCGGTGAACGTCGGATCGGCGCAGCCCACCGAGCACTCCGACGCCGACTTCACCGGTATCGACAAGCGGCCGGTCTCGGGGCCGGTGCGGATCACGGTTCCCGAACCCGGCGGCAGCGGGGTGTCCGGGGACGCGCTGTGCGATACCCGGTTCCACGGCGGCGAGGCGCAGGCTGTGTACGCCTACGCGAGAGAAGACCTGGACGTATGGGCCGCCACGTTGGGCCGCGTGCTCGACAACGGGGTGTTCGGCGAGAACCTGACCACGTCAGGACTCGACGTCACCGGCGCGGTCGTCGGTGAGCGGTGGCGGATCGGCTCGGTGCTGCTGGAGGTGACGGCGCCACGGATTCCGTGCCGGACGTTCGCCGGATGGCTCGGCGAGCAGGGATGGATCAAGACGTTCACGAAGCGCGCAGTCCCCGGCGCGTACCTGCGGGTGGTCGAGGAAGGTGACGTTCAGGCCGGCGATTCGGTCACCGTGCTCGACCGGCCCGGACACGGGGTCAGCATCGCGGAGGCGTTCCGCGCACTGACCACCGAGCGCGACCTGCTGCCGCGACTGCTGGAGGTCGAGTCGCTGGCCGAGAGGGCGCGCAAACGGCTGGGCAGCGGCGGATCCGACGACTAAAGCCGGCGGAGGCTGCGGCTGGCCAGACCGGTCAGCGCCACCACTGCGAAACCGAGACCGGTGAGGTGGAACATCGCCGCAGGGGACCAGTGGTGCAGGACGAGGCCGGCGACGGTCACCGACAGCGGGAACATGGCGAAGGTGACCAGGCTGATCAGAGCCTGGGCCCGGGCCAGCAGGTAGGGCGGCGGCATGCGCTGAGTCGCGGTCATGACCAGCACGGCCAGGACACCGTCGAGCGCACCGATCACCGCCATCGTCACCACCATCGGAAGCAGGCCGCCGACATGAGGTAGCGCAGCGAGCAGGCCGCCGTTGACGGCGAGCGCCGCGACGACAATCAAGCCCTGGCGCTTGCCGTGGACGAGGGCGCCGGCCGACCCGCCGCCGCTGAGCATGCCCAAGCCGAGGGCGGCCATCAGCCAGCCGTAGCCGGCGGGCCCGAGGTCGTGGCGGCTGCGCGTCAGGACTGGCAGGGCGACCTCCAGCGTGCCGCCGACCGATGCGCCCAGGACCGCCGTCATCAGCAGGACCGTGCGATACAGCGACGAGGAGCGGACGAAGGCGGCGAGGGACAGCGTTCTGGGAGTGTCCGGCTGATCGGGTGCGAGCGCCGAAGGCGAGTCCTCGGTCGAAACCGTGGCCCGATGCCGCTGATTGATGGCCACCAGCGCCAGCGCCGACACCGCGAACGATGCAGCGTCCGCACCGATCGCCGGCCATGGCGCGACCAGCGCAACGAGCGCGCCTCCGATCGGCGGCCCGATGACGTTGGCGAACAGGTTCGCAGCGATGCTGACGGAGTTCGCGGCGGGCAACTCCGCATCGGGGACGAGCGCCGGCGTGATGGACCGGTACGCCGGAAGATGCGCCCCTTCGCAGGCCCCGAGCACCACGCCGGTGACGACCAGCTGCGCCAACGAGGGCGTCCCGCGCGCCGCAGTGACCGTCAACGCGGTCAGCGCCCCACAGCGGACAACGTCGGCGCCGAGCATCACCGGCCGCGCGCCGAACCGGTCCGCCAGCGCTCCACCGGGCAGCGCGGTGACGATCCTGGCCAGGCCGAAGCCGGTGAGTGTGGTACTCAAGCCGCTGGTGGCGTAGCCGGAGCCGAGGATCAGGAACGGCAGCGCGACCAGGTACACCATGTCGCCGAGCGTGGACAGAGACTGCCCGGCGACCAGGATGCGGAAGTCACGGCGCCGCAGCGAGGCGAACGGCGAGCGGGTCTTCGGTGACGCGGCCGGCGTCGCCATCGCGGGTTCGGCACTCATCGACGACCTCCCATGACTCATATGGCTCTTCGAGCTGCCGGACCAGACCCGATCTGGTCCGGCAGCTCCTTGGCAGTGAAAGCGGCTCAGCCCACGTCGGCCGGGACCGCGAACCCGAGCTGCTCACGGCAGAACCGCTGCCATTGCTCGCTCTCGTCGCGGTACGCCGGCTCGTCGACGAACGGGTCGGTGGTAAGGCTGAGGTCGTCCCAGAGGAACACCGGGCCCTCGGGCTCCTGCGCGCCCACCCACTGTGACGCCGGGGCGAAGGCCCCCAGCGCCTCAGGCAGGTAGGCCCGGCTGTATCGCAGCATGCTCACTCCCCCGCCGACTGTCCGGCGGCAGCGGCGGCCATCGCCTTGCGCAGGCTCAGCGGCCGCATGTCGGTCCACACCTGGTCGATGTGGTCCAGGCACTCGCGCTTGGGACCGCGGACGCCGACCTCGGTCCAGCCGTTGGGCAGCTCGCGGCCGGTCGGCCAGATCGAGTACTGCTCCTCGTGGTTGATCACGACCGCGTACTCGCGGGTGTCCTCGTCGTCAGACATCGCCGACCGTCTCCTCCTGGTGCTCGATGTGGTGTTCGATGGGGGCCTCGGCGGGCACCGGTGCCGGGACCGCTCCGGTCCCGTGCCGCACTTCCTGAGTGGCGCCGACGACCTGCCGCACGGCCGCGGTCACCCACGCCCCGGTGCCGCACAGCGCGATCGCGTACAGCACGGTCAGCACATAGCCGAGCCACGCGGCGTTGTCGCTGATGCCGGCCAGGCCGATGGTGACGCGGGAGACCCGCGTGGTGTCCATCTCGGTCCAGCGCCGGAACAGATCGCCGCCCCAGCTGACCAGCGGCACCGCCACGATGAACACGGCCACCGCGCGGCCGCGCAGCAGCAGTGCGGCCCCGATGCCGGCGAGGATGGTGACCCACCACCAGCCGAGCTGGTTGCCGCCCCAGTCCAGGACGACGCCGCCGACGCCGACGGCCGTTCCGCGGGTGAGGATCCGGCCGAGCACGGCCGTACCCGTGTCCGTGTCCGCGATGCCGGCCAGGCGGCCGGTGCGCCTGCCGGGCAGGCGCCGGGTCAGGGCTTGAGTGTCCATGTCCGTCCCTTCGTCGCTGCCAGGGCCTGAGTGCCCTCGAGCAGGGGTGAGTTGCGTCCGGCGAACCAGTCGGCGAGCCGGTCCGAGTACCAGGGGGAAGCGGGGTTCTCGCTCTGTCCGCCGGGATAGACGCCGACCGCCTGCCCGGTGCCCCAGTCGACGACCATGCGCCAGCTGACGCCGCCGACGGCCACGCCGGTGAGGGTCTTGCCGTGCCGCACGGGGGCGGCGCTGACCACGGAGTCGATGGTGCGGCCGCTGCCGCCGGTGGGGAACGGGCCCTCGTCGAGCGTCGGCGACTTCAGCAGCGAGGCGATCATCACCTTGTGACTGCCGCCGAATGTCCACTTGCTCTCGTCGGGCCCGCGCGTCTTCTCCAGGCCGGCGACGGCGGAGGCGAACGCGGCGCGGACCACGTCGGTCGCGTCATGGGTCGTCGATCCGGGCGGCGAGAACACCGGATTGGTCGTGTCGCCGACGGTCATGTTGATCAGCAGGCCGTTGAGTCCGTCCACGGCGTAGGTGCTGTCGCTGGTGCGCGGCGTGAACACGTCGCGTGGCGGCGCCGGGACCTTGTACTGCTGCCAGAGCGGGTGCCACACGTCGTACCCGTACATCACCATGAACCGGCCGAACACGGCGGCCGCGGTGGAGTTCGCGGTGACGTTGTAGTTCCAGTTCTTCAGGTCGTTGATCGCCTTGGTCTCCGTCGGGTCCCACTGCCCGCCCTGCAAGTCGTTCAGCACCGTGGGCAGCAGGTTCCGGGCGACGTCGTCGACCGAGGACATCTGCAGGTTCTGCATCTGCTGGGAGGTGATGTCGGTCGCCCCCGTCAGCGCCTTGGTGATCTCGGTGGACCGCCACCCCTGGTCGAAGAAGTCGTAGCCCTCGCCGTAGTAGTACGGGTAGTCGGTGCCGACCTCACGCTGGTTGGCGGTCTGGGCGAAGCCGGACGGCGGGTTGTAGGTGATCGGCAGTGCCTCGAACGGGATGCTGCCGGTGACGTCGCACGCCCCCGTGCCGGACATCGGCAGGTACGGCAGGCAGCTGTCGGAGGTCTGGGGCTGCACGCCGGCGTTGATGATGCCGATGTTCCCGGAGTCGTCGGCGTAGGCGAAGTTCTGCGCCGGGGTGACCCAGGTGCGCAATGCCTGGTGGACCTGGTCGAAGGTGGTGGCCTTCTCGATCGTCAGCATGCTGTCGAGGTTGTCGCTGGGCATCGTGCCGGTGAAGTACACCGCCGCGGTGACTCCCTGGACGGTCATGATCGGGCCGTGCACGGTCATCCGGGTCGTGTACGTGACCATCGAGCCGTCGTGCTTCTTGATCTTGTTGACGATCTTGGCCATCGGCCGCCACTGTCCGTCCCAGAAGTACTGGTCAGGGTGCGCTGCGTCAGTCTGCTCCAGGTAGTAGAAGGTGTTCGGGCGCTGCGAGTTGGTCAGGCCCCAGCTGATGTGCTGGTTCTTGCCGTCCAGGACGGCCGGGACACCCGGCAGCGTCACGCCGGACAGGTGGTAGGACGGGGAGTTCAGCTCCACCTGGTACCAGATCGACGGCATGGTCAGGTTGAGATGCGGGTCCGAGGCCATGATCGGCTTGCCGGAGGCCGTGAGCTTGCCGGAGACCACCCACGCGTTACTGTCGCCGATGGTGTGGTAGGCGTTCACAGGAAGCTGCGACATCCGGTCCTGGAGCGCAAGAGACGCATCGATCGCCTGCGCGGAGGAACCAGTCTGGAACTGGGCCGCCGAGCCCGCCGCCTGCGGCACGGTACCGCCGGTCGGCGTCGGGGCGCCGTCGTCGCGCGCCGGCATCGGGGTCAGTGGCAGCTTCTGGTACGGGCCCGGGTCGAACGGATACTGCGGGTTCTGCCCGACGGACTTGTAGAGCTGGGTGAACTTCTGCTGGCCGAACGCTCCGGCGATGTAGCTGTACGCGGTCGGCAGCGGGTCGAAGGAAAGCGTCTGGGTCTCCAGCCGCTGCACGGCCAGGCTGTCGACCGGGGTCCACGGCTCGGCGGAGAAGTTCAAGAGCTTGTAGTAGAGAGGCAGGGCATTGTCTTTCTTCATCTGCGCCATGGCGGCGTTGACCCCCTGCGTGTACTCGTTGAGCACGGCGCGCGCCGGGGAGTCCGTCGGCAGCGCGTCCCAGTCCCGCTGGGAGGCGCGCAGCAGCCCGAGGTCGAGCTCGTACTCGTCGGAGGGCAGCGCGGCGGGGTCGTTGGTGGTCTCGGCCAGTCGTCCTTCGGCCTGGCGGCGCGCCATGTCCATCTCGAACAGGCGGAAGCGGGCCTGGGTGTAGCCCAGAGCCCGGAACATGTCGGCGTCGGTGCCGGCGTTGATGTGCGCGGTGCCATTCGCCTCGAAGGAGACGGTGGCGCTGCTGTCCAGGCCGGGCAGGCCGAGGGTCTGGTCGTGCGGTACGTCGCCCTGGCCAGCGGTGATCCACACCCCGGTGCCGGGGTTGATGGCGGCGCCCAGCGGCGGGATGGTTCCGGCGCCGGCGACCGACACCTGCAGGACCGCCACGGCCAGCGCGAGCGCCCCGACCAGCGAGGTCACCCGCAAGCCGAGCCGGCCACGCGGTGTCAGGCTCCTTCTCCAGGATCTCAAGGTGGTGCCTCCTTCAGATGCGGCCGGCCACGCGGGTGGCCCGGTCGGCCGCGGTCAGGGTGGTCCGAACGGTGCGGAGCACGTTGTGCTCCTGGTCGAACAGGGCGAAGTGGCCGCCGGGCAGGGTGATGCGGGAGAAAGGTCCGGCGGTGTGCCGCCCCCAGGCGATGAGGGCGCCCGGTGGTGCCGCGGGGTCGTGCAGTCCGCCGATCGCCGTGATCGGTGCGTTCACGGCGGCGGCGGGGTCCGGGGTGTGGGCCTCTGCGGCCTCGTAGTCGGCGCGCAGGGCGGGAATGACGAGATCGACGAGGTCGGGATGGGCCAGGACGTCGGGGTCCAGGCCCCCGAGGGTGCCGACGTGGGCGAGGAAGGCCTCCTCATCAAGGTCCGCGACCGGTGGCCCGGCCTGGCCGAAGGGTTCGGCCGCGGAGCCGGAGACGAACACGTGCAGCGGTCGCGCGCCGTCGACTTCGAGCCGCCGGGCGAGTTCGAAGGAGAGCAGGCCGCCGAAGCTGTGGCCGAACAGACCGAAAGGCCGGTCCAGGTGCGGGCCCATCGCATCGGCGAGGGCGTCGACGATGTCTGCGACGCGACGCAGCGGTGGCTCGGCGACGCGACGTTCATGACCGGGCAGGCAGACGCCGATCAGGTCGATGCCGTCGAGGCGGTCGGTCCAGGCCAGGTAGCGAGCCGGTCCGGAGCCTGCGTGCGGAAGGCAGAACAGCCGGATGGGGTCGTCCCCTGCGGATTCGGCCTTGTCTACGGCGCGACGCAGCCAGGGGCTGGTGAGTTCGACGGTCATCACTGCGCCCCGCTCGTGCTCAGTTCGGGCACCATGCCCTGCCGGACCAGGAATGCGACGGTCTTTGCGACGTAGTCGACGTCGATGGCCGGGAACCCGGCGTCGCCGCCGAGGCCGGACAGGCTGTTGCCGATCTCGACGACGTCCGGGTCCCCGTTCATCGGGCCGTCGATGGACAGCAGGGCGGCGAGGCCGTCCAGGCGTCCGGCGGTGCGGCGTGCCAGCTGCACCCGCCACTGCGCGTAGGGCACGGTGTCGAAGCGGTATCCGGTCCGGGTCAGGTATTCGTGGATGGACTTCATGGGCGCGACCTGCGGGTTGTAGAACTGGTGCACCGGGTTGGAGCGCGGTGCGTGCCGGGACAGCCGGACGATCGCGGCGGAGACCAGATCGACGGGCAGCACGTGCAGCGGGATCGGGGTGTCCTCGGGCATCAGGGCCGCGATGAGACTCCCGGCCAGACACAGCGCGAGCTGGTCCCGGACGCCGACCGCACCGGTGCCGGTGGCCCCGGTGATCAGCCACGGCCGGTAGACCCCGACCGGCAGGCCGCGCCGGCCGGCTTCCAAGACAAGGTGTTCGCCGGTCTTCTTGCTGAGCACGTAGCCGTCGGAGGTACCGGCGTCCAGCGGTCCGGGACGCTCGGGCAGGACGTCGCCGACCCGCATGTCGATGGTGGAGACGTAGTGGACCGGCGTCGGCCGCCCGGTGCAGGCCAGCCGCAGGATCTCGGTGGTGCCGACGACGTTGGGGGCACGCAGCACGCGGTAGGGCAGGATGAAATTCATGTGCGCGGCGCAGTGATAGATGATGTCGAGGCGGTCGGCGAGCTCTGCGAAACCGGCCTCGTCCAGTCCGAAGCGCGGCAGCGTGAGGTCGCCCGGCAGGATGGTGAGCTTGGCGGGGTCGACGTCGTCCTGGTCGTAGTCCGCGAGGTTGGCCGCCAGCCGCTCGGCGGGGTTCTCGCCGCGGACCAGGCACACGATCTCGGTGGCGCCGTTGCGCAGCAGCTCGGCGATCATGTGGCCGCCGAGGAAGCCGGTGCCGCCGGTGAGCAGCACGCAGCCGAGGCCGCCATCCGGCGGCGCGGGCCGCGCCGTGCCGGAGGGGACGATGTCGGCAGGCAACTGCTCGTCGTGCAGCGCCATCTCCACGGCGCTGTCCGGCACACCGGGTCCGTCCGGACCTTCGAGAGCTGCAGCGAGTGTGGCGACGGTGGAGTGGGTGAACAGCGTCTTCAGCGGCACCGGCATCCCCACGGCTTCGGGGAGGGCGACGATCAGGCGTGCGGCGGTGAGCGAGGTACCGCCGGCGTCGAAGAAGTCGTCGTGGATACCGATGTCGCGGCGGTCCAGCGCCGTGCCGAAGCAGTCGAGGATCGCCCGCTCCAGGTGGGTGCGAGGGCGAACAGCGCCTTCGTAACCGCTGGTGCGCTGCGCGGTCGCGGCAAGAAGCGCTTCAGGGGTGTCGGGCAACTCGGGCAGGCCGAGGTAGCGGTCCGGGAGGAGCCGGGCGGGGAGTTCGGCGGCGAGATGAGCTGCCAGATCTTCGACCTCGGCCGGAGCGTGCACCGCGACGGTCTCCCCGGCAGCGGTGTACACAGCGGCTGCGGCCGTGACGTCGGGGTGCGCGCGCAGGGCGAATTCGAGCTCTGACAGATCTGGTGGATCGAGGAGTTCGACCGCACCGTTGACGAGGCGCGCCGTGCGGCCGGTGTGAAGGCGGCGCGCGCCGCCGGGAGCAGGCGTGAGGACTTCGGCGGTCTGAGCTGCACCGCCGAGGTGGTACAGCGGTTCGGCCGTGCCGGAGATCCACAGTTCGCCGCGCGCGCCGGGCAGGGCCGGGACCCCTGTGAAGTCGATGAGGCCGATCGTGGGGACATCCCCAGTCAGGGCACGCAGAGGAAAAACCAAGTCACGGCTGATCTGAGCCGGTGCCAGCGGATAAGACCTCTGGGACAGTGCCGGAAGGGCTGCCAGGTCTTCGCGGTCTGTGAGGAGAACCGCCACTGTGTTGAGGTGCCGATTCACATAGGCAGGTGGAGCGGTGGGATCCAGCTCAAGGAACGGGGTGCCCACAAGGCGGGCCAACGTACGAGCCGATTCGCGCACGGCATCGTCGCGGATACATATGCCCACCGTGGCGGATCGGTCGGCCAACGCCGCAGCGTCACCAGCAGCAAGGACGTCGGTGGCACGACTCGTCCCAAGAACCTCTGCGGCGATTCGCCGTACCTCGTCGGCGCCGATCTCGTCGGCGGCCTCCAGACCTGCGCCGATCGGCAGGTCCGATATGCGGATGTCGAGGCTCTCACTCATCGCCGTCAGCACCGCGACGACGTCTTCGAGGATCCCCTCCGCCGTCGCCGACTCGAACAAGGCGGTCGCGTAGACCAGGTTCAGCCGGAAGCCCTCGGCCGCCAGTTGCGCGTCCAGCGTCAGGTCGTAGCTCGCCACACCGCTGGCCACTGGCGCCGGGGCCAGCGTCACACCTTCGACTTCGACGTCCCCGGACAGGCCGTCCTGCACCGCCAGCAGCACCTGCGCCAGCGGCGCGCGACCGAGGTCGCGCGGCGGGTCGAGTTCCGTCACCAGGTGCTCGAACGGCAGGTCCTGGTGCGCGTAGCCGTCCAGGCAGGTGCGGCGGACGCGGGCCAGCAGCTCGCGCACGGTCGGATCGCCGGCTACGTCGGCGGGCAGTGCCAGCATGTTGATGAAACAGCCGAGCAGCTCGGCGGTCTCGGGACGGGTGCGGCCCGAGACCGGTGTCCCGACCAGGAACGCCGGCTGGCCCGAGCGGCGGGCGAGCACGGATTGGTAGGCGGCTAGCAGCAGCATGAACGGCGTGGCGCCCTCAGCCCGTGCGGCGTCGACCAGTGCCGCCGCCAGGTCCGGTCCGAGTTCGCGGGACGTCATCGCGCCGCCGAAGTCCTGCTCGGCCGGTCGCGGACGGTCCGTCGGCAGGTCCAGCACGCGCGGGACGCCGGCCAGCGCCCGCTTCCAGTAGGCGAGCTGTTCGTCCAGGCCGCTCTCGGCCAGCGTCTCGCGCTGCCAGACAGCGAAGTCCGCGTACTGGATCGGCAGCTCGGGCAGCTCCGGCGGCTCACCGCGCAGCTCGGCCCGGTAGAGCTCAGCCAGGTCCCGGATCAGCAGGTCGGCCGACCAGCCGTCACAGACCGTGTGGTGCAGCACGATCAGCAGCAACCCCTCCTTGGCGGCGATCCGCACCAGCGCGGCGCGCATCATCGGACCCTGTCGGAGATCGAACGACGAGTGTGCCTGCCGCACAGCGATCGCCTCGGCCGCGGCGCGGGCCTGCCCGCCAGGAAGACCACTGACATCCACGATTCGCAGCACGGTCCCGGCATCCGGTGCGATGATCTGGACCGGTGCCGTCCCGTCGTGGTCGAACCGGGTTCTCAGTACCTCGTGCCGGTCGGCCAACGCAGTGAGCGCGCGGTCCAGCGCGGCAGGATCGAGCCGGCCCCGGACCTGTAGCGCAGCCGTGATGGTGAACGCGGCGCTGCCGGGGTCGAGCTGTTCCAGGAACCAGATCCGCTCTTGGGCGAAGGACAGCGGGAACACGTCCTGCACGGCGGGATCGAAAACAGCTGAGCCTTGCAACGTGGTCATGACAGCCTTCTCCCGGGTTGAGCGGAATCTGTGGACTGAGATGCCGGGGCTGGCGCTGAGCTGCGGGCTCGCCGCGCTTGCCGGGTGATGGCGGTGGTCTGGCCGGCCTCGCGCAGCAGGCGTGCGATCCCGGCGACAGTGGGCTCCACGAACACGTCGCGCAGCCGCAGCTCGACGGTGAAACGTTCGCGCAGCTGAGCCGCGATGCGTGCGGCCTGGAGGGAGTTGCCGCCCAGCATGAAGAAGTCGTCGTCGACTCCGACCGTGCCGGTGCCGAGGGTCTCGGCCCAGACTTCGGCGACGGCTGACTCGAAGGCGTCGCGCGGCGCGGTCGCCGGACCAGTCCGCGGCCGGGCTGCGGGTTCGGACAGTGCGGCGCGGTCCACCTTGGCGTTGTCGCCGAGCGGCATCGCCGTCAGGACCATGATGTCGGCGGGCACCATGTAGTCCGGCAGGCGACCGCGCAGGCGGCGTCGCAGATCCTCGGGGTCCAGGCTCTCCCCCGGCGCGGGCACCGCGTAGCCGATGAGGCGTGCGTCGGCACCACGACCGCGCAGCACCGCCGCGGCCTGGCGGACGTCCGGCTCGGCGGCGAGTGCGGCTTCAATCTCGCCGAGCTCGACCCGGAAGCCGCGAATCTTGATCTGGTTGTCGGCGCGCCCCCGGAACTCCAGCAGGCCGTCGGGGCCGTGCCGGACCACGTCGCCGGTGCGGTACAGGCGCGCGCCCTTACGACCGGACAGCATGTCCGGGACGAACGCTGCGGCGGTTTCCGCAGCGCGGCCCAGGTAGCCACGGCCGAGGGACACGCCGCCGACGTGCAGCTCGCCCCAAACGCCGGGCGGGACCGGACGGCCGTGGCGGTCCAGGACGTAGAGCTCCACCAACGGCATCGGCACGCCGAGCGGGACCCGGCTGCGGGACTGGGCCCGCTTGCAGGTCCAGCCGGTGACGGCGATCGCGGTCTCGGTCGGTCCGTACATGTGCAGCAGGTCGGCCGAGCCGTGGCCGAAGAAGGCCTCCTGGGTGGCGACCGGCAACGTCTCGGCACCGCACATGACGTAGCGGAGCGAGTCCGGGAACGTGGTGCCGGCGGCGTCCAGGGCCTCCAGCGCGAGTTCGAGCATGGAGGGCACGAAGTGGGTGATGGTGATCCCGGCGTCCTCGATCTGCTCGACCAGGTATTCGGGGTCGCGCTGGCTGCCGGGCTTGGCCAGGACGAGTTCGGCGCCGGACAGCAGCGGCCAGAACACCTCCTTGACCGCGACGTCGAAGGTGGTGGTGGTCTTGTGCAGCATCCGGTCGGAGCCGTCCAGCGGCCAGTCCTGCTGCATCCACAGGAGGTTGTTGCTGATGGCACGGTGCTCGATCTGCACGCCCTTGGGCCTGCCGGTGGATCCGGAGGTGTAGACGACATAAGCGAGGTTCCCCGGCGTGACAGCCACTGACACCGGCCCGGTGTCCTCGGCCAGCCACTCGGGACCGTCGACATGCACGCGTCCGGGCTCAGGAGGCAGAACACTGTCACCGGCGGCATCGGTCACGACCAGACGTGCTCCGGCATCGGCCAGGATGTCGGCCAGCCGGGCGGGTGGCAGGGCCGGGTCGAGCGGCAGGAATCCGGCGCCGGCCTTGAGGACCGCGTACTGTGCCACGACCGCGTCGATGCCGCGTGGCAGCGCGACACCGACGACGTCATCGGGCTGGACTCCCCGCTTGACGAGGTGGTGCGCGAGTCGATTCGCGCGGGTATCCAGCTCTGCGTAGGTCAGGCTCGGACGGGGCCGGCCGCGCTCGGCGGACATGGAGACGGCCACCGCGTCAGGGGTCTTGGACGCTTGCGCTTCGACGAGGGTGTGCAGACACACCAGAGGGTCGTAGTCGGCGGGAACCTGGTTGAAGTCGCGCAGCCAGGTCTGCCTTTCGTCGGTGCTCAGGGCACTGATGTCGGACAGCGGCCGGTCGGGGGCGTCGGCGAAGTCCTGCAGGATCCGCAGGAAGTGCTCGGCGAACCGGGCCATCAGCGGTTCCTGATAGACGTCGGTGTCGAACTCCAGACCACCGCCGATGCCGTCGGCGGTGTCGATCAGGTTCAGCACCACGTCGAACTTGGCGGTGCGGTTCGGCACGGCGACCGGATCGACCCGCATGCCGGGTAGCTCCGGCAGAGCTCCGGCAGCGTTGTTCAACGCGATCATCACCTGGAACAGCGGACTGCGCGCCGGATCCCGCTGCGGCGCCATCGCCTCCACCAGCGTCTCGAACGCCACGTCGGGGGCGGCGTAGGCGTCGAGGCAGGCCTGGCGGACGCGGGCCAGCAGCTCGCGGACGGTCGGATCGCCGGAGGTGTCGGCACGCAGCACCAGGGTCTCGGCGAAAAGCCCGACGACGTCAGCGGCGCCGGAAGCGGTCCGGTTGGCCGCCGGAGTCCCGATGAGCAAATCCTCCTGGCCGCTGAACCTGGTCAGCGCGGCGGCGAAGGCGGCCAGCAACACCATGAACTCGGTGCCACCGGCCTCCCGTGCCAGAGCCCTGATCCGCCCGGTCAGGCCGGGGCCGACTTCCAGGGGCAGGGTGCGGCCGTGGTGCCGGCGCTCGGGAGGCCGGGGTCGGTCGGCGGGCAGTTCGAGGGTATGCGGGGCACCGGCCAGTTCCTCGCGGCGGCGGGTCAGCTGACCTGCGGAGCGCGAGGCACGGCCGCGTTGCCAGGCGGCGTAGTCGGTGTGCCGGAGCGTGGGTTCGGGCAGTTCGGCGCCGCTGTACGCGGCGGCGAGGTCGCGAGCCAATACCGAGACCGACCAGCCGTCGGCGACGATGTGGTGCAGCAGGAGCACCAGGATGTGTTCGTGCTCTGAGAGACGGATCAGCGTCGCGCGGAACGGCGATTCGCCGTCGGCCAAGCGGAACGGCCGGGTCGCCTCGACTTCGACGAGCCAGGTCGCGAAGCGCGCGGGGTCCGGGACGTCTGTGAGATCGATCAGCTTCAGGTCGGCTTCGGCAGCCGGAAGAGGACGCTGAGCCGCATGGCCGTTGACGTCTTCGAACACCGTCCGCAGCGCGGGATGCCGAGCCGAGAGCGTGTCGAGCGCTCGGCGCAGCGTGGGTACGTCAAGCGGTCCGGTCAGACGGGCCGCGATCGGGACGTTGTAGGCCGGGGACTCGGGCGCGTACTCGGCGAGGAACCACAGACGTTCCTGAGCGGAGGAGAGCGGGAACGGGCCGTCGCCGGACAGGACCGGGATCGGGTCGGCCGGACCGGCCGTTCGGGCCCGGGCCCAGTCGGCGAGCGCCGTCGGCGTCGGATGTTCGAACACGGCCAATACCGGGATCTCGATGCCGAGGGCGGTGGACAGTCGCGTCGAGGCGCGCGCGGCGTCCAGCGAGTGGCCTCCGGCGGCGAAGAAGTCGTCCACGGCCGCCAGCGGGCGCCCGAGGATGTCGGACCAGATCTGGACCACGACGGCTTCCAGGCCGTCGCGCGGTCCCAGGTCCGGGCCCGCTGTCACGTGCCGGATCGCCAGGGCGGCCAGCACGGCACGGTCGAGTTTTCCGTGCGGCGTCAGGGGAAGCTCGGCGAGAGGAAGCAGCAGGTCGGGGATCAGATAGGCGGGTAGCAAGGTGCTCAGGTGGACCTTCAACGCTGCCGGAACAGGGCCCTGATGGGCTGCCGGGTCGGACACGTAGTAGCCGACGAGCCGGCCGTCGCGGGCGATCACCGCTGCCGCTGAGACGGCAGGATGCGTGATGAGGGCGGCCTCGGCCTCGCCGGGTTCGACACGGTGACCACGAATCTTCAGCTGGGCGTCGGCGCGGCCGAGGTGGGTCAGGCGGCCGGTGTGGTCGTAGCGACCCACGTCGCCGGTGCGGTACCAGCGTCCGCCGCCGTCTGCGGGAACGAAGCGTTCCGCGGTGGCCGCCGGGCGGCCGGCGTAGCCGAGTGCCACGCCGGCGCCGGAGATCCAGATCTCGCCCGCCGCGCCGATCGGGACGGCGGCGCCGGTGGCGGTCGCCAGTGTGAGCGCTGTGCCGGGGACAGGCCTGCCGATCCCGATGCGGTCGGGGTCGTCGATGTGCGCGACGGTTGACCAGACGGTGGTCTCGGTGGGGCCGTAGAGGTTCCAGAGTTCGGCGCCGTACTTCAGCAGCTCCGAGGCGAGGCTGGTCGGCAACGCCTCGCCTCCGCACAGCGCGCGGAAGCCCGGTCCCGGCCGCCACCCCGCGTCCAGGAGCAGGCGCCAGGTAGCCGGGGTGCCCTGGAGTACGTCGCAGTCGGCGGCCTCCAGCAGCCGGGCGAGCGCGACGCCGTCGTGGGTGGTGGCCGTATCGGCGAGGGTGACGCAGGCGCCGGAGACCAGCGGGCCGAACACTTCCAGGGCCGCGATGTCGAAGGTGAACGGGGTCACCGCGACCAGACGGCTGCGAGCGGACAGGCCCGGCTCGTGGCCGGTCAGCGCCGCGAGGAACGCGGTCAGCGCCGAGTGCGGGACCGTCACGCCCTTGGGCTCGCCGGTGCTGCCGGAGGTGAACAGGATGTAGGCGGGGCTGTTCGTCGGACTCGCAGCGCGTACGTCGGTATCGACAGCGGCGGTGAGGGATCCGGCGTCCAGAGGCAGTACCGGTGTGAACGTGATGCGGTCGGCCGACTCCGCGTCCGCCAGGACCGCGGCGACGTCGGCGATCTCCGCCATCCGCTGCAACCGGGCCGCAGGCGCGGCCGGGTCCAGCGGCACATACGCCGCCCCGGCGAGCCACGTTCCCAGCAGCGCCGCGACCGTGGCGGGTGTGCGGCCGGCGCAGATCCCGACCGTCGTGCCCGACACCACGCCCGCCGACCGCAGCCGCTCGGCAACAGCCGCAGTGCTCTGCCACAGCTGCCCGTAGCTCCACACCGAGCCGTCCTCGGCTGCGATCGCGGCACGCCCCGGCTCGGAGGCGGCCCGGCGCGCGACTGTGGTGAGCACCGATTCGCCGGTCCACGGTTCGGATCCGTCGCCCCAGCGGCTCAGTTGCTGCTCGTCGGCGGCAGTGAGAACGGTCTCCAGGACGACGTCCGGATCGGCGGTCATCGCCTCCAGGAGAGCGAGGAAGTGCTCAAGCATTCCGGACACGGTCTGCCGGTCGTACAGCGCCGTGTCGTATTCACAGAAGCCGCCGATCCCGCCGATCCCACGGCGACCAGCGCCACCAGCGATACCTTCACCGCGATCGCCGTCACCGCGACGACCGCCTTCCCCGTCATCGCGGCCACGGCCGCCATCGCCACCACGGTCATCGTCGTCTTCTCCTCGGTCGTCGCCGTCGGTGAGCCACAGCGCCAGGTCGAACCGTGCGACCGGCAGTTCGGCGGCCAGCGGCCGCACCCGCAGCCCCGGCAGCTCCAGCCGCAGCGGGGCGGTGTTGTTCAGCGCGAGCATCGCCTGCACGACGGGGTTGCGGGACAGGTCACGCTCCGGCGCCAGCGTCTCGACGAGCTTTTCGAACGGCAGGTCTTGGTGCGCGAACGCCGCCAGGCAGTTCCGCCGCATCCGGGCCAGCAGCTGCCGGGCCGTCGGCGTGCCGGACAAGTCGGCACGCAGCACCACGGTGTTGGCGAAGCTCCCCACGGTGCGCTCGACATCCGGATGCGGGCGGCCGGCGACCGGCGTACCGAACAGCACCTCGTGCTGTCCGCTATAGGCAGACAGCATCGCGCCGAAGGCGGCCGACAGCACCATGAACTCCGTGCAGCTTGCCGAGGAAGCCAGAGTCCTGACTCGTTCGGCGAGGTCGTCGGAGACGGCGAACGGCACCGAACCGCCGTCGAACCGCTGGCGCGGTGGGCGCGCACGATCCGTCGGCAGTTCCAGAGCGAGCGGTGCACCGTCGAGCTCGGAGCGCCAGAAATCGGTGAGCGAGTCCAGCGTGTCCCCGGTCAGCTGGGTGCGCTGCCAGTGCGCGAAGTCCCCGTACTGGACGACGGGCCCTGCCAGATCCCGACCGACGTAGGCCGTTCCGATCTCCTCGGCAAGGATCGCGGCAGACCAGCCGTCCGCAGCGATGTGGTGGACCACGATCGAGAACACGTACTCCTGGACGTCGACCTGGATCAGCAGCGCTCGGACCGGGACCTCGCGGGTCAGGTCGAACGGCCGGCGGGCGGCATCGAGCAGAAGCTGTTCGGCCGGCGACGGGTCACCGGCAGCATCTACGTACTGCATCGCGACCGGTTCGACGGGCTTCTGGAAGAGCTCCGCGTCCCGCTCCTCAACGATCGAACGCAGGGCTTCGTGGCGCGTGACGACCGTGCGCCACGCGGCGGCCAGCCGCTCGGCGTCCAACGGCCCGGTGATCCGTACCGAGAGCGGGAGATGGTAGGCCGGGGAATCAGGCTCCAGACGCGACAGGAACCACAGGCGTTCCTGGGCATACGACAACGGCGCCGGACGCGGTCCCGGTTCGATGGCGCCGGTCACCGGACTGGAATCGGCGTCGGCCACGGCCTGCGCCAGCGCGGCGAGCGTCGACCGGCTGAACACCTGGACCAGGCCGAGAGCCACACCGAGCCGGGCAGCCAGCCGCGAGACCAGGCGCGAGGCCAGCAGGGAGTGCCCGCCGAGATCGAAGAAGTCGTCGTCAGGACCGATCGCGTCGGCGTCCACGCCGAGCAGCTCGGCCCAGATCTGGGCCAGCGCGTCCTCGGTCGCGGTACGCGACCGGCTCCGACCACCGGCGTACTCGGCCCACTGCGGAGCGGGCAGCCGAGCCGGATCGACCTTGCCGTTGCGGGTCAGCGGGATGGAGCCGACAGTCGTCAGCGAGGCCGGGACCAGGTAGTCCGGCAGGACCGTGGTCAGCCACGACCGCAGTTCCACAACCTCGGTGGCATCGTTGACGACCACGTACGCGGCCAGCCGGTAGTCCGTGACCGACAGCCGATGCACGACGACGGCGGCCGCCACGACGTCGGGATGCCTGGTCAACACAGACTCGACCTCCCCGGGCTCGACCCGATGGCCGCGGATCTTGGCCTGCGCGTCGCCGCGACCTCGGAACAGCAGGGTGCCGTCACCGAGCCGACGCGCCAGATCCCCGGTCCGGTACCAGCGGCTGCCGTCCGGGCCGGGCACGAAACGCTCGGCTGTCAGCGCGGCCTGGCCGGTGTAGCCGCGGGCCAGGCCCGGGCCGCCGATCCAGAGCTCTCCGACGGCACCGGGCGGCACCTGCCGGCCGTCGGCATCGCACAGGAGCACGCGGCTGCCGTTGACGGCGCGGCCGATCGGGATACTCGGCAGACCGTCGAATTCGTCGGCATCGCCGGTCACCGCGCAGGCTGTCACGCAGGTGGTAGCTTCGGCCGGGCCGTATCCGTTGATGACGGTGAGACCGGGTGCGGCGCTGAGGGCTCGTCGCACATGCGGCACCGACAACGCCTCGCCGCCGATGAACACCGTCCGCAACCCGCGCAGCGCCGCCGGGTCCTCGTCGACGATCGCGTGGAACAGGGCCGTCGCCATGACGACAGCGGTGACACCATTCTCTTGGATGGCGGCGCCGATGGCTCCGGCGGTGAAAGCCAGCTCGGGATGGACTACTCCGCGCGCGCCGTGGAGCAAGGTGCCCCAGATTTCCCAGGTGGCAGCGTCGAAGGACACTGAGGACAGCCACAACAGGGTTCGCTGTGAGCCGAGACCGCTGTAATCGCCAGGCCGGACGAGGTCGATGACGCCCCGCTGGGTCAGCGCGACGGCCTTGGGGCGCCCGGTGGAGCCCGAGGTGAAAATCTGGGCCGCGAGCATGTCCGGGTGCAGGGCCGTACCAAGGGCGGTATCGGGCTGCTCGGCCCAGGAGTCGCGCTCGTCGATGAACAGCATGTCGGTCACGGCCAGGGAATCAGGGCACGATGACGTGGAGATCGTGTGGGCTATTCCGGCGTCCGCGAGCATGCCGTCCAGGCGCTCGCGTGGATAGCCGGCGTCCAACGGCACGTACTGCCCGCCGGCCTTCACTACCGCCAGGCACGCGACCGCGAAGTCGACCGAGCGCGGCAGGCACACACCGACCGGGGTCTCCATCCCGACTCCCCGCCCGCGCAGCTCACGGGAGATCTGGTTGGTGAGGCGGTCGAGGTCCCGATAGGTGAGGGCGCGGTCGCCGTCGACGATCGCTGCGGCGTCCGGGTGGGCGGCGACCGCCGCAGTGAACAAATCGACGATCGTCTCGGCCGTCTCCGGCTGCGCGGCGGCTTCGTCCATGGCCGGATCCGACGTCACCGGCAGGTCGCCGATCGGCCGCGCCGGGTCGGCGATCGCGGCGGCGAGGAGAGTCGCGAAGCAGTCGGCCAGCGAGCCGACGGTGGCGGCGTCGAGCAGATCGGCCCGGTACTCCCACGCGATGCGCAACGCTTCGCCGTCGTCCTCGATCAGGCAGCCGAGGTCGAATTTGGCGTCGGTCGCATCGATCGGCAGCGCTTCGGCGCGAAGTCCGGCGAACAGCTCGGCGATATCGAGGCGGGGCTGCACAGTGAGCCCGATGTCGAACAGCGGAGCTCGGCCCGCCAGGCGGTGCGCGCCGGACTCCGCGATGATCCGCTCCAGCGGAGCGGCCTGATGGGTCAGGGCTTCGCGGCTGCGGTCACTGAGCTGCCCGAGCAGCGACGAGAAGCCGGTGGCGGCATCGCATGTCGCGCGCAACGGCAGAGTATTGACGAAGCAGCCGACCAGGCCGGCGGTCTCCGGCCGGATGCGTCCGGAGACGGGGACCCCGATGATCAAGTCTCGGGCGCCGGTGTACCGCTTCAGCGTCGCGGCCAGTCCGGCATGCAGGACGGCGAACATCGTCGTCCGGTTGTCTCGGGCCAGGCCCCGCAGCCGCTGCGCGAGTGGCGCCGGAATCACCGTGTGGCAGGTCGCAGCCAGTCCGGCCTCACTCGCCGGCCAGGGCCGGTCCGAGGGAAGGTCAAGCGGTTCAGGCGCATCAGCGAGAGCGCCCCGCCAGTATTCGGTAGCCGCGTCGGCCTGAGCACGAGCGTCGGCGCTGGCCTCCCACACGGCGTAGTCACCGCATTGGATGGGGAGTGCGGCGAAGGCGGACGGCTCGCCCTCCCGCTCAGCGCGATAGGCCGCAGCCAGATCGGTGAGCAGGATCGGCAATGACCACGCGTCGGCCGCGATATGGTGCACGGCGACCAGCAGCAGGTGTTCGTCCGACTCGGTCGGCCACAGGATCGCGCGCGCCAGCGGTCCGGCGTCCAGGTCGAAGGGTTCTGTGACAGCCGCTTGCAGCGCGTCCAGCGGCTCGACGCCGTTGGGCTCGCGGATCTCCAACTGGAGGCTCGGCTCAGCGTGAACCTGCTGGACCGGAACACCGTCGATGGCGGGAAACGTGGTGCGCAGGGCCTCGTGCCGGGCGGCCACGACGGTGAGAGCACGCTGAAGTGCGGGCACATCCAGCTCGCCGCACAGACGTAGGGCCGCCGGCATGGTGTAGCGCGAGCTGCGCGGGGCCATCTGGTGAAGCAGCCATATACGGCGCTGGGCGGCGGTCGTCGGGAACGTCGTGACGCCGCGCTCGGCGTCGGCGTGAAGGCGCTCGGCCAGCTCGCGCCGGGGCGCTGACAGGTCGGTCATGCTCCACTCACCTCGTCGGTTAGCAGGCCAGTCAGCAACTGGACGATGTCGTCGGGAAGCCCTGCGACGCGCGCGGCCAGGTCGGCGGGATCGTCATGCGATCGGGGCAGGGCGGTGATCGGCGCGAACGGCGTCGCGGTCGCGGCCAGGGCTTCGCTGAGCCCTGCGACGGTCGGGTGGCTGAACAGCGCGACCACGGGCACGTCCAGACCGAGCGCGCCGCCGATCTGCAGGGCGGCCTGCGCAGCGAGCAGCGAGTGTCCGCCCAGGTCGAAGAAGTCGTCGTGGCGTCCGATGCGGCGCCCGCCGAGGAGCTTGCCGATGATGTCGGCGACGGTGCGCTCGCGGTCGTCGGCCGGCGGTTCGAAGGCCGAGGCGCGGACGGCTTCCGGGAGCGGGAGGGCGCGACGGTCGAGTTTGCCGTTGACGGTGACCGGCCAGGCGTCGAGGACGACGACGGCTGAGGGGACCATCGGGGCAGGAAGCACGGCCCGCAGACGTGCTCGAAGTTCTGCGGGGTTCGGGGCGGCGAGCGCGTCGGTACCGGCCCGCACCCCGTTCCTCGACGTGGCGGCATGCTCGGGCGTGGCCGCCACCACGTAGCCGATGAGCACCGGCTGCCCGCCGATCTGCCGCACCACTGCCAGCGCCGAGGCCACTCCCGGCTGCCTGGTCAGCGCGGCTTGCACCTCACCGAGCTCGATCCGCACTCCGCGCAGCTTGACCTGCTGGTCGCGGCGTCCCAGGAACCTGAGATAGCCGTCGGGACGGTAGCGGACGATGTCGCCGGTGCGGTACATCCGCGCGCCGGACTGATCCGCGAACGGATCGGGCACGAACGCCTCTGCGGTCGCTCCGGGTCGCCCAAGGTAACCGCGAGCCAGACCGACACCGCCGATGAACAGCTCCCCCGGCACGCTGAGCGGCACCGAACGGCCTGAGGCGTCCAGCACCCGGGCTGGGCAGTTCTGCACCGCGCGGCCGATCGGCACCATGCCAGAGCCGGTGCCGTCCGGGTCGAGGTGGTGGAAGGTCGCGAAGATGGTGGCCTCGGTGGGACCGTACCCGTTGACCACTGAAAGCCCTGGTCGTCCGGCGGCGATACGGCGCAGCAACGGTTCCGGAGTGGGCTCGACACTCACGATGAGCCGCCGCAGTGTCAGGCGCGAGATCCGCTCCTCCAGCGCGGCAAGCGCGAAGGGCGGGACGTAGGCGTGGGTGATGCCGCGCTCAGCGAGCCAGTCCACGTAACCAGCGGCGTGCGGCCGGACCTCAGCAGGCACCACATCGGCGGTGGCGCCGGCCCTCAGGGCTCCGAAGATCTCGAACACGGAGACGTCGAAGCCGCCGCTGGTCCACCACGCGCAGACGTCTCCGGCCTCGCACGCCAACTCGTCGAGAAGGTTGACGACTCCGGCGTGGGTGACGCAGACGCCCTTTGGTTCGCCGGTGGACCCCGAGGTGTACATGACGTAGGCGGCGTTGTCCGGGTGTCCCGTGTTGGGTGGTGCCTCCAGACCGACCGCCGGTTCAGCCGGATCCATCACCGGCGTCGCGCCTCCTGTGGCACGCGCCAATTCAGCGGCGTGTGCCTCGGACCCGATGAGAAGGCTGATGCCGGCGTCCTCGGCCAAGGCGACCAGGCGCGCAGTGGGATGGTCTGTGTCCAGTGGCACATAAGCCGCGCCGGTCTTCAGGACCGCGAGAGCCGCGGCGGTGAACTCGGCGGAGCGATCGGCCACGAGACCGACACGGTCCTCGGGACCGATGCCGAGCTGGTGCAACCGGTTGGCTAGGGAATCGCTCCAGCGCTTCAGCCGGGCATAGGAGATATCGCGCTCGCCGTCCCGGATCGCGATGGCGTGCGGAGTCCGATCCGCGTGTCGATCGACGGCCTCTTGAATCAGTTCATCGGGCACTGACACGCGCGGAGAGTTCCAGTCGGCCTGTTCGGCCGGGGAGCGGAGGTCGATCCGTTCCGCCGTGACCTCCGGATCGGCAACGGCAGCCGCAAGGAGCGTCGTGAAGTGATCCGAGAACCGGACAGCAGTGTCCGCGTCCCAGAGCGCGGTGTCGTACGTCAGCCCGCATCGCATCGTCTCGGCGGTTCTGACGATCTCCAGCGAGAGATCGAGCTGAGCCCCGGTGGTCGCGACCGGCAGCGACGTGAGCCGGAGGTCACCGATCTCGGCGGAGCCGGCTTCGAGAAGGAACGCGGCCAGTGCATCGCCGGCCGGTGCTTGCTGGAGCGCGAAGAGTGTCTGGAACAGCGGGCTGCGACCGGGGTCGCGATCCGGATGGGCTATCTCTACCAGGCGCGGCAGCGGAATCCGCTGGCCGGCCAGTGCCTCGCGCAGCCGGGAGGCGACGTGGCGAATCGTTTCGAGGAACGTGGCGCCGGAGGTGAGTCCGCACCGCACCGGCACGACGTTGACGGCGAGGCCGAGCACGTCGGCGGTGTCCGCGGTCAGCCGTCCCGGTGCCGGCGCGCCGACGACGAGGTCGGAGGCGCCGGTGTAGGCGTGCAGCAGCCAGGCATACGCGGTGAGCAGGACGGCGTACGGCGACACCCGCTCGGCTGCGGCGAGCGCTTCGACAGCCCGAGCGGTCTCCGACGGCAGGTCGAAGTGATGGCGGGCTCCGCGGAAGCTCTGCACGGCGGGACGCGGCCGGTCGGTGGGGAGGTCGAGCGATTCAGGCAGGTCGGCGAGGCGGTCGCGCCAGCGGTCGAGTGCTTGGCGCGCTTCGGGGGTCGCGAGATAGGTGCGCTCGCTGTGGACGGCGGCGGCCATGGTCGGATCAGCCACCGCGGGCGCCGAACCGTTCGAGGGCCGCGAGGTGCCGAGCAGTTCGCGGACAAGCGCCGTCAGCGACCACAGGTCCGCGGTGATGTGGTGGACCGCGAGCGCCAGGATGTGGCGCTCGTCGTCGAGCTGCCAGTGCCGGATCCGCCACAGCGGCCCGGATTCCAGGTCGAAGGGTTCGTCGATCAGACCTTGGATCGCCGTGTCCACATCGGCGTCGAAAGCGATCGATGCCCAGTCGACAGAGGGCTCCCCCACGATCCGGTATGGCTCGCCGTCGCGAAGGCCGAAGCGTGTGCGCAGTGCGGCGTGGCGGCCGACCACACTGTTCAGGGCCTCGCCGAAACGGGTCGCGCTGAAGGGCCCTGCGATCTCGACAGCGTGGCCGAGGTGGTAGGCGGTGGAATCCGGCGCCAGGCGGTGCAGGAACCACATCGCGCGTTCGCCCTCGGTCAGGGCATCGGTCGGCTCAACGGTCTGCCCGGCCGTGATGGCGATCGCCGACCCGGCCAACGTGCGCAAATCAGCGCCCGACATCAGTTCCGGCAGACTCAGCCGCAGACCAGCCGCCTCCGCCAGCACCGCCAGCTCGGCGGCCTTCACCGACTCCAGCCCGAACGCCGCCAGCGACACATCGGAGCCCAACTCCTCCTTCGCGACCCCGAGCACTTCTGCCGCCAGCTCCCGCAGCACATCGTCAGTTGCCGAGCTGATGTCGCCTGGCTCCGGCTCCGCGCCGTCGTCGAACAGCACTGACAGCTCCCCCGCCGCCAAGGCCCGCCGGCACTCGGAGCGCCGCACCTTCCCGCTCGACGTCTTCGGCAGACCGCCCTTGCCCAGCAGGACGACCCGGCTGACGGCCACGCCCTGCTCTCCCAGTACCGCAGTCCGCACAGCCGCCGCGATCTCGGCGAGCGGCAACGGCTTCGGCCCCTGTACCTCATGCACGACGGCCAGTTGCTCTTCGGCGCCAGCCTCGACAGCGATCGCGGCGCCGCAACCGGGACGCAGCGCCGAATGTGCACGTCCAGCGGCTAGCTCGACATCGTCCGGAGCAACGTTGCGCCCGCGAACGATGATCAGGTCCTTGCGACGTCCGGTGACGTACAGCCCGCCCGCGTGCAGGAACCCGAGGTCTCCGGTGCGAACCCGGCCGTCGGCGAACACCTCGGCGTCACGGCCGCCCCAGTACCCGGCCGCAACCGACGGGCCCGAGACGATGATTTCGCCGACCGTCCCCTCCGCAACCGGCGAGCCGCTCTCCGGATCGATGACCGCGACCGTCGCGTCGGCCGGCGGCGTCCCGCAGGACACCATCAACCGACCGGCTCCGCCTGCCTCGACCGGAACCGCGCGACCCGTCGCCAACTCGTCGGTGGCGAACGCCGTCACCTCGGGATCGGCCTCGAAGTGCACACCGGTCACCATGAGCGTGGCCTCGGCCAGTCCGTAGCACGGGAAGTACGCCCGACGCCGGAATCCCGCAGGCCCGAATGCCTCCGCGAACGCGTCCAGCGTCGCCGGACGCACCTGCTCCGCCCCGGTGAAAGCCACCGTCCACCGACTCAGGTCCAGCGATTCGCGCTGGGCCGACGTCGTCTTGCGCACCGCGAGGTCGTAGGCGAAGTTCGGGCCGCCGCTGGTGGTCGCGCCGTAGTCGGAGACAGCCCGCAGCCAACGCAGCGGGTCGCGCAGGAAGCTCAGCGGCGACATCAGCGTCACCGGGAACCCGGCGAACACCGGCTGCAGGATCCCGCCGATCAGTCCCATGTCATGGTACGGCGGCAGCCAGATCACGCCGCGGCTGGACTCGCTGTGGCCGAAGCGATCGCGGATGAAGCCCGAGTTGTGCATCAGGTTGGCGTGGGTGACCACCACGCCCTTTGGCTGCCCGGTGGAGCCTGACGTGTACTGCAAGAACGCGATCCGCTCCGAGTTGTGCCGCACCCGCGACGGGTCGTCAACGGTCGCCACGGTGTCGGTGGCGAGCCACGACGCCTGCACGCCGGTCTCGCGCAGCACTGGTTCGAGCAGGTCGCGAGCGAGATCCAGGAACGCCGCCTCGGTCAGCACCGCGGCCGGTGTGGCATCGGCGGCGATGCCGGTGAGGCGGGCCGCCTGGCGGGCGTCCAGCGGCGGATAGGCCGGCACCGCGATGACGCCGGCATACAGGCAGCCGAAGAACCCCGCGACGTACTCGGGCCCCGGCGGATACAGCAACAAGGCGCGGTCGCCAACACTGCACGTATCGGCGAGCACAGCGGCAACAGCCCGGGCGCGGGCGTCCAGTTCGGCATACGTCAGCTCGACCGCGTTGCCGTCGTCGCCCAGGAAGGTCAGGGCTTCCCGGTCCGGTTGCTCGGCGCCGCGGCGGATGAGGACTTCGGCAAGGCTTTCGGGAGTCGTCATAAGGACCTCAGGGTGTTGAGGCGGGAGCGTTCCAGTTGTTCCAGGACTCCGACCGCCTTGGCCGAGCTGTCCGTGCTCATGCGCAGGCTGACCACGTGTTCGCCGTCGAACTTCGCGCAGACCTGCTTGTGGGCGTCGTAGGTGCCCTCGACGGCCGTGATGAACGCCTCGCGGCGCGGGACCAGCCGGTCCTGCAGCGTCGGGAAGACCTCGCGCAGTTCCCGGAAGCGGCGGATGAGCAGGTCATGGTCCTCGGACATGACACCGGACAGGCCCACCGGCAGATACGGCGGTGCCATGGCCGGGCGGACGGCGCCGCCGTAGTGCTGGGGCTGGAAGTCGGAGGCGAAGCACATCGCGTCACCGGAGGCGGTCATGACGACGGTCGCGAACGCCAGCGCCTCGTCGGCCTCCTCGGTCTGCCCGTCGTTCACCGCGGCCTGGAAGCAGCCCAGGCCCAGCACGATGGCCTGGATCAGCGGGAAGAAGACATGGTGTCCGCTGCGCCATCGCCGGTGCGGGTCCAGCGCCACGGTGCCGGTCGGCACCACGGCGGGCTGCGGTTCGCCGATTGGCAACCCGAGTAGATAGGCGATGGTCGCTTCGACACCGTGCCGCAGCCGGCCCCATTGCGCGTCGTCCAGCGTCGTGCCGCAGCGTGCTGCTTCGCGCAGCATGGTGCGGTAGCCGACGAGAACGCAGTGTGCGAGGAGTTCGGTCGTGGCATCGGTGGCGCGGAACACTCCGAAGAAGCCGTCATGGATGGCGAAGAGCCGTTCCTTGCGCGGCAGGCCGTCGGAGAACGCCGATCGGTCGATCTTGATCCCGGCCGGACGGATCGGGATCCGCTCCAATCGGGCAAGCAGTTCGACGTCGCTCAACGCCCGCGTGGCGACCAGCGGGCCGAGCTCGGCGACTGCGTCGGTGACCGGCCCCGATCGCAGGGAGGCGACGTCACCGGGCAGGTACACGGGACGCAGCATCACGAGTTTCACGAGGCGGTCTCCGGGACGGGATCCGGCAGCCCGGTGCGGTCGAGCTTGCCGTTGGCGTGACGGGGCAGCGCCGCGAGCCGCACGATCCGGGACGGCAGGAACGAGGTCGGCAGCCGAGGAGCCAGGTGCGCGCGGACGGCGACGTCGGAAAGCTGGGCACCAGGGGCCAGGCTGAGGTAGGCCACCAGCACCGGCTCGCCGGCGACGGTCCGCAACGCGGCCGCCGCCTCGACCACCTCGGGATGGGCCCGCAACGCGGCCTCGACCTCGCCGAGCTCGACCCGGTGGCCTCGGACCTTGACCTGGGAGTCGGCTCGACCGTGGAACTCCAGCAGCCCGGCATCCGTGCGACGCACCAGATCGCCGGTGCGGTACATCCGCGCGCCGAAGGCCGAGGGGTCCGGGTCAGGCAGGAAGCGTTCGGCGGTCAGGCCGGGGCGGAGCTGGTAGCCCCGGGCGACGTTGCCGCCGCCGAGGTAGAGCTCTGCGATCCCGTCTGCGACCGGGACCAGGTCGTCGTCCAGCACGTGGGCCCTGGTGCAGGCGATGGGACGGCCGATCGGCACGCGGTCGCCCGGCAGGTCCCGGTCCTCGCGCAGCAGGTGGGTCGCGGCCCAGACGGCGACCTCGGTCGGCCCGTAGTTGTTCTCCAGCAGGCAGTCCGGCAACAGCGCGCGGTGACGGGCCACCAGGGCCGGAGGAAGTACCTCGCCGCCGACGATCGCGCAACGCAGGCTTGCCAGCGGCGTCGGATCGGCACCGAGGATCAGATCGTAGAGCGCGGGTGTGCAGTCGGTATGCGTGGCGCCGTAGAGCTGGATCAGCTCCCTGAGCCGTCCCGGGTCGCGATGGTCGCCGTCCTGCGGGATGATCAGCGTCCCACCGCTGGTGAGCGTCCACCACAGGCCGACGCCGGAGGCGTCGAACGAGAACGAGATCGGCAGCAGGAACGCCTCGGGCCAGGGCCGGTCGGGCACCTGCTGGGCCAGGGTCGCCAGAGCGAGCTGGCGCTGGGTGACCATGACGCCCTTGGGGACACCCGTCGAGCCGGAGGTGTAGAGCACGTAAGCGAGATTCTCCGAGGTCGCGGCTGCGGCCGGCGGCTCTTCCGAAAGAGGTCCGGCACCGTCGGCGGCGACCAGACGTCGCGGACCGACGGGCACCTGGCCGAACAGCCGCCCCGAGGCCACCACCACGTCCACGCCCGACTCGTCGAACATCAGAGCCCTGCGCTCCTCGGGGAGCGCGGGGTCGACGGGGACGTAGGCGGCTCCGGCCTTGAGTACACCGAGCAGCGCCACGACGGTGTCGGCGCTCCGGTCGGCGATGACGCCCACGCGGTGCTCGGGGCCGACGCCTTCGGCGATCAGGCTGTGCGCGAGGCGGTTGGCACGCCGGTCGAGCGTGCGGTAGTCGAGGACGACGTCGCCGGCGATGACGGCGACCGCCGTCGGGGCCTTCGCCGCCTGCTGCTCGAACAGTTTGTGGACGAAGCCGTGGAGGTCGTCGACCGCCGGCTCGTCGGCGACGGTGGCCGCAGCCGTCTCGGGCAAGCCGTGGTTCAGCGGGCAGGCCTCGTACATCGTCCCGCCGTCGCCATCGGTGATGTAGTACTGCTTCCACTCGAAGTTCGACGGGTCGCCGTAGTCGCCCATGAACGGGTGCGGCTGCACGGTGTCCCAGGTCGCCAGACGCTCGCGGATCCGTCGCCGCGCGACGATCCCGGCCGGGCTCCCGCCTTCGATCCCCGCGAACACGTTGCGCGGCTGGAACAGCATCACCAGGCCCGGCCCGAGGTTGCGGCTGCGCCGGGCGACGTGCGTCGGGGTCGCGGCGAAGACGAACATCGGCACACCGTGGAAGGAGAACTCCCAGCGGTTGTGCTCCGGCACGGTCGGGATCTCGTCCGGCCACGGCCGGTCGTCGAGGTCGCTCAGGCCACGCAGCGCGGTCCAGAACCGGCGGCCGTGGGCCGCGTGGTCGGCGTCGGGCTCGGGGGCGAAGAACGCTGACAGCGCCATGCGCCGATGCGCGAACGGCCGGGTGGCGTCCAGGAACGCGGCGAGGTCGTCACGCAACACGGACAGGTCGCCGTCGGCGCCGATCCACGTGCCGAACAGCTCGCCGAGGTGCAGTGCGTTGCGGCCGAAGTGGCAGGGATACTCGTCGTGACCGACGTCGGCGCGGAAGACCTCCAGCGCCGGAGCCAGCCACTGCGGGGCGTCCTGCGGCAGCTCGGAGAGGTCGGTGCGGAACAGCCGCTTGCCCGAGATCTCCGGCAGCAGCGCGCCTGCGGTCGGCTCAGCCATAGCGGCGGTCCAGGTCGGCGTTGATGACCGGCTGGTGATAGACGCACTCGCCGGACAGCACGACCGAGCCGTGCAGGCGGTGCTTGGGGATGAAGAGCTTGTCGCCGGGGCCGAACTTGTGGGTGCCGGAGAAGCAGTTCCAGAACTCCATCGCGCCGCTCTCGATGACCAGCAGCCGGTCGTCGTCGTGGACGTGGGTGGTGGAGCACTCCGCCGAGGACTCGACGAAGGTGTCCAGGGCGACCGGGATGTGGTGCTCGTCGATGGCCGCCTGCAACCGCTCGGCCTTGGCCCGGTAGGCCGGTGAGCTGTCGATCCACCGGAGCTGGATGGCCATGTCGTCGTGGTGGACGTCCAGGAGCACCGCGTATTCGCGCGCACCGCGGTCGAAAGCGGCCAGGGCCTGCGGCCCGAAGCGGTGTGCCAGCGGCTCCAGGACGGTGCGGGTGATCTCCTCGAGGGCCGCGGCGGTCTCGGCCTCGGTGCTCGGGGCGCTACGGGTCAGCGCGGCCTCGGTGGACGCGGTGTCGGCGGGCCCGGCCAACTCGGCCAGGCGGGCACCGTGGCCGCCGATCAACGCCAGCGAGTCCAGGGTCCGCACGCACATGGCGCCGAGGAATTCGAAGACCCGGCCGTGGTCGCGCGCTGTGGCGTTCAAGTAGTTCATCGCGGCCAGGGTCGACGGCAGGTAGTACTGGTAGTAGCGATGCGGTCGGACGCCGAAGCCGCAAGCTTCCATGACGGTGTTCAGGACGTCGTCGATCGGGTGGGTCTCGCGGCGTCCGTTCGTCAGAGCGGCGAGCCCGTCGCCGCCACCGGTGCCGTCGGCGGCCGGGATCATCAGCGGGCTGACCCGAAGCGGCGCGTTGATGGTACCGGCCAGCAGCTGGACGGCGGTCATCTTCGCCGCCTCGGCAGCGGCACCGGCTTCGGCGACCAGGCCGAGGACTTCCGCGGCGGCCCGGCCACGCTGCTCGGCGATGGCCGTGAGCAGGCTCCGCAGGCCCGCGACGTCCGGAACGGGGGCGTCGGCGGTCTGCTCGGCGACCGCGTCGTGGACGAATCCGAACACATGCTCCTCGAGCAGCGGTCGCACCAACTCGCCGAGGACCCGGTTGCGTGCGCCGTAGAAGAGCCGGTACTCCTCCCAGCGCTCAGGCGTCATCTTCTCGGCGAACATCGGCTTGGCGGTGTCGTGGATGTTCAGCAGCATGCGGTGGCCGATCAGGGCGGACAGCTGCGAGGAGTTCGCACGGCCGAACGGGCGGTCGTAACGCAGGAAGCTGAGATCTTCGGGGCGCACCGGCCGGCGGTAGGGGTCGTCGTCGATCTCCAACTCCTCGAAGCGCGCGCTGCGGAACAGCGGGTTGGCGCAGTAGACGCTCAGGTAGTCGGCGAGCTCGGCTGCGGAGAACTCGGCGGGGAGCTCTGCGGAGTATTCGCCGGGCTTCATCTTGGGAATCAGGGTCATGATGTTCCCCTCGCCATATCTGCGGACGGTTCCTCGATCACAGCCCGGCGGCCCCTCACCCCCGGCATGACAGCATGTTCACCAGCGGTTATGGCGATCAGCAAGGATTTGCCCACTAGTGGCCAACATCGGTGGACTGGCGGTGATTGGCGACTTGTGGTCATCGCCAGAACCCCTTGATGGCCGTCAGCTGGGCCATCGCCTTCTCAAGGCCTTTATCGGGTACTCAGTCGGAGAATACCGTCTTGCCATGCCGTTGATCGGATGGTGATGATTCGGGTTGATGCACGGGTTAGCTGTCCGCGTCGCACGCCCGAGGCACGGCATGGCCACCGGCGGTCTGGGCCCGACGGCGACACTGCTGGGCCGGACAAAGCACCCGCCCAGCAACACGCGCAAGCCCGGCACCAGCAGCGCGAGGCATAAGGATCGGCCCTTTTGGAAGGGGTTGCATCAATGCTCGGGGGAACGAATGTGCCCATGGCGGAACTCGGGCCCGCCATGGATCCGATGAACGGACCGGACCTGGCCGCACGACTGCACGCTGCGGTCGACGCGGTCCTGGGACGGTACGACTGCGAGCATGCCCCTGCTCGCGACGACCTGGCGATTCTCAACTACATGAGCGAGGTGGAGGAATCATTCCTGAATGGTCCGCCCGAAAGCGGACAGCTGTTGCAGATCCAGCGAGCGCCCGGAGAATCCCCGAAGACGCCGGATACCTCGCTCCCGACAGCGGATCTCCTGACGAACGGGCATCTGGCGCCGGCCAGATCCCGGCAAAGACCGGAGATCGAAGTGCGGACGCTGCCGGGGCTGACGACGTGGCTGGCCGTGATCGACTCGGCGGCCGTGGTGCTGCCCAAGCGCCACGACCGGGCGGGGCGGGAGCGGACGGTGTCCCGATCACCGGCCGTCCTCGCCGTCGCCACCTGGGCGTTCCACCATGCCGATCCGGCGCCGTCGCCACGCGGCCCAGCGGCCCACCTGTCCCAGCTGGAGGTGCGCATCTTGCGCTGCCTTTCAGCGGGCCTGAAGGACGAGCAGGCCGCGCGTCGGCTTGAGATCTCCGTCCGCACCTATCGGCGGCGGGTGACCGCATTGTGTGATCAGCTGCACGCGTCGAGTCGTTTCGAAGCCGGGGTGGCCGCCGCCAAACGCGGACTGGTCTGACGCCCGACACGGTGCCGAAAACGGTTGCGGCCGGGGCTGGCGAATCCCTGGCGCGTCCGCGCGTCCCCTGGCCGCAACCGGCGGGCATTGCTATGTACAAGAACGTGAACCAACCCGAGGGATCCCTTGCCACCCGCCTAGGCCTGCGGGTCCTTCGACTCTTCGGCCTGCCCGACGTACCACCAGACATCAGACCCCTGATTCTGGCGACGGCAGTACAGGGGCTGGCGACGTCGGGCTTCTCGGCGTACGTCACGATCTGGGCGATCCAGCGCCTGCACGCCGCAGCAGGAGCGGTCGGAGTAGCGCTGTTCATCCGGGCTGCTTCGGGGATCGGCTCCGGCTACCTGGGCGGACGCCTGTCCGACCGGCGCGGCCGACGGCCGGTGATCCTGGCCAGCTGGCTCGCGCAGGCGGTGTGCATCGCGGCGTTCACCTTCGCCGGCGGCCACGTGCTGCCCGGGCTGGCGCTGATCGTCGCCTTCGGCCCGCTCGGCCCGCCCGGCAGCGCGGCGTCCTCGGCGCTGATCGCCGACGCGGTCCCGGCCGGCGAGCGCAAGTCGGCGTTCGCCTCGATGCGGGTGCTGCGCAGCATGTCGGTCATCCTGGGGCCGCCCGGCGCGGCCCTGCTGGTGGCGGTCGGCGGCTGGCCGACGATGTTCGCCGGGCTGGCCACGGTCAGCCTGGCCGCAGTCGTCACCGCGCGGCTGCTGATCCACGATCCCCCGCGCCGGGACTCGGCCGCGGCCGGGAAGGAGACAGCCGACCGTACCCTGTGGCGCGACGGCACGTTCCTGCTGTTCCTGTCCTCCATCACCCTGATCACACTCACCCTGGCGGCCACCGACCGGTTCCTGCCCGTGGCGGCGGTCTCCTCCTACCATCTGCCGGTCTCGGCCTGGGGCGCGCTCATCGCGTTGAACCCGGTGCTGATCGTGCTGTTCCAGGCCCGCGCGACCCGCTTCGGCGACCGGCTGCCGCGCCAGGCGCTGGTGATCGTGGCGGCAACACTGACCGGCGGGCCGTTCCTGCTGTTCCTCCTCAACACGTCGGCGGCGATGATCGCGGCGGTGGTGGTGCTGTCGACCTTCGGTGAGATCGCCTGGACTCCGACCGCACAGGCGCTGGCCGCCGACCTGGCCCCGGCGCCGCAGCGGGGCGCGTACCTCGGCGCGTTCGACGGCTCCGTCTCGCTGGCCTATGCCGTCGGCCCGCTGGCCGCTCTGGAGATCCACGCCACCGCGAGCGACGCCGTGGTGTGGTGGAGCGGGGCCGGCGTCGCAGCGGTGGGAGCAGTGCTGGCGGTGGCGGCGTTGCAGCAGACCTCGGATCCGCGGAGCGCCGGGGATCCGGTGGCCGCCACGGTCGAAGCCTGAAGGTGTGCGAGCAGTCCCACGATCAGCGGCACCTTTCGTTCACCACAGGTTGCCCCGAATATCAGCGCCTGTATATGCTATTCGTTCGGGCCGCGTTTGGACTTCGTCGCGAACCTTCTGCGGCGGCATGCAACTCGACCAGACTCGTCAGCGATCCGTTGTTCCGACGAAGAGGTGTCCATGCCGCCCACCGATGCCCTGACGCTTACGAGCGCCTGCGCCGCGTCGAGCAGGAAGCGCTGAAAGCGCGAGAGGCTCTGGCCTCCGTCCACGGCACGGCACGCTCGCGCGACCGCATGCTGGTCGTCGAGGTCGGTCCTACCGGCGAGGTCGAGACGCTGGACTTCCGGAGCACGGGGTACCGGGACATGAGTGCAGGACTTCGAAGACCTCAAAGCGCAGGCCGACGCCCAGGCACTGGAAGCGTTGGTCGATCCGTTCTCCGGGCTCGCCGACGCCCTGAAGGACACGCACCAGGGCTATCAGAACGCTGACGAGCACTCGAAGGCCGTGGTCACCAGCCTGGCCAAGGCCTCGGGACTGTGAGGCGGTGGCCGAACATGTAGTCCCGCCCGGCGTCCAGGTCCTGCTGGAGATCGTCGTCGGCAACCAGTGGCCGGAGGGCAACGAAGGCGACCTGCGCGCCCTGGCGGCGAACTGGCGGAACGCCGGGACCCTGGTCAACGGCCTCGTCGACGGCACCCGCGCGGGCACCGCGCAGGTCGACGCGGCCATCCAGGCCGGCACGGCGCGCGGCGCGATCGACGCCGTCCTGCACGGTCTGACCGAAGGCGACCAGGCGTACCTGCCGAAACTGGCGACAGTCTGCACCTCGCTCGGCGACGCGCTGGAGAACATGGCGCTGGAGATCGAGACCCTGCGGATCGAGATCATCACCCACCTGGTGATCCTGGCCGCCGAGATCGCGATCGACCTGGCGCTGGCCCCGTTCACGTTCGGGGCCAGCGAGGGCGCGGCGGTCGCCGAGACCGCGGCCACCCGGGTGGCGGTCAACGTCCTGATCCGCAAGACCATCATCAAGCTGATCGCGCACCTGGCCGAGTCCGATTTCAACCAGGTCGGCCTGGACTTCTTCGCGCAGTTCATCGAGATCTGCCAGTACCGCCGCTCCGGCTTCGACACCAACGAGCTCAAGACGGCGGCGATCAACTTCGGCGCTGGAGTGCTGTTCGACGGCGACTGGGGCGCGGCCTCCGGCGCGGCCGAAGCCTCCGCACAGGACGCGGCCCTCGGCGGCTCCGGCGATACCACCGCCGGCGCGATGAACGGCGCCTTCTCCGGCTTTAAGGACGCCGGGCACACCGCGCTCAACCCCGGCGACAAGCTCTCCCGGACCGCACCGCGCACCGCCTCTGGCTCACTGTCTGCCGGGACCTTCGGAACCAGATATCCCGGCGCCCGCGGGGTGGCCGCGCGCGACACGGCGTGTCGGCTGGTTTGGACCGCGCCGCTGACCGCCCCAGGGCCCGGCGACTACCGGGTCTACGCCTCGTTCATCACCACCGGCACTGACGGCAAGCCGACCGCACTGGTGCTGTCCACTCCGGTGACCACACCGGGCACCGCGACCTCGACGCCACTCCCGGCAGCCACGTCCACCACCACGGTCGACGGCTACACCGTCACCATCGCCACGCCGACCAACGACACCACCGCCTCAAAGGAGACCCCAGTGACCGACTCGACCACCGACAACACCGTCGCCGTCTACACCGTGACCGGCATGACCTGCGAACACTGCGTGAAGTCCGTGACCGAGGAGGTCAGCGCCATAGCCGGCGTCAGCGCGGTCGAGGTGGAGCTGACCTCCGGCAAGGTCACCGTCACCAGCGCCGCGCCGCTGGACGAAGCGGACGTGAAGGCCGCCGTCGACGAGGCGGGCTACCAGCTCCTCACCTGACAAAGGAAGCGGCCAAGACCTGCCCACCGCCCGCGTATCAACATCAGACCAGGACATCGGCCCCGGGCCGGGCAACGATCTCCGGACACGCAGCGCGGTCCTGCTGGCACTGCCAGGCCACCGCGACCGGGCGTGTGAACCACTCATGGTCCGCGCCGCGGTCACGCTTTGGCGCCTGGCTAGAACTCTGCACCTGACCTGGCTGCAAACGGAAGAATGTGGTGTGACCCGGAGGCGATTCAATCCCGACTCGCACCAGCCTGAGCGGATGGCTGTTCGACCACAGCGCGGCCCTCACCTCCGCCGCCGAACAGCGGGCACTCGGTAAATCATGAACCCGAGCACGAAGAGCACCAGCGCGACGCCGGCCGCCCCGTAAGCCAGCGCGTACGACGGCTTCTTCGTCACCGTGACGACGAGGTCGGTGGCCCCCAAACCAGGCCGCGTGGCGGTGCTCACCGCGATGTGCACTGTGTGGGTCCCCGCCGTGTGGGCGACGAGCTGGATCTTCGTGGGCCAGTCCTTGTCGAGCTGGGCCACAGTCAGCGTGTTGCCTACTGCCAGCGTGAGGCCGGGGTCGACGGACGTGACGGAGAGCGTCACACCCTTCACGGCGCCTGTTCCGTCGTTGTGCAGGATTACCGGAATACTCAAGGAGGAGCCGGTATGACCACTGATGGCAGCAGGTACGGTGAGGTGAACCTGATCGGGGGACTTACCGATGCGTTCGATGCAGGTGTCGTCGTAGATGTGGATCCGCTCGATTTTCGCTCCACCGAAGGCTTCGCCCTTGAAAGAGATGGGGTTCGAGCCGACCTTGACGCCTGCGGTGCGCAAATAGTTCGCCACGCGCACCTCGACAGGACCGGAGCCGACGTGGCCGGTCTGGCTCGCCTCCGCGATGGAGGTCGCGCCCCAGTCGATGCCTCCTGACGCCCCCGGGGTGAACACCACTTGGGCCGAGTCCTGGGCGTCAGTGGCCGCGCCGATGTCCGCCCCGCTGTCGGTTCCTGCCATCTGGACGGTCACCGCGACATGGAGGTGGATGACATACCACGTGGAAGGACCCTGCGTCGCTCCATCCGGGAACGTGATCTGCGGCCCCGGAATGGTGACCGGTGTGGTGATCTCTCGCGTCGTGTCGATGTCCGACGCGCCGAGATCGTGCAGGCTGGTACAGGTTGTGACGGCGGCAGCGGCCGGCACCGGGGTGGGCGAACCGGTACCGGAGAGAACGGACGAGACGGTCAACAGGCTTGCAAGGATCGACGCGCGAATCTGCACGGCGGCTTGACCCCTTTTCCCGAGATGGAACAGGGGCGGCCCTCGACGAGCCGCCCCTGTTGCGCGCTTTACATGTGGACCCAGCTGGCCCATCCGTTGTTGTCCCAGACCTTCCCGTTGCTGTCGGTGCCCTCCTCGGTATTGCTCAGGCCCCAGTAGTCGTCCTGGACCGAGTAGCCCGCGTTGGCGAATACCCCGGAGAAGGTCTGCTTCGAGGCCTCGGTCTCCTCCGTCCAGCCCCCGCAGTTCTCCCAGTGGTCGTTGTGGGTGCTGGCGAAGACGTAGTAGCCGATGTTCGGGTCGTAGCTGGAGTAGATGTTCATCGCGTACTGCCGCATGTGGTAGGAGTCCGGGTATGTGCAGCCACTGGGCTTCTTCTCCCCCGTGGACCCGTCCCAGTAGTTCCGGTTCGCGATGTATCCGTACTCGGTGCCGCCAGGGCCGTTGAAGCCGGCCCTGTTGACGACACTGCGGATGGCGGGGATGTTGGCGCCGGAGCCGCCGGAGAAGATGATGTCGATGCCCCAGTCGATATTCGACGAACTACCCGACGTGTTGTGGAAGTCGTAGTTGTAGAACGTGTCGCCGCCGCCGCCCCAATAGATGTTCACCACGGGCGGGTTGGTGTCGGCCGCTGAGGCCGACGGCGCGCCGACGACGGCGAGGCCGGCGATCAGCCCGCCCGCCGACGCGATGCGGACGACGTGGGCGGCCAGTTTCCTGGTCATTGACGTACCAGCCTTCCTCGAAACGATTCGGGTGTCGGACGGGGCCGTCACGGGCCTGTGTAACCCTGCGGCGCGATGACGACGGTTTTGACACCGGGCAGCGCCATCGGCAGGTAGCCGGCGACAGCGCCGGTGCGGCCGTCGATGTAGACCCGCAGCCCTTCGACCTGCTCCATCCGCAGCGGTGAGTCGATGGTGCGGTACCCCTTGGCCGAAGCGGTGTCGGCAGAGCCGTAGGCCACCGCCGGATGGCCGACCGGGATGGTGATCGGGGAGCTCAGCGTGAGCTCCACGACCGTTCCGATGGTGCTGCCGTTTCCGTGTGTCCAGGTGGACACGGCCTTCGACCCGGTGATGTGGGCCTTCTGGCCGGCGAGCAGGGTCGCGATGCCCTGGTCCCTGACGGCGGTGCTGATGTCCGCCAGTTGCTGCTGCGTCGGCGCGTACGGCTTGGCGGGCGGCGCGTGCCCGGCCACAGCTTTGACCGACGGTACCGGCGGCGGTGCGGGCAAGGCGCTTTGGGCCGAGGCGAACGCGGTGGTGCCGACGAGGACGGTTCCCCCGGCGATCATCAGCAGCGCCCCGGTCGCCTTGCGGATGGGAATGTGCATGGTACCTCCCTGATGCGACGAAATCGGATGTCGAGGTGTGTGTCCCGTGGCCGCTCAGGAGTTGATATCGCAGCTCTGGGAGTTCGCGTACACCTCGTAGTAGATGGCGTTCTGCCGGTTCTGAAGGCAGTAGTCGTGGTCGTCGAAGAACGGGCCCTCGAACTGGATGTGCATCTCGAACCGGCCTTCCCAGCCCATGTCCTTCTGCTGCGTGTCCGGTCCGGCGCTGACCGACCAGGCCCACGACCACCCCGGGTAGATGTTTCCGTTGGCGGACAGGATCTGGAGCGACGTCGTGTGGCCCGAGTCGGCACAGATCTGAGTCCGGAGCCACCAGGAATACAGCGCGTTGCCGTAGACGTTGGAGGCGATCTGGTTCTGGTAGTCCCACCAGCAGCCGGTGTAGTCCGCCGGCGTCACGCCGGCCGGACGTGCCGACGTGTTCGTGACGGTCACCGATGCCGGTGCTGTGACATAGCCCAGGGCGTCCTTGTCCGCCGCGCTGAGCTTCGCGATCAGGGCCGCCGGATCCCCGGCCGCCTGCAGTTGGTGGACGATGGCCATGCCTCGGGCGCCCTTCGCCTGGTCGACGGGCTGCGGGCCGCCCGCGGCATGCGCCGGCTGGCTCAGGCTCAGACAGGCGGCGAACGCCAGGAGCGCCGCCGCCAAGCGTGGCAGGAATCTGTGTTTCTTCGTCACTGGTTTCTCCTTGGACGAGACCGTCGTTACCGGTCGGACAGGAGACACCGACGCCGCGTGTGACCGCGGTGGTGATGACAGCACGGTGCCCCGTATCCCCTACACGCCGCCCGGAGAATAAAGGCCCCGTTTGCCCTGTGGCCCGGCCCGGCGTCTGATCGGATCGTCGCATCCGCGGGCATGGCGGCGACAGGCATAGGGCATGTCCGCTTGTGTCGGCGTCCGCATCCGGACACTTCAAAACACTTCCACAGGCGCTTTCGGCAGGGCCCTGCCATTGCGGGTGCGATATAACAGAGGTCTCATTTACTCGGGCCGGAAGTCCGACCACGCCGGACTGCCACGGGGACCCGACGGACGGGGGATGGGGCCGTTGTTGGAGACCTTCGGCATCGACCAAGTCGCGGAATCGGTCTATCTCGCCCTGATAGAGGGTCCCGAATCGACGCCCGCTGATCTCGCGCGCCGGATGGCGGTCGACGAGACTCTGGTGCGCGCAGCCCTCGACGATCTCGAGCAAGTCTGCCTGGTGCTCCCGTCCTGGGAGCGCCCGCCGGCAATGTGGCCGGTCAGTCCGGAAGTGGGCCTCGAAGCGTTCCTGGCCCGCCAGGAGGCGGAACTGGACTCCAAGCGGCGAGTGCTCGCAGACAGACGGGCCGCCCTCGCAGTCCTGACCGCGGACCTCGCAAGCCACCTGCCGGGACCCGACGGGCCTTACGGCGAGGAACTCATCGGAGTGGGCGCCATCAGGGAACGGCTGGGACAACTCACGATCGGGTCCCGCGCCGAAGTGGTCGCTTTCGTGCCCGGCGGACCGGAGTCCGGACAGGAGCGCTGGGCCGGCCGGGCCGCCGTGGCCCACCTCCTCGAGCGCGACGTGCGCTCGCGCTCCATCTTCATGGAATCCTTCCGGAACGACCCGACCGCGACCGCCTACGCCCGGCAGCTGTCCGAGCGCGGCGGCCAGATCAGGACCACACCGACGCTGCCCATCTGGATGCTCGTCGTCGATCGCACGACTGCCGTCGTTCCGCTGGATCGCATGGCCGGGAACGGCGCTCTCATGCTGCGCGGGGCCGCGGTCGAGCCGGTGTCCGCGCTGTTCGACAAATTCTGGGAGACCGCGGTCCCGCTCGACGATGCCCCGCCGCGGGACGTCGACGGCCTGTCCGCACGCGAGCACGCCGTGCTGCGGCTGCTCGCCGCCGGCGACACCGACGAGGTCCTGGCCCGCAAGCTCGGACTCTCCAGCCGCCAAGTCAGACGCCTGACCAGCGGCCTCATGGAACGGCTCGGCGCCCGCAGCCGATTCCAGGCCGGCGCGCTGGCCGCCTCGGCCCGCTGGCTCGCGCCGACGGACGGCTGAGGTGAGGATCTCAGTCTTCTGTCATGTGTCGCCGCTGGCGATGCCGGGTACTTTGTATTGCATGGAACCTGGCGGCGCAGGGAAGACGGTGAGCCAGATGCGGCGAGGTGTGCTCGAGTTCTGTGCCATGGTCCTGTCGCACGACGGCAGCAGGTACGGGGTCGGGCTCCTCCACGAGCTCGACACCGTTGACGCCATGGCCACCAGCGAGGGCAGGATCTACCCCCTACTGCCCCGCCTTCACAGAGGGCTGATGGCGGGTGCCCAGTGGCGGGAGTCCCCGACCGGGCCGCCACGGCCGCTAATACCGGCCCACCCCGGTCGGCCGGCGGACATTGGACGAATTCACCTGGCCGATGAACGCCGTTCCGCCAAGGAGGTCAGGCGCTTTGTGTTCCTGAGCGGAGGTGGACAGGTGTGATGACGGGCACCGGCAACCAAGGATCGGACGACTCCGGTACGGAACTGATCGCCGACTACCTGCGGGAGCTGGAAAGCCAGGCGGCGTGGCTGCCGGCCGCAGCCGGCGGGGAGCTGCTGGACGACGTCCGGTCGCACATCGAAGTGGCGCTGGCCGAGGCGGACGGGCCGGGACCGGCGGCCGTCCGGCGGATCCTGCAGACCCTGGGCGAGCCGGCCGAGATCGTGGCCGCCGCGCTGGCCGACCTGCCGACGGTGACGGGCCCGGCGGCGCGGCCCGGGGTGCCCGGGGCGGGGGCGCTGTCGGGCACCGTGCTGACGGATCCCGGCAGGCCGCAGAAGGGGGGCGTGGCATCGCAGGAGGCGGATATCCCGCCGTTCCCGTTGGGCCGGCAGGAGATCGCCGCCGTACTCCTGCTGTTGTTCGGTGGCTTCCTGTTCCTGGCCGGCTGGTTCGTCGGGCTCCTCCTGCTGTGGGACTCCCCACGGTGGCGGCTTCGCGAGAAGGTGATCGGGACGTTCGCGCCGCCGGGCGGCCTGATGGCCGTGGTCGTCGCGGCCGGTGTCGGCGTGAACACCACACACTCGGCTTCATGCGCAGGTCCGGTGGGCGTCGCGTCAACCTGCGATCACCTGCCAGGCGGTTCGCCGTGGTACATCACGACGGCGCTCGTGGTAGCCACCGCGCTACCCTTCGTCACCGCCTTCCACCTGGTATGTCGGGCGCGGCAGACAACTTCGGCACAGCACGGGCGCTTTTCAGGTGCCGCCCCGGCGGGCGTCATCGGAGCCGTGGTCGGCGTGCTCGCGCTGGTGTTCGTGGCCGGGGCGGCCTTCATCACCGGGGCTTCCGAGAAGGGCGGAGGGGGCCCCTGGCCCACTTCGAGTTCGTCAACGGGGAATTCGAGTTCCCAGCCCTAACCCATGGGGGAACCATGCAGAAGGAGATCCAAGGCCTCGTGGCGCGCTTCGCCGCCGCGGGTGCGATCGCCGGGCTGCTGGGCGCCTTGCTCGTCCATCGAGAGCCGCCAAAGGGATACAGCTGCTACGCATCCGATGACGGCTGTCCGAATGCGGGTTCTCCACAACCAACCACCGATGCGGTGATCGCGGTGATCGCCGCGGCTTTGATCGCGGGCGCGGCGTTCTGGTCGGCCGAGCTGTGGCGGACGCGGACGGCGAAGCCGGGGAGGCGGGGCTCCGTCGTCCTGCTCAGCGTGGCGGGCGCGACCGCCGCTGCCGGGCTGGTGCATCTGAGCCTGCTGCTGGCCGTGCCACTGCGCTACGACCGGATCCCCGACGGGCCGCCGTTGTGGCCCGCGCCGGTCATCCTCCTGGTCGCCCTCCCCACGATCGCTCTCCTCGGGCGAGGACCGGCCCGGCGGTGGGCGGCCGGGTCGCTGGCCGTGGTGGCAGCCGTGACGGCCGCCGGCGTTCCCTGGCTGCACACGGTGTGGCGCGACGGCGAACTGCGCGCTGAGGTGGCCAACCTGCCGCAGCCTGTCTTGATCCCTGATCTGTCCGGCTGGCATCTCGTGCACACGGCCATCGGCTTCGACACCGTTTCCAACTCCCACCGGGACAACCGCAGCAGTCTCGATCTCATCCTGGCTCCAGACCAACCAACACCGCAGCCTTCACCGCCCTCGGCCTCCGCTTCACCTGCGACCGCGAGCCCGACCTCTGCCATCGCCGACCCGACCCCTTCTGCCGGCCAGACGCCCGCTACCGCAGGCGCGCAGTGGATCTCCGAGCACATCGGAACGGACGCGAACCAGCAGGGCAAGCCAGCCGCATGCGCCGAAGGCATCTGTACCACCGACGGACCGGATCGCTGGCTCGGCCATCGCGCCGATTCGCCGTCGGCCTTCATGCTGTACATCCGGCGCGGCACCACCGTGATCACTCTGAGCGGGGTATATCAGGGCATCGATCTCGACACCCTGAACCATGCCGCAGCCTCACTGCGGCCGGCACGGACCGGTGAGTTGACCGCGGCGATGGGCGGCAGCTTTCCGTGACGATTCCACCTTGACGGGCAAATCCGGCACACAAGATGGTCACGCGCACATCATGGCTGCCATTGAGCCCGAGCGTACCCGTTCCGGAGACGCAGCAGAGGAAGAGCGCTCGTTCGCGCAGGTAATGGATCACTGTTTGCAGCGGTTTGAAGTGGGGTCTGGCGCGCTTTCCGGGAGTGGCGGGGTGGATCACGCCAGCAGTATCCGTTTACGGAGAAACGGGAAGCTGTCGCGTCCGAATGTCGTACGTTTCAGCGCCTTGCTGTCGACTGCCCCTTCGGTGACGCCGGAGCTGTGGGGCAGGGGTCAATCCAGCGGTGACCGCGTCGATGTCGGCCAGCAGGCCGGTGGCGAAGCCGCCGAGGTGTGAGATCCGGTCGTCGCCCCTGGACTGCTTCGATCCAATCTGGCAGGTCGTGACCCGTCCGGCCGCTCATCATCGCGCTAGTCACCCGACCTGCGCCGACATGCTGGTACATCAGGGAACTGCACACGGGCCGCCAGCTGTGGTTCGGACTCGGCGACGGGACTGGAAGCCTCACGAGCCGACGCGCTGATGGCGCTCCTCGAAAACTAACGAACGCCAACAACGAACCCCAGACAGCGGGCACAAATCGCGCAGTCCGAACGCCGCCTCATGGACTGCAGCTCACAATCTGCTGCCCAAGGGTTCCATCCACCTGGACCACCCCGACCCGCCCACCAACAGACTACCGATGCCCCTACCAGCGGACTTCGGAGAATCTCCGCTTAATCCGCGGGTTCGGGGTTCAAGTCCCTGGCGGTGCGCTCATAGTCGTCGGGCGGGACTTTGTCGCCGGCGAGAATTACGTCAGGCCTGCCCACCACAGCCGACCAGCGCCGAGACCGGGGACTCCGAGGCCGACGGCGAAACGCCGGGTTGTCGCCGGTGGCTGCCACCTCGCGCCACGCTTGTCACCTTCCTGACGTGCTGAGACACCGAAAGTAGGGCCGCGTCGAAGGCTCCGATCAGCAACAACAGGCGGTGTCCCATGGCGAGACGACAGCAGATCGTGATACCCGCGTTGTTCCCACTGCCGTCGGTTCCGGCATCGCCAGTCTGTCCGGGTCCGGACGCTGGCAAGATGGTTCGCCCGAATAGTGCTGACAGTCTTGCCGCCTGGGCCGCAGGCCGTGTCCGCCGTTCTTCCCGGTTGGTGGCCGGTGGTCTGCGATTCGCGTTCTAATGGCGAGTGTCGACCGAGGATCACCAGGTGGTGATCGGCTCGCACGAGCGGGCGTTCTCCGGCAACCAGTACTCGCTGGTCGCTCCCCTGCTAGCGCTGCACGGGGTGCCGCTGTGGATGCCGGAACTCGGCGGGGCAGTGGACCCCGCGGTCGACACCGTCGAGGAGGTGATGGACCTGCTGGGCATCCTGGCCCGCCGGGAGGTGATCCGGGCCAGGCAAACGCGCAACGAACGCAATGACCGTCCAGGTCCTGGAGCAGGGCCGCTACGAGGGCGGATGGGTGCCATACGGCTACCGGTTGACCGATGCCGGCCCGCATCCCGAGTTTCCCCCTGTTGTCCGGAGGGGTTGAGCTCCTGGTCAGGGGGTGCTGATGGGTGTCAGGGCTCGTTGTGTTCGGGTGGGCTGAACGGGTGGCGGGGTCGGGGCCGCGTCGATGGCCGGCGGGG